>JANXZQ010000388.1 GCA_025355445.1 Gammaproteobacteria bacterium
GAGTGCCTCGTACAGCGCCTTCTCGCGTGCCAGCGCCCGATCGCGCGCGCCCAGCACCTTGTCCTCGAAGGACTTGAGCTCGGGGGTGATGAAGCGCTCAGCCGATTTCACTGTTTGCCGGCGCAGGTAGTCCGCGGGCACTTTGTCGGCCTGGCTGCGGCTCACTTCGATGAAGAACCCCTGCACCCGATTGAAGCCCAGCTTCAAGCTGGAAAGGCCGCTGCGCTCGCGCTCCTTTTTCTCCAGATCGAGCAGGAACTGCTCGGTGTTGCTGCCGAGCAGGCGCAGCTCGTCGAGCTCTGCATCGTAACCGCCGGCGATTACGCCCCCGTCGCGAAGGTAGTGCGGCGGTGAGTCGACGATGGCCTTGGCGAGCAGGGCCTGGTCGTGCCGGTGATCCTGGGTGTCGCGAAAGATTTCACCGGCGAGTCGCTGCAGCAGGGGCGAGGAGGTGGTCCCGAGAGTCTGCTCCAGACGAGGCAGGACGCCGAGCGCCGCGCGCAGCTGCACGAGGTCCCGCGGCCGTGCCGAACGCAGCGCGATTCTGGCGACGATTCTCTCCAGGTCGCCGATGGCTTTGAGCGGAACTGCGAGCGCGGCGTAGTCACCGGACTGCATCAGGGTCGCGACCGCGTCGTAGCGCATGCGCAAGATATCGCGATCGCGCAGCGGCCGATGCAGCCAGCGGCGCAGCATGCGGCCCCCCATCGCGGTGGCCGTGTGATCGAACACGCCCGCCAGAGTCATTTCCGGTTTGCCGGCGAGGCTCTCGTCCAGCTCCAAATTGCGGCGGGTGGCGGGGTCCATGATGAGCGCGGCGTCACGCTCTTCGGTGGTGATGGACAACAGATGGGGTAAAGCCGATTTTTGCGTTTCGCGCACGTAGGCGAGCAGGGCGCCGGCCGCCGCAATCCCCAACGGCTTGTCGGCGCAACCGAAACCGGCCAGATCGCGGGTGCGGAATTGTTCGGTGAGGGCGCGAGTCGCGGATTCCGTGTCGAAATGCCAGGGCGCGCGCATCCGCCAGGGCCGATCTTTGAGGCCGGAGGACTGTGCGAGGATGCCCTGGGGGCCATCGGGCGCGAGCAATTCAGCGGGACGCAGCCGCTCGAGCTCCGCCTCGAGGGCAGGGATGCCGGCGAGTTCCATGATGCTGAAGCGGCCGGCGGAAAGATCCAGCCAGGCGAGGCCGAAGCGGCCGTTGGACCCGCAGACGCTGGCGAGCAGATTGTCGCGCCGCTCGTCCAACAGGGCCTCATCGGTGAGAGTGCCCGGGGTGACGATGCGCACCACTTCGCGCTCCATCGGCCCCTTGAGCTTTCCGGGTTCGCCGCGCTGCTCGCAGATCGCCACCGATTCGCCCTTGCGCACCAGTTTCGCGAGATAGGTATCGAGAGTGACCGCGGGTACGCCGGCCATGGGAATGGGCGCCCCGGCTGAAGCGCCGCGCTGCGTGAGTGCGATGTCCAGAAGCTGCGCGGCGCGGCGCGCATCGTCATAGAACATTTCGTAGAAATCGCCCATGCGATAGAACAACAGCACATCGGGATGCTGCGCCTTGATGCGCAGGTACTGCTGCATCATGGGGGTGTGGGCCGCGCTTTCTCCCGCGCTACTCATTCCGGTTGACGAGGCTTGACGTATATCTGGCCGGGATGCAGCAAGTGATTTACGAATTGCTCGATGTTCGCCACGAACGGAACATTACTATACGCGAGCGACGACCAGGGATTGAGCGCCCCCACAAAGGCAATGGCGACCGATACGGCAAGGCCGCCGGTGAAAACCTTGCGGCGGCGAGCCGTCGAGCCAAGCAGGTACGGAAATAAAAAGAAGAAAGTAAGCGGCAATATCGGTACAAACCAACGAATGCTGTAACTCCAGCCGCTAAAGTTGCTGGTTGTAGCCCAGTAGTAGGAGACCAAAAGTGCTGATCCCGCGAGTACGCAGATGCACTCCGCATGAAACCTGAACTTCGCCGGCACGTTTCTGACGCAATACCAGACCGCGATGATCAGCAAGGGATTGTAGATCAAGAATCCCATCGGCCCCACGAGCGTCAGCAGGGCATAGCGAAACGTAAAGGCAACCGCGTTCGTTTGGATGCCGGATAGATCCGGCGATCCATTCCAGGGCGAGCCGGGGTATTGGAAATATTCGCGGTAGATCTGTACCGGCATGATGCTGTGATGGATCGAATAATTGGCCAGCGCCGTGGGGAGCGCGGTGAGCGCCAATGGAAGAATGTAGAAAAGCCACTTGGACCTTAAATCTTTGCTCGCCAATGCATAGATGAAAAAGATTGGGTAGAACACTCCGGTTGGGATATCGCAAACCCCTGCCAAAGATAAAAATAGGCCAGCCCAAAGCAGATCGATCGCCCTCCCATCAAACCTGGCGCGCAACACAAAGAAAAAACCTATCGCTAAGAAACCCGCGGCAAGTTCGTGGTTATTGAAGGTGGTCGACCACGTCATGAAGGTCGAGCCGAACCCCAGCGCGCAGCTCACCAGAAAGCGGCCTTCCTCATCCAGATCCGTGAAGCGCAGCGCTGCGAATATCGCGAGAGTTCCTAAAATCCACGCCAGTCCCACGGTGAACAACGTGATCAACCAGTAAGCCGCGCTCGGGCCTTCGCGCAAGCGCACTCCCAGCGTGTATAGGGGAAAGTAGATCCCCGCGCCAAGGAAAGCAGGCATGGGCGGTTTATCGCTATAGAAATGCCCGTCAACGAATACTTTGTCGCCGGTCGAGGCGAAGTCCGTATGCTCGATAATCAGGGTGTGAGATTCTACGATCGATTGAATGGTAGCCATCCGACTTTCGTCGTTCCACGACATTGGCGCACAATGCGTCGCGCCGATTCCTATCATAGCCAGCAGTACCAGCAGTCGAGTTCGTGGGGCCGCCGCCGCCAGTTTGGACCGAATAGCGTCAATCATCAGTAGTGTCCGTCTTCGTTTAGTTCAATTAATACAATTGGTTAGGCGGGCGAGGAGGTGGGGCAAGTCTGGCGATGACATTTTACGTCGGAACGCCGCGAAAGTTCTCGTTTGCGGGAGGCGCCTGGCAAAAAAAGCGCGCACTGCGTTTTGCTAGACTTGAACCATGCCGTCTCGGTTCTTCAAGTTTTTCAGAGCGAACCCTTCGACACACGTAGACGAGCGTGTTGCACTCAAGCCCGATGGAGCGTTGGCGTACTACAAGCGCGGCAATTTATTCAAGGATCAGGGGCAGCTTGCTGAGGCGGTGGCGAGTTACGACGCAGCCATAGCGCTTGATCCGACTTACGCATTCGCCCTCTGCAATCGAGGTGTCGTGCTGGCCACGCTGAATCGCCTCGACGCCGCTCTCGACAGCTATGATCGAGCCATCGCCGTCAATGCCGGCGACGCCCTGGTCTTCTTCAATCGAGCCTCCGTGCTGCGTTCGCTGGGGCGGCAGGAAGAGGCGTTGGCAAGCTTCGATCGAGCGCTTGCACTCAAACCGGACTATGTCGAGTGCTACTGCAACCGCGGCAATTTGCTCAATGAACTCGGCCGGTCGGAGGAAGCGGTGGCCAGCTATGACCGCGCCATTGAGATTCAACCGAATTTCTTCGAAGCGTATTTTGGGCGGGGCACCGCGCGGCAACGGCTCGATCGAGGCGAGGATGCCCTGACGGATTTTGACCACGCGCTGGCACTCAATCCGTCGAGCGCAGAAGCGCAATGCAACCGCGGCGTCGCGCTGATGAAATTGCGGCGCTGGGACGCAGCCCTCGCCTGTCTTGATAGGGCCATCGCCCTCAACCCGAATTTGGCGGAGGCGTATACCAACCGTGGGAAACTGCTGGCGGGGCTCAAGCGACATGAGGCTGCAGTCGAAAGCTTCGATCGAGCCATTGCCTTGCGGCCGCGCGATGTGGAAGCGCACGAGCAGCGAGCCGTCGCGCTGGTGCAGATGATGCGGTTCGTTCAGGCGATCGAGAGCTACGAGCAGGTGATAGCGCTCGATCCGGATCGGCGCTTTGCTCTGGGTATGTCCCGGTACGCGAAAATGAACGTATGCGACTGGAGGGACCTGTCAACCGACGTTGCGCGCATTACCGCGGGCATTGCAGCCGATCGAGCTGTTTCGACGCCCTTCCCGATTTTAGCGCTGCTTGACGCGCCGCACTTGCAGCAGAAGGTCGCCCGGATATGGGTGCGCGAGGAATGCCCGCCGATTCGTGACGTCCCGCCGATTCTCAAGCGTGAGTCACGCGACCGGCTTCGCGTGGGATATTTCTCCGGAGATTTTCGCGAACACCCGGTGGCCGTGCTCATGGCGGAGGTTCTCGAGTCTCACGATCGGCGCAAGATTGAAGTGACCGCCTTCTCGTACGGTCCCCCCGTACAAGATGCCATGCGCAAGCGCCTGGAGAGCGCGTTTGATCGGTTCGAGGACATACGCGGCCGGTCCGATCAAGACGTTGCGCAGCTAGCCCGAAGGCTCGAGATTGACGTCGCGGTCGATCTCGCGGGGTACACGGGCGGCAGCCCAAGCGGCGTATTTGCCCGGCGTGCCGCTCCGATACAGATCAACTACCTGGGGTATCCGGGGACGATGGGCGCCGAATACATGGACTATCTGATCGGCGATCGGACCGTCATTCCGCCCGAACAGCGGGTGCACTACAACGAGAAGATCATCTACCTGCCGCATAGCTATCTGCCGCATGACTCGACGCGGGTGGTCGAGGAGTCGAGGCGCACGCGCGAGGAATTGGGACTGCCGGCGCAGGGCTTCGTGTTTTGCAGTTTCAACAGCAGCTACAAGATCATGCCGGACGTATTCGACGGATGGATGCGCATTCTGAGTCGAGTGCCGGGCAGCGTGCTTTGGCTGTCTCGGCACAACACGGTGGTGACCGGCAACCTGCAGCGGGAGGCGGCGCGGCGACGCATAGACGAGAATCGGCTGATTTTCGCCGATCGGGTGCCGTCGATGGCTGATCATCTGGCGCGGCATCGCGTCGCAGATTTATTTTTGGATACGCTGCCGTACAACGCCCACACGACGGCAATCGACGCGCTCTGGGCGGGATTGCCGGTACTCACCCGCGTTGGCGAATCCTTTGCCGGCCGCGTGGCGGCTAGTCTGCTCAAGTCCATCGGATTGCCGGAGTTGATCACTACCGCGCCGGAGAAATACGAAGAGTTGGCGGTACAGCTCGCCGAGAATCCGCAGCGACTCTCGCAGATCAGGCAGGCGCTCGACAAGAATCGGCTAACGACGCCGTTGTTCGACACTCGCGCTTTTACCAGGGCATTGGAGAGCGCATACCGGCATGCGTACGACCGATATCAATCGGGTCTACCGCCCGATCATATCGAGCTTTTCTAGTTCTTTGCTTTTTGCACGCGGGAGATCAAGTTATAGGTGATCGACTTGACGAACGAATCGGTATATCCCAGAGCTCGCAGGCCGTCGCGGACCCGCGAGGCGAAACGGGCTTTTTTGTAGATATTCAGCTTGGCCGTCTTGACGAATTCGCCGGTCTTATTGGCGATGACTTGATCAAGTTTGTTGGCGCGATTGGAGACGTCCTTCGCCGGTGGATGCCTCGCCGGCGGGAGCTCGCGCTTGAACTCGCCGATGACCCAGTCCGCGAAGCGATCGACTTCTGCGGTGTTGAAGAAATGTGCAAACATAGAGAGAGATAGTAGTGGAATGTGGGGCGTCATGGATAGCGCGAATACTGTGACGCAAGCCTTGTGTTGACGGAGTTGGGCTTTCTTGCTATCAGCCAGGGCTGTTATCGACAACCACAATATCCATAAGGTAAGCCATGCACACCAATGACTCGCACTCTCGCACGCGCCGCCGGTTACTTGGGGGTTTGGCGGGAGGTCCCTTGCTGGCCGGCCTGCCACGCCTTGGATTGGGCGCGGCCTCCGTGGTGCCGAGCCCCGAGGCGGCGCCGCTCACCGCGGACCAAGTACTCAGTGTCGCCGATTTCGAAGCGTTGGCGCGGGCCAAACTGCCGCCGGCGCATTTCGGCTATCTCGCAACGGGAGTGGATGACGACCGCACGGTATTCTTGAATCATGATGCGTATTCGCGCATCGAGATCCGCTCGCGGCGCTTTGTCGACGTCAGCAGGCTCGACACCGGCCGCAGCATCTGGGGCAGCCAGTGGAAGCAGCCGATCTATTTCTCGGCCGTTTCCGGCCTGCGCGCCTTTCATCCGGAAGCGGAAGTCGCCGTGGCGCGCGCGGCCGCGAGCCGGGAATTCCAGATGATGTTGTCTGCCGGCGCGTCGAGCCCGCTGCCGGACGTGCTCGCTGCGCGCAAGGCGCCCGTGTGGCAGCAACTCTATGCAACGGACGACTGGAACGTGACCGAAGCCATCGTGCATCGGGCCGAGAGGGCGGGTTGCCCCGCGATCGCACTCACCGTCGACTCGCCTCCCGGCCGCAACTCCGAGACATTGCGGCGTGCCATGCAGCACGACGACCGCGTGTGCACCCAATGTCACGTCGGTGGCAAGCATGATATGTGGCTTAGGGCGCCCCTGTTCGCGGGCATCGATGTGTCACACGTCACCGAACTCGCACCGGCGAGCATGTCGGGCAATTATCTCGAACGCGTCCGCAAATTGGTGGCGGTCAAATTCCTGGTGAAAGGAGTGGTGACGGGGGAAGACGCCGCAATCGCGATGCATGCGGGTGTGGATGGAATCATCGTATCGAATCACGGCGGACGACAAGAAGAGACGCTGCGATCGACCATCGAATGCCTTCCGGAAATCGTGGCCGCCGTAGACGGGCGGATACCTGTGTTCATCGACGGCGGCATCCGCCGCGGCACCGACATCTTCAAGGCGCTGGCTTTGGGCGCGACGGCTGTCGGCATCGGACGCCCATACGCGTGGGGGCTTACTGCCTTCGGTCAGCCGGGGGTTGAAGAGATCGCCAATATTCTGACTCGCGAACTGCGCAGCATCATGCGCCAGGCGGGGACACCTGACTTGGCGTCGATCAATAAAGATCATCTTACGTGGCCGAGGTTCTAGGCGATGATGCGCAACTCCGACGAAGATCTTGCGCGGCTCGCCGCACGCATCGGCCGGCGGCTGCTGGTCAGCCAACGCCAAGTGGTGACGGCGGAATCCTGTAGCGGCGGTTGGATTGCCAAGGCGCTCACCGACGTTGCCGGAAGCTCGCAATGGTTCACTGAGGGCTTCGTCACCTACAGTAATGAATCCAAGACCTTGCGGCTCGGGGTGCCGCGCTCGGTGCTACGGAAGCATGGGGCCGTGAGCGAGGCCGCGGCGCGCGCGATGGCCGCCGGCGCGCTCAAGCGCAGCGGCGCGCAGGCGGCAGTGGCGGTGACGGGAATCGCCGGGCCGGACGGCGGCGCGCCGGGCAAGCCGGTCGGAACCGTTTGGCTGGCTTGGGCCGTGCGTCGCGGTCCGAAAATACATGTTGCCGTGCAACTCAAGCATTTTCGCGGCGACCGTGACGCTGTGCGCCGCAAGACCGTATACGCGGCACTCCATGGCTTGCTTGCGCGCTAAGGAGCTCGGTTTATACAGTACTCGACACTTGGTCACTACTGGATGAAAGAGCGAAACCGTAGAAAATCTCTGCAATTTCGTTGCATATGAGATGAGCGTTGGGCGCTGAATATGAAATAATAGCGTCACACTTTGTTGAGGAAACGCTATGGATGAGAATCGCAAGAAGGCTCTCGCGGCTGCACTGAGCCAAATCGAAAAACAGTTTGGCAAAGGCTCGGTGATGCGCTTGGGCGATGCCGGCGCCACCTACGAGGTGGATTCGATCCCCACGGGATCGCTGGGGCTCGATATCGCGCTCGGCGTCGGCGGTATTCCTCGCGGCCGTGTCATCGAAATTTTCGGGCCGGAGTCCTCGGGCAAGACTACGCTGACTCTAGCCATCATCGCCTCGGCGCAAAGCCACGGCGGCACAGCGGCGTTCGTCGATGCCGAGCACGCGCTCGACCCTGTCTATGCGGAAAAGTTGGGAGTGAAAGTCAACGACTTGTTGGTCTCGCAACCGGATACGGGCGAACAGGCCCTGGAAATTACCGACATGCTGGTGCGCTCCGGCGCGGTCGATGTCGTGGTCGTCGACTCCGTCGCCGCGCTCACGCCGAAGGCCGAAATCGAAGGCGAGATGGGCGATCAACACATGGGCTTGCATGCCAGGCTCATGTCGCAGGCATTGCGCAAACTGACCGGCAATATCAAGCGCTCGAACACCATCGTGATTTTCATCAATCAGATCCGCATGAAAATCGGCGTGATGTTCGGCAATCCCGAAACCACCACCGGCGGCAATGCGCTGAAGTTCTATTCATCGGTGCGCCTGGATATTCGGCGCATCGGCGCGATCAAGAGCGGTGAGGAAGTGGTGGGCTCGATGACCCGGGTCAAGGTGGTCAAGAACAAGGTGGCGCCGCCGTTTCGCGAGACTGAATTCGAAATCATGTACGGCACGGGCATCTCTAAGGAAGGCGAACTCATCGAGATCGGCGTGCTGCACAATCTCGTGGAAAAATCCGGTTCCTGGTACAGCTACAAGGGCGAGCGAATTGGACAGGGAAAGGACAACGCCCGCACCTTCCTGCAGCAACATCCTGAGATTGCCAAGGACATCGAGGCGCAAATTCGCGCCAAGTTGATTCCTGAGAAGGCGACCATGAATCGGGGTGGCGACGTCAAAGAGGCGTAGCGCCCTGGGTCGCCACGAGGTAGACCCGCTCGATGCCCTTGCGGCTCGCGCGGCGGCGCTTGACGCGCTGGGCCGCCGCGACCATGCGTGCGGCGATTTACACCGCAAACTCCTCGAGAAAGGTTACGATGTAGTGGTCGTTGCGCCGCTAATCGATGCACTGCGCGGCGATAAATTACTCGATGATCGGCGGTTCACGGAGAATTTCGTGGCCTATCATGCGGCCCGCGGCCAGGGACCGCTGCGCATACGCGCGGATCTGCGCCGACACGGCCTGGAAGGGATTCTGAGCGAGGAGTGGCTGGATGCATTTCCGGACTGGATTTTGCACTTGCGAAAAGCTCGGCAGAAGAAATTTGGCGCGGCGTTGCCGGGCAATTACATTGACAGGCAGCGCCAGGCGCGATTCCTAGGTTACCGAGGTTTCACGAGCGCCCAGATACGAACGGCCTTAGGCTTTGATACGGACCTTGACGCAGACACCCTAGAGACATGAAACGCGAAGCTAGATTGAAATCGATGACGAGCACGGAAATCCGGGGCAGTTTCTTGGAGTTCTTTCGCAAGAACGGCCATGCGGTGCTGCCGTCGAGTTCGCTGGTGCCCGGAAATGACCCTACGCTGTTGTTCACCAACGCGGGCATGGTCCAATTCAAGGATCTATTTCTCGGCAAGGAGGTTCGCGATTATTCGCGTGCCGCCACCGCGCAGCGCTGCGTCCGCGCCGGCGGCAAGCACAACGATCTGGAGAACGTGGGGTACACCGCACGACACCACACGTTCTTCGAAATGCTTGGCAACTTCAGCTTCGGCGATTATTTCAAGCGGGAAGGCATTCATTTTGCCTGGAACTTCATTACAGGCACGTTGGGCATACCCAAAGACCGGCTGTGGGTGACGGTGTTCCAGGAGGACGACGAGGCGGTGCGTATCTGGACCGAGGAAATCGGAATCGATCCCACGCGCTGCACGCGCATGGGGGAGAAATCGAACTTTTGGTCCATGGGCGAGACCGGACCCTGCGGTCCCTGCACGGAGATTTTCTATGATCACGGTGCGGAGATCCCCGGTGGCCCCCCAGGTTCGCCCGACGAGGATGGCGATCGCTATGTAGAGATTTGGAATCTGGTGTTCATGCAGTATGACCGCATGCCGGACGGCGTGCTGGTGCCCCTGCCCAAACCCTCGGTGGACACCGGGATGGGTTTGGAGCGGGTAGCGGCAGTCATGCAGGGCGTGCACAGCAATTACGATATCGACTTGTTCAAGTCGCTGATTTTGTCCGCGGCCGAAGTTACCGGTACCCAGGATCTCGAATCCTCGAGTCTGCGGGTGATTGCCGATCACATTCGCGCCTGCACGTTCCTTATCGTCGATGGCGTCGTGCCGTCCAACGAGGGCCGCGGCTATGTACTGCGACGCATCATCCGGCGCGCCATACGCCATGGACACAAGTTGGGTCAGGCACAACCTTTTTTCCATAATCTGGTTGCCAGCGTGGTGAGGGAGATGGGCGGCTACTACGCGGAGCTGGTGAGCGGCGAGGCGCGCGCCACGCAAATCCTCGCCCAAGAGGAGACTCGCTTCGCGGAGACGCTGACCACCGGCATGGCGCTGCTGGATGCGGAAACGGCGAAGTTGACCTCGACCGTGATCCCCGGGGAAACGGTATTTCGACTGTACGATACCTATGGTTTCCCACTCGATTTGACTGCCGATGTGGCGCGCGAGCGGGGCCTTAGCATCGATCAGGCGGGCTTTGACGCTGCCATGGACGCGCAACGCGGGCGCGCCCGCGCGGCCAGCAAGTTTGGCTCGGAACTGCGCGACACACTCAAGCTGTCCGGCAAGACGGATTTCCTGGGCTATGATCGTTTAAACGACCAAGGCGTCGTGACGTCGCTGATATTCGACGGGGCGATCGTAGATGCGCTGCGGCCGGGTCAAGAGGGCCAGGTCGTGCTCGACCACACCCCGTTCTACGCGGAGAGCGGCGGTCAAATCGGCGATGCCGGCATTCTCAGCGGCGCAGCGGCGCACTTCACGGTGCGCGACACGCAGAAAATCGGCGCGTCGTTCGCGCATGTGGGCGTGCTCGACAGCGGCGAGCTGCGGGTCGGCGACAGCGTCGAAGCAGTTGTAAATCAGCAGCGCCGCACCGCCATCGCGCTCAATCATTCGGCCACTCACCTGCTGCATGCGGCGCTGCGCAAAGTACTCGGCGAGCATGTGGAGCAAAAAGGATCTCTGGTAGCGGCCGATCGATTGCGCTTCGACTTTTCCCACACACAGGCGCTGCAACCCGAGGAATTACGGCAAATTGAGGAGCTCGTAAATTCCGCCATCCGCAGTAATACGTCTGTGGAAACTCGCGTAATGGCATTGGATGACGCCGTCGCCGCGGGCGCGATGTCGTTGTTCGGCGAGAAATACGAGAGCGACGTTCGAGTGTTGTCGATCGGTGATTTCTCGATGGAACTCTGCGGCGGCACGCACGTCCAACGATCAGGCGACATCGGTTTATTCAAGGTCCTGAGTGAGTCGGGAGTTGCGGCCGGAGTGCGGCGTGTGGAAGCGGTCACCGGCCAAATGGCCTACGAGTGGGTTGTACATACCGAACAGGTGCTGCGCGACATTGCCGCAATGCTGCGTGGCAGCCGCGACGACGTTGACGAAAAAGTTCGCGAACTCGTCGAGCGCTCGCGCAGGCTTGAAAAGGAAGTGCAGCAGCTCAAATCCAAACTCGCCAGCGGCCAGGGCGGCGATTTGACATCTCGCGCAAAGGACGTGGGCGGCATTAAGGTTTTGGCGGAGCAAATTGACGGGGCGGACGCCAAGTCGTTGCGCGATGCGGTTGACCAATTGAAAGGTAAGTTAGGATCGTCCGTAGTCGTTTTGGCTACGGTGCAAGAGGGTAAAGTCGTATTGGTGGCGGGTGTTTCCGCGGATTTGCTGACCCGGATGAAGGCGGGGGAAATTGCAGGCGCCGTCGCCGCGCAGATCGGCGGCAAGGGCGGTGGCCGCGCCGACTTTGCGCAGGCCGGTGGAACGCAGCCTGAGAATCTCGGCAAGGCGCTCGCGGGAGTGGAAACCCTGATACGCGACCGCCTGGCTAATTGAACGTATTGTTTTTTCTGATGGCAAGTTGTGTCGATTGCCTTTAGTATTCTTGGACGGCCTTCAGTGTTTTTGGCCCGGGTCGATAATCCGTGGTATGTGATATTCACGGGTTTCGGGCGGGGAACGAACGCTTGATGGCGATGCCTTATCCCACAGTGGTAGTTAAATTGTTCGCTGCAATGCCAAGGAAGTTAGGAGCACTTATATGTTGATATTAACCAGGCGTGTCGGCGAGACCGTGATGATCGGTAACGAGGTTACCGTGACTGTGTTGGGCGTGAAGGGCAATCAAGTCCGGGTCGGAGTCAATGCACCGAAGGACGTGGCCGTGCACCGGGAAGAGATCTACGAGCGTATCAAGCGCGAGGAAGATCTAGACTCCCGAACAGGCGCCCCGGCAGCCAAAATTGTCGATGACGCTTGAGCGCTCGTAGCGTTTAGCCCCCTATCGCTTTACCTGGACTGCTCGAGGCGGGTATCATCCCGCGCTCCGCGAATGGGCTAGTCCTTGACCCGGAGAGGTGGCCGAGTGGTCGAAGGCGCGCCCCTGCTAAGGGCGTAAGGGTCAAAAGCCCTTCGAGGGTTCGAATCCCTCCCTCTCCGCCATAAGGCATATCAATTCTCGTCGGTTTCAATCACTCAGTCGTGGCAGCCACGAAGCGGGGATTCGAACCCGAGATGTTGACAATGGGGTTCGACAAAATCGCCGCGGGCGATTTTGGACGTTGCAGCGCAGCTGCGACGGTCCGGAGCGCAGCGAAGGACGAGCGGCGTAGCCGCGAGCAATCCCTCCCTCTCCGCCATTCAAAAATCCCATATAAAACAGGATCTTGCGGTGGAAAAAAGTCACGGGAAAAAAGCCGGCCGTTTTCTACTGCCAGCCTACTGGCAGCTGTGTAGCGATTTTGGTTTACTCATAAAAACACGAATGCCGTGTGTGGCCGAACCGCACTGAAGCCGCCAGGGCCAACGCTTAATCCCCGATTGCTTGCCGCTGCCGGCGTTCATCCATCGGCAAGAGTCTAATGATGCGGCTTGAGGTGACGATGGGTACTCCCATCGTGGGTGTGCGGTGCGCTCAGTTCAACGTTCACCAAATTTAACACTCCATGTCGCACCCCGCGCTCGGCAATGATGCGTTTTGAAATGCAGTGCTCGAGCGGCGGCATAATTGCAGCGGTCACATGACCATTGAATCGCCATCACGCCGCGCGCTGCTGCGCGGTGCGGCAGCATTGAGTGTGATGGGACTTGATGCGCTATTCACGCCCAAGTTAAGCGAATGAACTGCGCGTCGGTCAACCTGCGCCAGCTGCGACTTTAGTCGCGCTCGACGGACAACGACTATCAACCTCGGAGCTGCAAGGCCGTGTGGTCATCCTTACTTTCTGGGCCACCTGGTGCGGTCCGTGCCGCGAAGAATTTCCGCTGCTGTCGGCCTATGCGGCGCAGCATGCGGCTGAGGGCCTCACCGTGCCGGGGTTCACATTGGATTCCCCGGAGGATCTGTCCAAGGTACAGCACGTGGCGCAGACCTTGAGCTTCCCCGTGGGCTTTCTCGAGCGGGCGACTCTGCCAGGGTATGGCCGTATCTGGCATATCCCGGTCAATTTTACGATCAATCGAGAGGGTCGACTGGTCAACGACGGCTGGAAAGAGAAAGACTCGACGTGGACGGTCGAGCGTTTGGAGCGCATTGTCACTCCGTTGCTCAAGGAGTCGAGTTGATGCGGGGTGGAGTGTCTTTCCTTCGATGCGAAATCCCAATCGGTGACGCGTTAATGATCGGGGGAGGTGCAATTGTTACGTTCGGGAAACCACTCTAATCCTTAACGCGACCAATCCCATCGTCATTACACTGAAGATTGCGCCGGCCAGAAACGTGGTCTTCGCGCCGGCGAACTGCCATAGGGCGCCAGCCACCGCGCTTGCGAGCAGCATTGCGAGGCCCCGTACGAGATTCATGATTCCAAAGGCTGTGCCACGCAGCGTCGGCGGGGCGGCGGCGGTGAGCGCGGCGAGCAACCCCTCGGTGATGCCCATGTGAACACCCCACAGCGCAATGCCGACGAAAACCCACACTCGTGTCTGTCCTAGCGCAAGCGCGATATCCGCCAGCACGAGGACGAGACAGCCGATCATCAGCAATCGAGGGCGGGGCCAGTGGTCAGAGAGGCGGCCGGACGGGTAGGCCGAAACGGCATAGGTGGCATTCATCGCGACCAGCGCTAGGGGCGCAAATGCCGGCCGCACGCCGGCATCCAAAACGCGCAAGATCAGAAACGCTTCGGAAAATCGCGCCAGCGTGAAGCTCACAACGATGAGCAGCACCCAGTGAAATTCCTTGGGGAAAGCTTTGAGCGACACGCCAGCGAGTGGATTAAACGTCAGCGCGGGTCTGTGCTCCGAGTGGGGCGCGCGACGCTCGGTGACTCCGAAGGCGAGTATCGCCACCGCAATCACGCCTGGTACGCACGCAATCCAGAATACGGCTCGAATGTTACCCCCGAGCCAGAGCATGAGCCCGATGGCCACCAGCGGCCCTGTGAATGCGCCCACGGTGTCGAGCGCTTGACGCAGACCATACGCGGCACCCAATTGTGCGGGCGGCGTGAGATCGGCCACGAGCGCATCGCGCGGTGCACCGCGCAACCCCTTACCAATGCGATCGATGAACCGGGCGCTGAGCACGGCGAAGGCCGAGTCTGCCAGCGGAAACAGCGGCTTCGTCAACGCGGCGAGCCCATAGCCGAGAAGGGCCAGGGGCTTGCGCCGGCCGAGCTGATCGGACCACACACCTGAGAATAGTTTCGCGATCGAGGCGCTCGCCTCAGCAATTCCTTCGATCATGCCCAGCGTGAGGGCGCCGACCCCGAGGGTTCCGACCAGAAAGACCGGCAACAGGCTATGAATCATCTCGGATGAGACATCCATAAAGAGGCTCACCAACCCGAGTGCCCAAATGCCGGGCGGCAAGCGCTTAGCGCTCGCTGCGGCGCCTTTCACCATATCGCGAGGCCACTGCCGCTGGCGAGCACGATCATGAAGAGCACGCTTGGGCCACCGCTGGTTAATGTGCCACGGGGCGCTCTACTCATCGGTCCTCGCTGCGTGCGCGGGTTCGGTCCCGAACTCATCCATCGCCGGCACGAAGCGCCCGAAGCGCAGCGCAAGCGTTGGCAGCACGAGCAGGTTCAGCGCCATGGAGGTCATTAGGCCGCCCAGAATCACGCCCGCCATCGGTCCTTCGATCTCGCGCCCGGGGTCGCTCATGCCGATGGCGAGCGGCAGTAGGCCAAGGGCGGTGACGAGCGAGGTCATCAGAATCGGCACGAGCCGATCGGCAGCGCCTTCAACGGCCGTCGCCACGTTCCAGCGGCGCCCCTCGACTTCGACGAGGTGCTCGTAGTGCGAAATCATCATGATGGAGTTGCGTAACGTGATGCCGAACAAGGTTACAAAGCCCACCATCGAGCCGAGCGACAACATGCCGCCGGTGGCGAACACCGCAAGCACGCCACCGACCAAAGCAAAGGGCAAGTTGACGAGCACCAATACTAGGTTGCGCCAGCCGCGCGTGACGATGGAGAGCAACAGGATGATGCCGGCCCCGGCGATGAGCGAGTTGATGATCAGATTGCGTTGCGCCTGCGACTGGCCCTGAGCCGCGCCCGTAAACTCAATATGGGTCCCAATCGGGAGCTGCACGTGGGCCGCGATGGCCGCTTTAGCATCTTTGACGAAAGCGGTCACGGCGCGGCCGGCGACATTCGCCGTCACCGTCTGCAGCCGCTGCGCGCCCAAGTGCATGACCTGGTAGCGGCCCGTCGCCTCATAGACATCGGCCACCTGCTTGAGCAGCACGAAGCTTCCATCCGAGGTGTGCAGGGGGAGGTTACCGATATCGGTAAGATTACGGCGGCTGGTCGAATCGAGGAGCATGATGACGTTGAAGACCGCGCTCCCTTGATAGGTTTGGCCGACAATATCACCCTGGTAAGCGCTACGGACCAGATCAAGGACGCTCAGCGCATCCAAGCCCCAGCGCTGCAATTCCGACGGTCGAAGATGGATGGTGAGTTGCGGCATGCCGGGTGGCGATTGCACTAAGATCTCGCTCGCACCGGAGACTTGCCCCAAAACCTGCGCGACCTCTTGGGCTTTGCGGTCCAGCACGTCGAGATCGCTGCCGATGATGTTGACCGCCACCGCCGCGGTGTAACCGGACAGAGTCTCCTCGATGCGTTCGGTCAGAAAGGTCTTGACCGAAAAGTTGACGCCGATGAAGCCGCCAAGCGCCTTGCGCACATCGCCTTGCGCCTCTTCCGCCGCATCCCCGCTAAGTGGCTTCAAATCCACCTCAAATTCGCTGTAATGAGTTCCCCACGTGTCAGAGACGAGTGCCGTGCGACCGACCCGCTGAGCCACGGAGCGCACCGCCGGGATCTGCCGCAAAGCATCGGTCACGCGTGCGCCGATGCGCAAGGATTGCTCCAAGGAGGTGCCGGGCACCGCCGACATGTGCACGATGAAGTGTCCTTCTTTCAACTCCGGGATGAACCCGCCGCTAAAAAAGGGCAGCGCGGCACAGCCCATTACCGTGAAGAGAGCCGCCGCGAGCATGACGGTCCGGGGCTGGCGTGCAATTTCTTGCAGGAGCCGTTCATAGCGCCCGCGCGTCCACCGGACCACGGGAGGGTCCTTCGTTTGTCCCTCCCGTCCAGCCAGCAGTGCCATCGCAAGAGCGGGCGTGACCGTAAGGGCGACGATGAGCGAGGCTAATACCGCAAGGATATAGGCGAGGCCGAGGGGGGCGAACAGCCGCCCAGCGACTCCGGGCAGCGCGACGATGGGTAGAAAGACCAGGATGACAGCGAAGGTGGCGTAAACGACCGCGCTGCGTACTTCAAAGCTGGCCTCGAGGACCACGCGCGCCGCGGGCCGAGGCGCGGCGAGACGCCGATTCTCGCGCAGGCGCCGCACGATATTCTCCACGCCGATGACCGCATCATCCACCACCTCGCCGATCGCAATGGCGAGACCGCCGAGCGTCATCGTGTTGAGCGTGATGCCGAGTCGCGCGAGCACAATCGTGCCGACGAGTAAGGAAAGTGGGATGGAGGTGCAGCAGATGGCCGCCACCTTGAGGTCGAACAGAAACAAAAATAATACGACGACCACTAGGGCGCCCCCGAGCAAGAGAGAGCTGCGGATGTTGCCAAGGGCGGTGCTGATAAAATTAGCCGGACGGAACAAGTCGGCGTGCAGCGTGATGCCTTGGCTTTGCAGCTGCGGTCGCATCTCTTGGAGCGCCGCCTCCACCGCGTGGGTGACCTCGATCGTATTGGCGCCGTACTGCTCCTCGACGTTCAAGACCACGCCGGGCTGACCTTGGATAGCCGCGGCCCCGACTGGGGGCTCCGGCGCCTCGACCACATCCGCCACATCGCCGAGCGTCAGCACGCCCGCGCCGGATTTAAGAATCGCCGTGCGTGCCAGCGCTTGCGGCGTGAGGGACTGACCCTCGGTCTGCAGCACGATGCGCTGATTAGGGCTATCCATGAAACCCGCACCGCGCACCCCGGTCGCGGCCCGCGCGACGCTGAGCACCTCGTTCAAGCCAATTCGATAGCGGATGAGTTGCGTCGGGTGAACCTGGATTTGCAGCGAACGCACCTCACCGCCAAAGATGGCGACGCTCGCCACACCGGGCACAGCGAGCAACCGCAGGCGTATCGTCCAGTCGGCAAGCGTACGCAGCTCCATGAGCGAGTGCGTCGTGGAGGTCAGGCCCGCGACCAGCACGTTAGTGGTGGACGAAGTGAGCGGCGTCATGGCGGGTGCTTGAACCCCGGTCGGTAGCTGCTGCGCCACGACGGCGAGCTGCTCGCCGACGATCTGCCGCGCGCGGTAGATGTCGGTCGCGGGATCGAAAAATACATTGATGACTGAAAGCCCCTGGATGGAGGTGGACTGCACGCGCTCAATGCCTGGCAGCCCGTTGACGACGATCTCGATCGGCCGCGTCACCTGAGTCTCGACTTGCTCGGAGGTGAGGCCGGCTGACTCGGTCTGGATCGACACCTGCGGCGGTGCGAAGTCCGGAAACACCCCGTATCGGGCGCGGCCGAGCGCGAAGACCCCGTAGGCGACGATGAGGCAGGCGAGCGCGATGGTGATGCCACGGAAGCGGATCGCAAAGCGGATCGCGGCAGCCTGGGGCCCTGATGGAAAACCGGTGGGCAAGGTTAGTCGGCTCCCACCTGAATTTGTGCGCGAAATTCTTCCGACAGCAACAGTTGCGCACCCTCAATGACCACCTTCGCATCCGACGGCAGATCCTTAACGATGAAGCCGCCGTCCTTTGAAGAAAGGTCCGTGGAAATTTGCGTGCGGGCAAAGGAGCTTGCGTCTATTTGGCGATAGATCCACGCCCGATCTTGCCACCAGAGAACGGCCGATCGCGGGATGGCAACCCCGGTGCTGGGTGCGCCGGAAGGCAGCGACACGAGCACATTCATCCCCGGCAGCACGCCGCTGCTCGCCGGCGCAAGATAGAAAAAGCTCAATCCTTGTATACGCGGATCGGTCTGGGTTGCAGGCGAGAGCAGGTCCAGCGTCGTGAGCGGGCTTCCCTCCACGCGAACGGTAGCGGTCTGGGGTGGTGATGTCAGGGTGACGCCGGGCGGCAAGGTCACTTGCAGTAGAATATCCTGCCGCTCGATCAGTCGTGTGATCAGAGGCGAGCCGTCGATGAGCGACTTGCCTACCACCGGGCCGAAGGCTTGAATCGCTGTCGCGGCTAGCGCCTGCACCTGAGAGCGAGCCGCGGCCAGGGTGGCCTGATCTCCCGCTGCCGTCGCTTGCGCTGTCTGGAGCTGCGCGAGCGACACATTCTGCTGGTTTTCGTAGAGGCCGCGCGCCCGCTCGAGCGCTTGGGTGGACGCATTGAGTTTTGCCCGAATCGTCTGCCACTGAGCGTTGGCATTCACGTAGCGATACTGAAGATCGGTGAGTGCGGCAAGATCGCGTGCCGTGCCGTAGCCTTGAATTTGACCCTGGTAGGGAGCTTGCGTGAGCGCAGCCACCTCGATGCCGCTGCTCTTCAAGGTTTGTGCATCGAGTTTGACGACCGCTTGGCCGTTGATCTCGGCGATCCGCAGTGGTGCTTTCACCGGAGTTTCGCGCAGCGCCTCATTCGCCGCCTCACCACGCCCCTCGATGAACCCCCAGATCACCAGGATGCAGACCCCGACCGCGACGGCGCCCATCACCACGCGCTTTCGTAGCGTCATGGCTGACCCGCCCTATGGGCCATGGATCGCTCCGGCACACGCAACGCCATCGATGGATCGAAGAGCGGTTGCTGCAGGCCGTCCTCCAGCAGCCCGACCGCTTGGCGTTGCAGCACCACCGCATCGAACCGGCTTGCTTGGATGGTGGTGGCTTCCAACTCCACCGTGACGAGGGTCGGCCGGTCCACCGCGCCGGCTTGGAAGGACTGCTGCATCTGGAGCAGCCGTTGTCGTTCGTCCTCAACGAGGCGATCCGCTTTCATCACCGCGGCCGTGGCGGCGCGGTAGCTCGCCGTACCTTGCTCGATCTGACCAATCACACTCGCTTGCAGCGCCAAAAAACGTGCCGCGGCCTCGCGGCGTTTGGCTTCGGCCTCAGCAATCGGACCCTGGTTCTGATTGAAGAGCGGCTGCTCGACGGCGGGGTTCAATTCGAATTGATTTCGAAAGTCGTAGTTGTAGGCGGCGGTCAGCGTGATGTTGGGGTATTGGCTGGCAATCTGAAGTTGCAGCGCGGCCTGGGAGGCTTGGTACTGCGCCAGGAGATTTTTTACATCCGCTCGCTCGGTCATCGCGCGCCGACGCAGCGGCGCTGCGGACCCGTCCTCGGGGACCACCGGCGGGCTATCAAATTCAGCGGTGTCGAGTGTGACCGCCTTCACCGCATCAACGGGCACACCGATCGCAACGGCGAGTGCCACACGATTTTCTTCCAATTGCTTCTCAAGAGCGCTTGCCGCGAGCACCGTCTGTGCGCGCGCGACGCGCACCAGCGCAAGCTCCGGCGCCGAGCCTTCTCCCTGAGCGACGCGTTGCTCCTCGAGGCCCACCAAGCGCTCTTCGGCAGACAGGGACCGTTGCGCGAGCGCTAATTTTCTTTCGGCCGACCAGTAGGTGAGGAACGCCGTCCGCAGCGTGCTTCGAATCTGCCAGGCGGTGTTGACGACATTCCATTGTGCGGCGCCGACGAGACGTTCGGCTTGGGAGATGCGATAGCCGCGTTTACCAAAGGTCTCGAACAGCATTCCGAGGCTATAGCCAATGTATTGCGTCGAAGGGCCACCCAAAACCGTGAAGGTGGGATTGGGAATCTGTCCCGCGGTTTTAACCGCCGCTTGCGAGGTGGCGAGCTGTGCTTGCGCGATCAATAAGTCCGGATGGAAATACAGGGCCGCCAGGGTGAGACGGCTGAGGTCCCAGGAAGGGGGTGCGACCGCGTTCTCGGGTGCGGCGAGCGCGCCGGCGGTGAATGCCTTGAGCCCCGGATCATCCAGCCGCCGCGCGCCAAAATTCTCAGCCTCGGTCGCAGGCTCGAGCGCGACCGAGTGAAAGTGGGCACAGCCGGCAACTGCCATACTGAGCCACGCGCCGATAGCAAGCGCTGCGCCACTCCTCATCCAGCACATGAGCCATCGCACAGTGGGGCGCCGCGACGATGTTTTTGTGTTGATAGGGATGGCTCTTTCTCCTGGACTTCGCGCGACGATGCCTAGCATGCCAATGGACCCTGATGGGAAGCTGACCAACCAGCGCCGAAACCGCCCGCAGGTGCGGTAAATTGCATCTCATGCGAATCCTTCTCATCGAAGACCATTCCGAACTGCGGCGACTGGTGGCCGAGCACCTCTCTCGGGGTGGTTATGCCGTGGACGCCTTTTCAAGTTTTAGTGAGGGGCTTACGGCGCTAAAGCACCGCGCCGCCTACCAGGCGGTCGTGCTGGATTTAGGATTGCCGGATGGAGACGGCCTAACACTACTCGCTGCACTGCGTCAGAGCCCGGACACGGCGCCTCCGGTGCTCATCGTCACCGCACGCGACGCGCTCGACAGCCGCGTTGCCGGACTCGATGCCGGCGCCGACGATTACTTGGTCAAGCCGTTTGAATTCGCAGAACTGGACGCGCGCCTGCGCGCCATCCTGCGCCGTCCGGGTGCGCGCTCAGCGATACTGCTCGTGCTCGGCGATTTGGAATTCGAGCCCGCCACTCGCCGCGTGAGCGTGGCGGGTATTCCGCTCGATCTCGCGCGTCGTGAGGCGGCGTTGCTCGAAGCGCTGCTCCGGGCGCACCAGCGCGTCGTCGTCAAAGAGATGCTGGAGGAAATGCTGTACTCGGCCGACGAGATGGTCACGGTGAATGCGGTGGAGGCCTGCGTGTCTCGATTGCGCAAGCGCCTGCTGGCGGCGGCCTCCGCCTGCCGCTTAGAGACGCACCGGGGCATTGGCTACTCGTTGATATGCGATGAGGCTCCATGAAGCTTTTCAGCTTGCGGCGGCGCGTAATGACGGCGCTGGTGGCGGTGTTTTTACTCGGCGTGGTGGCGACCTCGATGTTCTACCATTTTGAATTGCGCCATGAAGTCGAGGCTATCCATCGGGAATTTGACAACCGCTTGCCCAAGAGCGCGGACGAGGTGGACAGTCTGCTGAGCCGCATGCGCGGCGAGGATGTGGAGTTCCTTGGCTTAGTCTTCTCACCCGTCTTTTTGCTCGGCGTGTCCGTCATTTGGCTGGTGCTGCGCTGGGGCTTGCGAGGGCTGCCGCGCGCCTCCAAAGAAGCCGCCGAGTTCGAAGCCGGACAGCGCGGTCAATCTTTGTCCTGCGATGGACTACCGATGGAACTGCACCCCTTGGTGAACGCGGTGAACGGCAGCCTGCAACGCGCGGCGCTTGCCTACGACGCCGAGCGCCGCTTAACCGCCAACTGTGCCCACGAATTGCGCACCCCGCTCACCGTATTGCGTCTGCGCTTGGAAAGCGCTCGCACACAGTCGCCCGATTGGGGCGCGATCGAGCGCAACCTTGCACAGCTTGAACGACTCGTCGCGCAACTCTTGGACCTTGCGCGCAAGGAAAGCGTCGCCGCTAAATCGAAGGAAAAGACCTCGGTCAATCTGACGCGTGTATTGCGAGAAACTGCAGCGCTGCTGCATCCGCTGGTCCAGCGAGCCGGAAGGCAGATTGAGGTTGAAGCGCAAGATGCCGTCTACGTGTTGGGCCGCTCCACGGATCTAGCCGACATGATCCGTAATCTGCTCGACAACGCCTTGCAACACGGACACGGCAC
>JANXZQ010000389.1 GCA_025355445.1 Gammaproteobacteria bacterium
GGCAAATCCCAGCTTTGCTACATTGCCGGCATTAATATCCTCGAGCGGAGAATAGTAGGTGCCGTTCGCATCGCGCCCCGGCGTCAGCCATTGGTCCGCATCGCCCGCGAGCAGCCGCTCGGATGTGACATTAGCGGCGTCTTTTAGTAATGAAGGCAATTCGGGCTGCGCCGGTGGGCTCTGACGGTGACAAGCGCACACTAGCGCGATTGTCAGGGCTGCCACCGTGGTAGCGATCAGCGCAGTTCCCGGCTTGGTCATGGCAGCTACCTCGGCACCGAAAAATCGGCCTGGCGCGAGGCCACAATACCCAAGCTTGCGCTGATGCACAACGAGGCGACAGCCAGGTTGACGACCGCACTGTAGTCGGCCGAAGCGCCGCGGCCGATCAGAAAGCTGGCAACGAAAGGTCCGGTCGCATACCCGAGTTTTGAGGCAACACTGGCGACCGCCGCCGAACGGCCGGTGCGATCGAAGGCTGCGCAAAGGCCGAAAAGATATGAGATACCAAAATACCAGGCCATCGCCGAAAAAATATTGGCCGCTACATAGACTATGGGCCATGCACTCGCATGGAATGCGGCATTGGTGATGACCGCGGCCACGGTGCCGATCGCAATCGGCCCGGTGCGCCCCCAGCGCGTGCCGATGATCACGACGAGCAGCGCTCCAAGCATCCCGACCCACCCGGCGATTCCGACAGAGTTGGTGATGAACTCAAGACTCAGGGCATTGGCGCGCCCGAGCTCGATGATGTACGCGGCGAGCGCCATGTTGCCGCCCTGAAAGAAGAAAATGGCCAGCACCACGAGCAGCAGCGCCGGCTGAAAATCCGCCGCCCATGAACCGGCGGATGGCTTCTTCTCGATCGGCTGCTTGAAGACCGCAAACTCAGGCAAGAGCGGCACGAGCATTAATGTCACCGCGCTGAGCGCGGCAAGCGTTAAAAACAGGACCGCGGTCCCGAAGATCGGCACGAGGCGCGGCAGGAACATCAGTCCAAAGCCGGTCAGGCAACCCTGCACGGCGCATAGCATGCCGAAACAGCGATCAGGCATCCCAGAGCGCGCGAAAACCCCGTAGGACACCCCGATTAGCACGCCTGCGCAGACGCCGTGCAGTGCCCTTAGCAGCATCAATGCGCCGGCCGTGTGTATCAGCGTGGTCGACAGGTCGATCCCGATCAGCACGCACAGCAACGCGTACACAACCGGACGCCAGGCAACCCGGCGCACGATCAGCACCGCGATGACCGCGCCGACCGACATGCCATAGACATCGCAGGAGGCAATTCGGCCCGCGAGCCCCGCCGATATATGTAAGCCGTCGACAAGCCCCGAGACAATGGCCGCCATGATCAGCAGGAAATTGAACCCGGAGGTGCCGAGTATCGCGAGGATCACTGCGACGGGGAGTCCGTCCGCTTTGAGCGCTGGACTTCGCATTCTCACCCCTGACAGAAATTCCGGATCCGATTCGCCTCTGCTGCTGCCGCCGCGCACTGGAAAACCGCGCCATCGCTGACCTAGTAATAGGTCATCCCGTTCGGCAGCAGCGCCACATCGATTCCGCCGTAGCCTGACAGGAAAGGAATCCATGTGCCGGCGCGGCAACCCAGCGCCGCCTGCGCATTCCACGCCCAAAGGCCATGGTTATACCGCAGCATATCCTGGCCCGCCCGCACTCCGGGGTGCGCGGGATCGCGTTGCAAGGCCTCATCGAGCAACTGAGGGTCCAGAAGCTGCTGCGTGCCGATCCGGCTGGCATCGCGCCATTCGTGGCGCGGAAACAGCGCCTGGTCGAAGCAGCCGTCGATGAAAGGATACGAATAGGACTGCCAGTCCGCCGGGTAGCGCTGCACGGATGCGATTGCCGGATGGCGGCGCAGGTGCCGGGACCAGTCCGCGGTCTCGAGCTGGCGCGCCGGATCGCGCGCGCCTGCGACGCTGCCATGGCCCTTGGCTTAAGGATTCATTCAGATACAGGCCGCTACGAGCTCGCGAGATCACATGGCCTTCGTCGATCAGATGCTGGTAGGCCGATAGGACGGTAATGCGGGCAACGCCCAGCGCAAGGCTCAAGCGACGCGAGGATGGCAAGCGCTGGCCGGGCTGGAAACGGCCGGCAAAAATTCCGTCAATCAGTTGCTGTCGGATTTGGCTTTGCAGCGCGATCTTGGAACCAAGGTCAATGCGCAGGCCGAAAGCGATCTCTGGGCGCTGCGACACCGTGATCCTGTGGTCAGGATTTCGGCTTATCTGGCGCTGGCTCGGCCTTGCCGGGACGACTCCAGTTCTCGACGGTCGCCTGCTTGGCCCGTGTCAGCGTCAGCTTGTGGTCGGGCGCATTTTCCGTAATCGTCGAGCCCGCGCCGATGGTTGCATGGGCACCGATGCGCACTGGCGCCACCATCATCGTGCCGGAACCGATGAAAGCCCCATCTCCAATCTGGGTCGTCCACTTGTTCACACCGTCATAGTTGCAGGTGATCGAGCCGGCGCCGACATTGACTGCGCTGCCAATGCTCGAATCACCGAGGTAGGTCAAGTGATTGGCCTTGCTGCCAGCACCCATCGTCGTGTTTTTGACCTCGACGAAATTGCCGATGTGGGCTTCGCGCGCAAGCACCGTGCCCGGCCGCAGGCGTGCGAAAGGCCCGATGACGCAGCGCTCGCCCACCTGCGCACCGTCGAGCAGGCTGTTGGCCCGCACCTCGCTGCCCACGCCGATGCTCGAGTCACTGATCACGCAATAAGGGCCGATCCGCACGCGATCGCCGAGCTGGACACTGCCGCTGAACACCACCCCGACATCGATGAAGACATCGCGCCCAAGCGTGACCTCGCCCCGTATATCGATGCGCGAGGGATCCGCGAGCGTCGCGCCCGCAAGCATCAGCTCACGCGCGCGCAGGCGCCGGTACTGCGCCTCGACCTGCGCGAGCTGCACCTTGTCATTGACCCCGAGCACCTCTGCCGGGTCATCGACCAGGATCGTGCGCACCAGCGCAGTCCCTTTCACAGCCGCGGCGACGATATCGGTCAGATAATACTCGTGCTGCGAGTTGTCATTGCCTATGCCTGCCAGCCACACACGCAAATCCTTCGCTCGCATCGCCATCAGGCCGGTGCTGATCTCGGTGATTCGACGCTGTTCGGGGTTCGCATCGCGTTCCTCAACGATCCCGGCGGGGGTGCCATTCTGGTGCCTGACGATGCGGCCGTAACCCGTGGGGTCTGCCACCTCAGCCGTGATTATTGCGAGCGCGGCGGTATCGCCGGCGCTGTCTGCCGCAGCCAGCAGCGCACGCAGAGTGGCTGCACGCACGAGCGGCACATCGCCGTACAGGATCAGAACCAGATCCTTGTCCCCGATCATCGGCAAAGCCTGGCTGACGGCGTGTCCCGTGCCGAGCTGCTCGGCCTGCAATACCCAGTCGACCGGGGCATCGCTCAGGACGGCTTGGACTTCGGCGCCCCCATGCCCGTAAACGATG
>JANXZQ010000520.1 GCA_025355445.1 Gammaproteobacteria bacterium
CAATGAGCGCGGCCAAGTCATCGCCCGACAACTTCGAGCCTTCACCCGCGAAGATCATCGTGCTCACGTTAAACGCGCTGTCCGCCTCTGACTCCACATTCGTCATGTGGTCGATGAGTCCCTCAGGTGTCGTGCTGTCGAACAGCGCCTGCATCCCGGCACCGCGACCCGGGTGATGCTGAAGGACCTCGACCTTACCTGCCTTCACAGCAAAGACAAACTCGTCGTGGTCGCTGAACGGGATGTGAAAGCCGCTGTAGTTGATGACTACGTGTCCGTCCACCGTCATCTGGAAGTGATAGTGCGGCATCGCACCAGCATGGGTTCCAGCGTGCCCCGTTCGGTCACCGTGCGAACAGGAGAACGACCACTCTAGATTCTTGTAACGAATCGTCTCCTCGATAAACTTTGTTGCTGCCCGATCCTCAACCAGGTCGTTGATGTTCTTGAGCGGTGCTGCCGTGTTGGCAACCCAACGCACATACCAATTGATTCGATGGAAGTCGTATCGCTCGTACAGCAGCGGAAAGTGCTTCTTCTTAAAGCCATTCGGCTTGAGCAGCCAGTGAAGGCACGGCTTCTTCTCCGAAAAGTGTGACACTAGCTGGCCGCACATGCTGCATCGCCCTTCCGCGAGCGCGGCCGCAAGTTTCTGGAAATCTTCCTCCGTCTGGCGCTGCTCCTTCTCACTTTCAGCTTGAGCTTCGTCGGAATGCGCCTTCAGGTACTCGTTCAACCGCTCGTACCGCGTGTCGTCTGTCATGATGCATGAAGCAAATTGTCCGATGTCCCTTGGGCAAGGCTTATTGTCAGGCCCGCTTCATCCCGCTCTTTCTGTCCTGCCGCTGCCGCTCCTCCGCCTCTGCAATTTTCCCTGACATCAGTGCGCTATCGCTGACGCGAAACGCATTCAGCTCTGCCTTCTCGTAGCCGCCAGTCACATCGCCGAGCGCATGACCCATGTACATCTTGCGGCGGATGCGTGTGATTCCTGCCTCTTCCATCAGATGGCTGAAGCCGCGACGTGCATCATACGGCTGGAGTCCGAGCGCTTCGAGCGCGTTGCCGTACTGGTCCCACCCCATCGAGCGCCGGGTCGGGTTGCTCACGCGTGGCACAATGCGGTCTCGGCTGTCCCGCTTGGTGCCATGGATGGCGATACGGTCTACTCCGACCTCCCATGCGCCATCGTACTCGCCCGGTCCCATGCCGGTCGTGTACATCGCCCACCACATCGCTGACGCCGCTGCGGGGAGTGAATCTCGGACTTGAATCGCGAGCGCCACAGTTGGCGCGGTGCGCTTGTGCTTCCGTTCCTTCAGACTCGCAACATCCGCGGTCTGCTCGTACAGTGGCTTGCGCTTGCCGATCTTGTCGCGCAAGAACGCGAGCACTGCTGCGCGAGTCCTGTTGAACGCGGCCGGTTGTTCCGACATCTGTTCGCGTAGAGTGCGGAGTGCTTCGGGGAGGTGCAGCGGTGCAGCATCACGGGGCAGGGCCTTCGATAGGCGCGTCCACGCATATTTCCGAGACTGACGACTCTCCTTTCCCAACGTAATGGCAACCCACGCCGCCCAGGTTGGCTCTAGTAGTTCCAACCCCTTCGCGTCCGGCAGGTTTTTCAGTGAGCCATCGCGATACATCCCGTAGGCGTGTACGGCCTTGATCTTCCTGTCGCGGATCGCTTCCATCGGCCCGTACTGACCCCGCGCGTACAACAGGTCAAGCATTCCGTTTATGCCCCGGAAAATGCGCGCGTCCGTTGTTCCGCTCGCGCACCGAATTCGGCCGACCCCAGAGAAGATGCGGTCGACTAAAAGCGTGCCCCGTCCATTCGTTGCTTTGTGCGGGCTCATTTCACCTTCCTTGGTAGAACCAGATTCGGGGACGACTTGGGTCCACGCCCGGCCAACAAGATTTGTTTCACCTCGCCCGCGAGGAAGCAGCGCTCGCGGCGAATTGCTGGCAGCGGCCTGAGGCCCGGAAGGCCAAGTACCGTCTTAGTCGAGCAACCCAGCCACGCTGCAACTTCACGCGTGGAGAGCACTGAACTGTCTGCGTAGGCGTCCAGGTCGGTCACGAGTCTGCCTCCGAGCACCAATTCACGCAACACGCCCCTGTGCGTCCCGCCCAGCGGGTCCCCCTAAAGGGGGGGACACGCGGGGCGCTCCCGGCTGTGAGTCCGGGGCGCGTCCGGCCGTGTCCCCGCTGGATTTGCTGCTGATTTCAAGGGTGTCTCCGGGGGCGTTTCCGGAGTCTGTGGGGAACCATGCGTGGTTCTGCTCCGAACCCCTGTTCACGATCCGGCCACTCAGGTTCAGCTTCCCCAGTGCTTCGCGAACATCTTCGCTTCTGCGTTCGACCATGGTGGTGATTGCGCGGGTGCCGCAACCGGGGTTGCCCCAGATGACTGCCTCCACCAATTCGAAGAGTGAGGGTTCGCCAGTCTGTAGCTCCACCCCCGTTGGTCCTAGGCGGAACTGAAAACCTTCCACCGCTACTCTCCCTTCCGCCTCCACGTGCCTGGTACCGGGGTTGTCCGTCGGAGTGCTCAATGTCAGGACGAGGTCGGCGACTTCCTCGTAGGCTCCTGCTCCGCGCGCTTTTCCTGTCGCCTTCGTGGTGTGATGCAGAGCGATAATGGCGGTGCCGGTCCGTCGCGCGAACGCTCGCAACGGAGCCAGGGCGCGCCGCACTTGGGTCGAATCGTTTTCCGAGTCAACCTCATGTGCGTGCAGATCGCCAATTGCATCGACGATTACTAGCGAGGTCATCGGCAGATCTGGATGTGATCTGGAGTATCCGAGCAGGTCGACCGTCGAACATGGAGGAACAGCGATAAAAACGTTGTGGGCGTTCGCTTGACCGACCACAAGGCGGCGTACCAAGTCGCCCAGCGGTTCGTCGAGAGCCGCCCAAACAACTACACCGGCCGTCGTCGGCCCGTTGAGAAATGTCCCGCCGCGCGACAGTGCTGCTGCAGCAGCACCAATCAATGTGCTCTTACCGGTTTTTCGCGGGGCGCAGAGCAACGTGATACGCCCTTCATAGGCGAGGCGCGGGACTATCGCTCTTGGAGGTGCAAGCAACTCTGGTCGATCCAGTAGCTCCGAAAGTACGTACAGGCCGCGATCATCGTCGAAGGATTCATCGGCGGCCCCATGCACGATTTTCACTTTGGCAACCTTGAATTCGGAGTTAACGGGGTGTACAGCGAAAACGCCGAATTCTCCGAATTGCGGCACTTAATTCGGGGAATTCTGGTTCTACCAGCGTTCATCGTCTTCATCATCTTCATCATCCTCGCCATCTTCGAAGTCTCCGTCCTCATTCTCATCGTCGTAGGTGTCATCGTCGTCTTCTTCTTCTTCTTCTTCTTCTTCCTCCTCGTCATCGAAGGCGTCATCATCGCGTTCGTCTTGTTCCACGCTCTCGCGGTCGCTCGAATAGTCTCCGAGCCAACGGTCGAGCACTTCGTCAGCAATGGCTTTCGCGTCGTCCTGGTCCATCCCGACGGTGTACTCGCGAGTCACTGCCCGGCGACACTCATGTTCAAATGCCTTCCTGGTCTCAGCGTCCCATTCGTCAGGCATCTGCTTCATTCCATGGACAACGCCAGCCAAGATCGTCGTCTCCCGGATGAGCGGTTCTTGCTTCGCCCGAACTTCCGCGTCGCGCTGTTTCCTCCAATCGGCGAGGAAACCATCGACGTCCGCTTTGAGCAACGCGTGGGCGTGTTCTAGTGTGAGCCCGCTCGGATAGCGCGCACTCGTCACGGCTTGTTCGATTTCCCGCGCAACGTGCGCTCGCACGTTGCTCGGGACGTCGAAACCGACATACCACGCCATAGCATGTGCCTTCAGCTGCTTCAGTCGCTTCGCTTCCTCGTCTCGACGCTCCCGCTCCGACTCTGCGCGCTCGCGTGCGGCCTCACGGTCTGCGCGCGCAGCGCGGAGCTTTTCCTTCTGATCGTCGAGACTCAACACTTCGACGTCTGCTTGAGCTTCTCGAACGCGGCGCTTCCACGGCGGAACATCCTCCCAGTTCTGACGGCGCGGCGAGTCGCCGTCCATCGTGGCGGACTCTCGCGACATGTCGTCTGTTTCGTCGTCGGGCGCCGGGCCGGTTGGGTTCCCCGCGCGGTCCGCCACGACTCGCTCGACCTCCACACGGTCGATTCGGATGTGGCCGCCAGGCGTCCTGGTCGCGTTCAGGGTTCCGTCGCGCACCAATTGGGCGATTCGGTCAGCCCCGACGCCCATGAGCGCTCCGGCCGCAGCCGGGGAAAGCAGGTCGCTCATTCGTGTGACTCCAGTGTTGTCATGACATACCGATGCAAAGGCCTTTGTATCATCCACGGTAATCGAGTTAAATTGGGAATCAAGCGACGGCCTTGCGTGGATTCACATTCCGTTGTAAAATACTCGCATGTTCCTCGGATTTACGGAAGCGTCGCTTATCTCGTTTGCAGCCTCACAGGGCGTGAAAGTCACGTCTGCTCAGCTGAAGCGATGGAGGTTGGCTGGTCTACTGCCGTCGATCACGCGACGGGGTCTTGGCAGGGGCGTAGGCACCGAGACGCGTTACCCGATAGAAGCAGGGCAGTGGGTGGTGGATTTGGGGCGGGTCTTGGAGGCGGATCGGAACCTCAGTCGCGCCGCCTGGTCATTGTGGTTGAAGGGCTACCCGCTGACCGGCCATGCCCGAACGTATCTCTTCGGGTCGGCGTCGAGGATTGAAGCGTTCCTATCTCGCATCGCACATGGGGACCTCGACCGTGAGGTTCCGGCGTTTCGAGAAGCTCGCCGCAGCACTTTCGTTCGCTTTGTCTTGAATGCCATGTCTGGTCTTCCTGTCAACGACGATGATCTAGCCGACTACAATGCGAGTGTAGAGGCTGTTGCGCCCGGAAAATTTGCGCCCACAAAGCTTGAAGGAGCGCCGCCGCGAATGAAGGCACTCGGGGACGCCATTGCGACGGCCTCTGACGAAGCCTTGATCGCTGTGCGGGATGAAGTGCTCTTGTTCCGCCTTGCTCTTGAATTCCTGCTTGACATGGACGACGTGCCGATGGCGCCACTGATACTCTTGTGGTTCGGTGCGACGCGCATGGACCCTGGTGGTCAGCAGATGCTACGAGAGGTCAAG
>JANXZQ010000527.1 GCA_025355445.1 Gammaproteobacteria bacterium
TTCTACGATGAGTTGTCGCGTATTTTGAAGGCGCACCGCCTGCCGGCTTACGTGGTGGGCTTGGGTCCGGTGCTGCAGGTGTGGTTTGCCGAGCATCCGATCAAGAACTATCGCGATGCGGCGCGCTACGCGAACCACGAGCTGTTTCGACGCTGGTGGGAGGGTATGTTGGAGCGCAACATCCTGTTCCATCCAGGCGCGTTGGAAAATCTGTTCGTATCGTTTGCGCATTCGGACGCCGACATCGACCGCACCTTGAAGGCCGCCGACGAGGTCGCCGGCACTCTGCGCGCCCATGCTTGACGCGTCGCCCCAGCCGCATCCCCCGTTGCGCGAGCCGGATCTGGTGCTCGGAGTCGACCTTGGCACATCCGCGGTCAAGGTCTTGGCTCTCGACTCGACCGGCGCGGTGAGCGGCGAGGCGCAGGGCCATTTCGAAACGTTGAGCGAGCTGCCGCAGCAGGCGGAGCAAAGTCCCGCCGACTGGCTGGCCGCACTATCAGCCGCCATGCAAGATCTTGGGCACTCGCTCACCGCCTGTTTCGGGGAAGCTTGGCGTCGGCGCGTTACCGCCATTGCGTTGACGGGGCAATTGCCGACACTGGTATGTCTCGGGGAGCGCGGGCCGCTGGCGCCGGCCATCACTTGGCGCGACGGCCGCGCCGATGAATTTGCCGCCGAGCGCTTGGGCGCCGCGCAGCGCAAGCGAATGTACGCCCGCACCGGCATGCCGATCGATGGACGTTACCTCGCGCCCATGCTGCAGTTTCACTTTGCGGATCAGATGCACGCGATACGCTGCATCCTGTCCGCGAAGGACTACCTCTTGTTTGCGCTCACCGGCGTGCGCGCCACCGAACCGTCGACCGGGGCGGGCTATGGTCTGTACGATTTGATCGAAGGCCGCTTCAGCGCGGAGCTCGCGGCTTTCTGGGGCATCGCGCTCGACAAGCTGCCGCCGATATTACCGTCCAACACGGTCGCCGCGCCGTTGAACGAAGCCGGTGCGCAGCTACTGCAATTGCCGGCCGGCATTCCCGTGACTACCGGCGCCGCGGATTCGGTGTGCGCCGCATACGCCATGAGCGGCCTGCACCCGCGCACCGCCTCGATCAGCTTGGGCTCGAGCGCCGTGGTGATCGGCGCCAGCGCCACCGTGCAGCTGGATGCGCGGGCGCGTTTCTTGGTCACACCGCATGTCGAGGCGGGCTGGTACGGTCGGGAAATGGACCTGCTGGCCACCGGCACGGGCTACCGCTGGTTGTGCGAATTGTTCGGCTGGGCCGAGGGTGAATTGGATCAACGTGCGAGTGCCTCGAGCGCGGGCGCGCAGGGGCTCTTCTTTCCGCCCTATCTCGTAGGCGGCGAGCAGGGCGCGCTGTGGAACTCGAAGCTGCGCGCCGGAATCTTCGGCTTGACGTTGCAACATTCGCAGAATGACATCGCGCGGGCGTTCCTCGAAGGGGTGTGCTTCGAGCTGCGCCGTTGCGTCGAGGTGTTGGCTGAACATGAACCGGTGGAGCGGGTCATGGTGAGCGGCAATATCACGCGCTCCGCCGGGAGCACCCAGTTGCTCGCGGATATTTTGCAACGCCCGGTCGGCATGGTCACCGAGAAATCGCCCGCAGCCTACGGCGCCGCGCTGCTGGCGAGGTGCGTGGGGCGGCCGGCCGTAAGCGGCGATAGCGTCGTATCGGCGCGGATTTCCCAAGGATCAATCGAATTCAAGAATCCGACGGCGGCTCTGGCAACCCGCTATGACGCGCTGTATCGTGAATATTGCGAAGTGGCCGCCCGATGCGCCTAGCAGCCTGTCGGATGCCACTAGGGCTCGAGCTCAAGCCGGTTTGCGGATGCGCGCAGGCTCGGCCAGTTCAACCGCCTTCACGAAGAAGGACGGGGCGGTCTCCAGTCGAAACGCAAACGACTTGGCGACGAAGATCATGCGAAAGGCATCGATGGGCTGGTGGCGCGACGAATAGCTCACGCCCGACACCTCCACCACCCACTCG
>JANXZQ010000008.1 GCA_025355445.1 Gammaproteobacteria bacterium
CCGAGGAAGTACTGCGCGCCGCCGGGACGAAGTGGAATTTCCTGCCTTTCCGGCCGGGACTGGTGGGCGGCCATTGTATCGGTGTGGATCCCTATTATTTGACGCACAAGGCCACAGAGATCGGCTACCACCCTGAAATGATCCTGGCGGGACGCCGTATCAACGACGGCATGGGTGCATACGTCGCACAGGAGATTGTCAAGCTCATGACAGAGCGGCGCATCATGGTGGCGGACTCGAAGATTCTGATGTTAGGGCTGACATTCAAGGAGAATTGTCCCGACCTGCGCAACAGCAAAGTGGTCGACGTCATCAATGAGTTGAAGCGGTTCGATGCCAATGTCGACGTTTATGACCCGTGGGCCGACGCCGACGGCGCCCTGCATGAGTATGGACTTCGTGTCGTCAGGGCGCCGAAGCCCGCCAACTACGACGCGATCGTACTCGCCGTTGGCCATGACGAGTTCAGGGAGATGGGCGTCCGGAAGATTCGCCAATGGGCGAAGAAGACGCACGTGCTTTACGATGTCAAATACCTGTTTGCCGGCCACCAGACCGACGGGCGACTGTAGTTCTCCATGAAGATCTTGGTTACCGGCGCCGCCGGATTCATCGGATTTTACGTGTCGCAAGGGTTGCTCGAGCGCGGAGACGAGGTAGTAGGACTCGATAATCTAAACGACTATTATGATCCGCGGCTGAAGATGGCACGGCTGGAAATATTGCAGCGCCATAAGGGCTTTCGCTTTGTGAAGCTGGATCTTGTCAACCGCGGTGCTATTGAGGTTTTATTTACCACCGAGAAATTCAGCCGGGTGATCCACTTGGCAGCGCAGGCAGGCGTACGCAATTCCATCGAAAATCCGCATATATATGTCGATAGCAACGTGACCGGCTTCCTGCATATTATCGAAGGTTGCCGTCACAACGATGTCGAACACCTCGTGTATGCATCGACAAGTTCAGTGTACGGCGCGAATACCCATATGCCGTTTGCGGTCGAGCAGAACGTCGATCATCCGCTCAGCCTGTACGCGGCAACGAAGAAAGCCAACGAACTCATGGCGCATTGTTACTCGTCGTTGTACGGTCTACCGACCACTGGGTTGCGATTCTTCACCGTCTATGGGCCCTGGGGTAGGCCTGACATGGCGCTATTCCTGTTCACGGCCAATATTCTCGCCAGAAAGCCGGTCGATGTATTCAACTACGGCAAGCACAAGCGCGATTTCACCTATGTGGGCGACATTGCGAAGGGCGTCATCGCTGCACTGGATCATGACGCCAGCCCCGATCCGCATTGGAATTCCGACGCACCAAATCCAAGCACCAGCCGCGTGCCCTACCGGGTCTACAACATCGGCAATCAACGGCCCGTCGAATTGATGCGTTACATTGAAGTGATCGAGGATTGCCTGGGCCGCAAGGCCCAAATAAATCTGCTGCCGCTGCAAGCGGGCGATGTTCCCGATACCGTGGCCGACGTTGAATCGCTGGTGCGTGATGTCGGTTATCGCCCGAATACGCCGGTCGAAGAGGGTGTGAAGCGATTCGTCGAGTGGTATCGTGAGTACTATCAAGTGCATACGGCGCATTGACGCGTCCGGTACGACTGCAATCGAGCGCATTTATGGAAAAGGAAAATGAATTCAACTTTGTGACCTATTTTTGGATCGCTTGGGACCAAAAATACCTCGTGCTTGCTCTGTCCCTGGTGGGAGGGGCGATCGCCACCTATCTCGCGTTGACAGCCACTCCCATGTTCAGGGCGGAAGTTACGGTGACCGAAGTGCATGACAACGGCATGGGGGCGGCCGGGTCCATGTTGGGTCAACTCGGTGGCTTGGCGAGCATCGCAGGATTGAACGTGAATGCGAATGGGCAGGATGCCGAGCGCCAGGCGATCTTGACGTCCCGTGGACTGGTCGAAGCCTTTGTGAGGCGCTACAACCTCACCTCGTTGATGAGCAGTCCCAAAGGCCCCACTTCCGTGTGGAGCGCCGTGGAGCGCTTCCGCGGCGTGGTAATCGAGATCCATGAAGAGAAGCTCAAGGGTACGACGACAATCACCACAGTGTGGCGGGATCCGATGGTGGCTGCTCGCTGGGCCAATGACTTCGTGGCATTGGCGAACGAGCTGCTGCGCAATCGCGCAATCGACGAGTCGACACGAAACGTCGACTATTTGAATAAGCAGCTTGCGCAGACCAATGTGGTTGAAATTCAGCGCGCCATGAATGCATTGATTGAATCTGAAACGAAGAAGCTGATGCTGGCTCACGGCCGCCCGGAATACGCGTTCACCGTGGTCGATCCCGCGGTCGCGCCCGAGCACCGTTTCAGCCCGCGCCGTACGTTAATGGTGGCATCTGGATTGTTTATCGGCGGCTTTCTGGGTTCTCTGGTCGCGTGGGCGCGCAAGGCGGCGCGCCGGCGACCGTCGATCGCGACGGACTGACGCGTGGCGAAGGGCACTTCGCAATCCAAGGTCCGGGGTGCGCTATTGATCCGCCTTTGGGCCCATCTTTCCGCGACAAGGCGCCGTCAATTCAAGTGGGTCATGGCCCTTACTGTCTTAAGTGCATTTGCGGAGATTGCAAGCCTCGGGGCGGTGATTCCGTTCATAGGCGCGCTTACCGAGCCCGACCGCCTTCTTCGATGGCCAATTGTCGCTCGATTCGCGGGCATTCTCGGAATCACGACTCCCGATCAGCTATTGCTGCCATTGACGATCGCTTTCGCATGTATTGCGTTGCTTGCTGGCGTCGTGCGCATGCTCCTCCTATGGGCCAGCGCGCGCGTGACATTTGGCAGCGGTGCTGACCTCAGCAGCGAAGTCTACCGCCGAACGTTATATCAGCCTTACCGAGTGCATGTCGCACGCAACAGCAGCGAAGTGATCAGCGGAATCACGAACAAGGTCGGCAGCACCGTACTTGGGGTCATGTTTCCGCTGATGACGCTGATCAGCGCAGGAGTGTCCCTGTTCGCAACGCTGGTTGCACTCCTGGTTATCGATCCCCGCCTTGCGCTGGGAGCCGGGATCGGCTTCGGTGCTTGCTATGGGATCATAACCTGGTTCTCCCGGAGCCGCCTTCGTGACAACAGCCGGGACATCGCAACGGAATACACGCTGGTCGTAACTGCACTTCAGGAGGGTCTGGGCGGAATTCGCGACGTGCTGCTCGATGGCAGTCAGGCGGTTTATTGCGACGTGTATCGTCGTGCGGACCGGGCATTGAAGCGTGCGCAGGGTGATAACGTATTCATCGCGCAGAGCCCGCGATATGCCATGGAAGCGGTCGGTATCGTCTTGATTGCCGCACTGGCACTTGGCCTGAGCCGACGCTATCACGGTGTGGCATCGGCCCTTCCTATACTCGGCGCGCTTGCGCTCGGCGCGCAGAGATTACTGCCTGCCTTACAGCAGGTTTATGGAGCATGGGCGACCATCGCCGGCAGCCATGCATCCTTCGAGGATACCGTCAATCTCCTCGATCAGCCATTGCCTCGTGACGTCACCGCCCCGCGGCCGGAGCCGATGCCTTTTCGCCATGAAATTAGCGTGCGTCAGCTCTGTTTTCGATACGCCGCCGAGGGCCCGTGGGTACTCGATCATCTCGATTTTGTCATTCCCAAGGGTTCGCGAGTTGGACTCGTCGGCGGCACCGGAAGCGGCAAGAGTACGACTCTCGATCTTTTGATGGGGCTATTGGAGCCCACTGAGGGATCAATCGCCGTTGATGGTTTGGCCCTCGAGGGTGCCACGGTGCGCGCCTGGCAGGCTTGCATTTCGCATGTGCCGCAGAGTATTTTCCTGGCTGATACTACGCTTCTGCAGAATATTGCATTCGGGACGCCGCCGGCTGCCATCGACACCGAGCGAGTGCGTCTTGCCGCGCAGCGCGCTCAAATTTGCGACTTTATAGACTCGATGCCCGACGGGTTCAACTCGTTGGCCGGTGAGCGGGGCGTGCGATTGTCGGGCGGTCAAAGACAGCGCATTGGGATCGCGCGAGCTCTTTACAAGGAGACGAGCGTGCTCATTCTGGACGAGGCGACAAGCGCACTCGACAATGCGACCGAACGCTCGGTGATGGATGCCATCGACGGCCTGTCGCGCGATCTTACGGTAATAATCATTGCGCATCGCTTGAGCACTGTACGGCGCTGCGACACCATATTGGAGCTTGAGCACGGCCGGCTGGTGGCGCAAGCGGCTTACGATCAACTGTTGAAGAGCAGCGCAAGTTTTCAGCGGATGGCAATGGCCGGAAAAATTAACAGCTAGACATAAACGCACTATGTTCAACGACAAGTCAATTTTGATCACGGGCGGTACGGGCTCGTTCGGCAAGCAATATACCCGGACGATCCTCGACCGCTATAAGCCGCGCAAGCTCATCATCTACTCCCGCGACGAGCTCAAGCAATTTGAAATGCAGCAGGATTTTCCTGAGGATTGCATGCGGTTTTTCCTCGGCGATGTGCGTGATGTTGAGCGTCTGATCCAGGCGATGAATGGGGTGGACTTCGTCATTCACGCTGCGGCGCTCAAACAGGTCCCCGCAGC
>JANXZQ010000015.1 GCA_025355445.1 Gammaproteobacteria bacterium
CAGGGTGCCGAACACGAGCATCGCCAATCCACTGCGACCTTCGCGCCTGACATGGGCGCGTCCGACCTGCAGCGCGGTCATTTCCGCCGCGATATCCACGCCGGGCCCCGAGCCGCGCGGGTAGCGTACCGCCGAGGGCGACGACAACGTCGTTGCGGTGTACAGCATCTGGCGGCATTCGTTTTCATCCGCCGGCGCCATGATCACCATGTTGGGAATGCAGCGCAGGAAGGAGAGATCGTAGCTGCCTTGGTGGGTGGCGCCGTCGCTGCCGACCAGACCCGCTCTATCCACGGCGAATACCACCGGCAGATTTTGTAGCGCGACGTCGTGAATGAGCTGATCGTAGGCGCGCTGCAGAAAAGTCGAATAAATCGCGACCACCGGCTTGAGGCCTTCGGCCGCAAGTCCTGCCGCGAATGTCACTGCGTGTTGCTCCGCGATGGCGACGTCGAAGTAGCGCTCCGGAAACCGCTTGGAGAACTCAACCAGACCGGAGCCCTCTCGCATTGCCGGCGTAATGCCGACGACGGTGGGGTCGCGCTCCGCCATGTCGCATAGCCACTTGCCAAAGATTTGCGAATAGGTCGGCCCGGTGGCCGCTTCCTTGAAAATCAGGCCACTCGCCGGATCGAACGGACCCGGCCCGTGCCACTTGATAGGATCCGCCTCCGCTGGCGCGTAACCCTTGCCCTTGCGCGTCACTACGTGCAGAAACTGGGGTCCGCGCAGCTGTTGCAGATTGCTCAGGGTGCTGACCAGGGCTTTGACGTCATGACCGTCAATGGGGCCTATGTAATTGAAACCCATTTCCTCGAACAGCGTGCCGGGAAGGACCATACCCTTCAAATGCTCTTCCGAGCGGCGCGCCAGCTCCCATACGGTGGGCATTTGGCGCAATACCTTCTTGCCGCTTTCGCGTAAATGCGAGTACATGCGTCCCGACAGGGCACGTGCCAGATAGTTGGAAAGGGCGCCGACGTTCTCCGAAATCGACATGTCGTTGTCATTGAGCACGATCAACAGATCCGTGGGCAGGGAGCCCGCGTGATTGAGCGCCTCGAAGGCCATGCCTGCCGTGAGCGCGCCGTCGCCGATGATGGCCACAGCCTTGCGCTTCTCTCCGCGTTGCGCAGCCGCGACGGCCATTCCGAGGGCGGCACTGATCGAGGTGCTGGAGTGCCCGACCCCAAAGGTGTCATATTCGCTTTCCGTGCGGGTGGGGAACGGCGCCAGCCCCTTATCCTGCTTGATCGTGTGCAGTTGATCGCGGCGCCCCGTCAGGACCTTGTGGGGATATGCCTGATGGCCCACATCCCATACCAGGCGGTCATGGGGCGTATTGAATACATAGTGCAGGGCTATTGTGAGTTCAACTGTGCCCAATCCTGCGGCAAAATGACCGCCCCGGGTGCTGACGCTGTGAATCAGGAATTGGCGCAGTTCCTGGGCCAATTCCGCAAGCTTGGAGGCCGGCAGACGGCGCAGATCCGCCGGTGAATCAATGGATTGAAGCAGCGGGTAGTTTTCTTGATCGACGCTCATCGGGGGGCAGTTTATACTGCCGCACCGCCTTAGTGGCAACGGTTGGCGCCCGTGTTGCAAATTTGCACCAGGGCTACCCCGCTGACATGATGCTTTCCTCCAGGCTTTCCGAGATACTGTCCGCATGGATTCCGTCAGTTCAGATGAAGTCTATCAAGACCAAATTCTCCCCCATGTCTCGCGCACCTTCGCGCTGACCATCCCGCAGTTGCCGGAAGGCCTGCGCACGGCGGTTACCTGCGCTTATTTGTTGTGCCGGATTGCCGATACCATCGAGGATGAGCCGGCACTGTCGCCTCCCGAAACGCTGGCCTTTTTGCAACGCTTCAGCGCCGTTCTGAAAGGTGAGGGCGACGTTGAGCTGCTGGCGCAAGATATCGGGCCGCGCCTGTCGGATCGGACCTTGGCCACGGAACGCGATCTGGTGGGCAACATGGCTCGCGTGATTGCAGTCATGCAGAGCTTGAATGAGCCGCAGCAGGTCGCCATCCGGCGCTGCGTCGAGCTCATGTGCTATGGCATGCCTCGCTTCCAGTTCTCCGCGAGCGTCAAGGGTCTCGCCCGTTCGAGCGACTTGGATGACTATTGCTACTATGTAGCAGGCGTCGTGGGCGAAATGCTCACGGATCTGTTTTGCGATTATTCCCCCGAGATTGGCCGGCGCCGGCCGGCGCTTTGCGCCATTGCCGCGTCATTTGCGCAGGGGCTGCAGATGACCAATATTCTGAAGGATGTCTGGGAGGACCGCAGCCGCGGCGCTTGTTGGCTGCCGCAGGAGGTATTCACCCGGTATGGGGTCGACCTGGCTGAGGTTGCGGCTGAGCCCTGCGACCCGCGCTTCACCGCGGCGTTCCGTGAGCTCGTCGGCGTCGCGCATGCGCACCTGCGCAATGCACTGGATTACACATTGTTGATCCCGGGGAAAGAGACCGGCATACGCCGCTTCTGCCTGTGGGCGATCGGACTAGCCGTGCTGACCTTGCGCAAGATCGAACACAATCCGTGCTTCACGGCCGGTGCCCAGGTGAAGGTGACGCGCTCCGCGGTAGCCATGACCCGCCTATTGACCAATATCGCCGGACACAGCGATTGGATGCTGCGCATTCTGTTCGCGCAGGCGGCGCGCGGCCTGCCTGTGGCGGGCCTCCCTGACCTGCGCCGCCAGCGTCCGGGACCGCTGAATCCCACCGATGCGGTTCGCGAACCGGAGCACGCGCTTCGCCGCTCCTACGGGAATTCAGGATCGTGACCCGCATCGCACCGAAGCCGGGTTCCTACCCGGCGCCACAATCCGACGCGCGCGGCGACATCGTGTCGCACACGCTGCGCAGGGTCACCGACTCGCCGTTGGACCGCTCGGTCGCGGATGCGCGCGATGCATTGGCGGCGCGGCAGAGTTCGGAAGGATACTGGCTGTTCGAGCTCGAGGCGGACTGCACCATCCCGGCCGAGTACATCATGATGATGCACTTTCTGGACGAGATCGACGCTGCACTGGAAGTAAAGCTGTGCCGCTACCTGCGCGCGGCGCAGGGCGAAAACGGCGGCTGGCCGCTGTATCACGGCGGCGACCTGAATCTTAGCTGCACCGTCAAAGCCTACTATGCGTTGAAGCTCGCCGGCGACAGCACGGACGCGGTGCATATGGTGCGTGCCCGCGCGGCCATCTTGCAGCGCGGCGGCGCCGCCTCTTGCAATGTGTTTACGCGAATTGCGCTGGCTCTGTTCGGCCAGTTGCCCTGGCGCGGCGTGCCCTACATTCCCGTCGAAATCATGCTGCTGCCGCGATGGTTCCCATTCCATCTGGACAGGGTGGCGTATTGGTCGCGCACGGTGATGGTGCCATTGTTCATATTGTGCACCCGTAAACCCGTCGCTAAAAACCCGCGCCAGGTGGATATTCGCGAGCTGTTCACGACGCCTCCCGAGGAAGAGCGCGATTATTTCCGCCGCAAGGGCTTCGTGGCCAAGGCCTTCCTGGCGGCCGACCGGCTCGGCCGCATGATCGACCCCTTGATTCCGGCGCGCGTGCGCGAACGTGCGACGCGACGGGCGGAAGCCTGGATGCTGGAGCGGCTCAACGGCGAGGACGGCCTCGGCGCCATTTTCCCGGCGATGGTCAACGCCTTGGAAGCCATGGTGTTGCTGGGCTATGCCGAAGATGACCCGCGGCGTGTCACCGCAAAGCGTGCGTTGCAAAAGCTCTTGGTGGTGGGCCCATCGAGCGCGTATTGCCAGCCATGCGTCTCGCCGATTTGGGATACGGCGCTCGCGAGCCTCGCCCTGCAGGAGGCGGGCGATACCACTTCTTCCGAAGCATCGATTCGAGCGCTCGATTGGCTGCGCACGAAGCAGTTGCTCGATGAACCGGGAGACTGGCGTGAGAGTCGCCCGGGGCTGGCAGGCGGCGGCTGGGCGTTCCAATTCGCGAACGACTACTACCCGGACCTGGACGACACGGCGGTGGTGGCGTGGGCCATGCATCAGGCGCGTGATTTGAACCGATACGCTGAAAGTGTGCGCCGGGCACTCGACTGGCTGGTGGGAATGCAGAGCAAGGACGGAGGATTTGCGGCCTTTGATGCCGACAACACGCATTACTACCTCAACAAGATTCCCTTCGCGGATCATGGCGCGCTGCTCGATCCGCCCACCAGCGACGTCACGGCCCGGGTGGTCACGGTGCTGGCGCGCGTCGGCAGGCTGCAGGATAAGCAGGCCTTGGAGCGAGCGATCGCGTACCTGCGCGCGAAGCAGGAGCCCGACGGCTCGTGGTTCGGACGTTGGGGCACAAACTACATCTACGGGACTTGGTCCGTGCTCACCGCGTTGGCGCAGGCGCATGTCGGCGCCGGCGATCCGGCCATGCAGCGCGCCGTGGAGTGGCTCAAGAGTAAGCAAAACTCGGACGGCGGTTGGGGCGAAAGCAACGACAGCTACGCGCAGCCGCCGGGCGCCGAGCCGGCCGGCGAGCGCGCAAAATTCCCCAGCACGGCTTATCAGAGCGCTTGGGCGCTACTCGGGCTGTTCGCCGCCGGTGAGGCACGCTCGGATGCCGCGCGCCGCGGGACTGAGTTTTTGATGCGCATCCAGCGAGCGGACGGTTTGTGGAGCGATCCGAGCTTTACGGCACCCGGTTTCCCGCGCGTGTTCTATTTGAGATATCACGGCTATTCCGCGTATTTCCCGCTTTGGGCGCTCGCGGCCTACCGCACGCTGTCGCGCCGCGGAACCGCGCATTGAATGGCGGGCTCCTAGGCGTCGTCGCGGCACTCGAGTTGGAAGCGCGCACTATGGGCACTGCGGTGCGGCGGCGCGACGGACTCTCATCCTTGAGCGACGGAGTGCTGCTCGCCGTCAGCGGCATGGGCGGCGTCCTGGCCGCGATCGCCGCGCGCAGTCTCGCTGATGCGGGAGCTGTGAGGCTGCTGAGCTTCGGCATGGCCGGGGGCTTGGACCCCACATTGAGCGCCGGCACCGTCGTTGTGCCGACGGAGGTCATTTCCTTGAGCGGCATGCGGTTCACGACGTCGGCACAGTGGCGCGAGCAGCTATGCCTCGGCATCGCCGAACAAAGGCCGCCGGCGGGAGGGGTTCTGCTCAGCAGCGCAACACCCATCGATGCCGTCGCCGACAAGGCCGCGCTGTTCCACGAAACCGGCGCGGTCGCAGTCGACATGGAGAGCTTGGGCGTAGCAGAAGTCGCCGCGGCCCGCGGCCTGCCGTTCATGGCGGTGCGTGTGATCGTGGACACGGCGGGCGACGTGCTGCCGCGCGCGGTAGTGGCGGCAAGCCAAGCCGGTCAGGTAAGCATGCGGCGTCTCATCGGCGGCCTAGCCCTGGCCCCGCTGGATTGGGTTGCAATGATCCGACTGGCGCGGCGCCACCGCGCGGCGCTGCGTTCGTTGAGCGCGGTCGCAAGCACATGTTTTCCGGCGCCGCGCGCGGCGGGGGCTCGCGGCGCATGAAGGCGCTGGTGACCGGCGCGACCGGCTTCGTCGGCGCGGCGGTGGCACGGGCCCTGAACAATGCCGGCTGGCAGGTGCGAGTCCTGGCGCGCAGCGGCTCCAACCGCGGCAATCTCGATCGGTTGGCGGTGGAAGTTGCGCAAGGCGATCTTGCGGATGTGAGGCAGCTTGAACGGGCACTCGAGGGCTGCGATGGATTGTTCCATGTGGCAGCCGACTATCGACTCGGAGCGCGTGATCCGCGGCCGCTATATCTGACCAATGTCGAAGGCACCCGCAACATCTTGAATGCCGCCCGCACGGCGGGCGTTGCGCGCGTTGTGTACACCAGCAGCGTCGCCACCATCGGCATTCCGACGGACGGCTCGCCCGGCGATGAAAACACCGCCGTGAGCTTGAGCAACATGATCGGTCACTACAAACGTTCCAAATATCTTGCGGAAGAAGTGGCGCGAGACGCGGTTCGCGCCGGCCTGTCGGTAGTGATCGTGAACCCGTCAACCCCAGTGGGGCCGGGCGACATCAAGCCGACACCGACCGGACAGCTGGTGCTGGACGCGGCCTGCGGCCGCATGCCTGCGTATGTCGATACCGGGCTCAATATCGTGCACGTGGATGACGTTGCCGCGGGGCATCTGCTGGCCTTCGAGCGCGGCACTCCGGGCGAGCGCTATATCCTGGGCGGCCAGGACATGACGCTGCAGTCGATTCTGGCGCAGATCGCGGCTCTCGTTGGGCGTACGCCGCCGCGCATTCGACTGCCGTACGCCGCGGTGCTGCCCATTGCCTACCTTGCCGAAGGGCTCGCCAAAATCTCCGGCCGCAGCGGCCGGGTGACGCTCGAGGGAGTGCGTATGTCGCGCAAGCGGATGTTCTTCTCCAGCGGCAAGGCTGCTCGGGAATTGGGCTACCGGTGGCGTCCGCCGCAGCAGGCCTTCGAGGATGCGCTGCGCTGGTTTCGCGATCACGACCTTTTGGCTTGAGCCGCTATGATCTAAGCGCACGAGCGATTCGGATTCATTGATCCTGGTAGACGAGGTCGATCACGGAGTCGGGCACCTGAGCAAGGCGCTGTGCCATCAGGGCCGCGGTGTTCTGCATCGGGCGTTCTCATTACTTATATTTAATGGGAGAGGTGAATTACTGCTGCAGCAGCGGTCCGCGTCGAAAAGGCTGTGGCCCCTGTACTGGTCGAACAGTTGCTGCAGCCATCCGCGCCGTGCCGAGACCATGGAGGCGGCGATACGGCGCCGGCTGGATGAAGAGCTGGGGCTGAGCTGCCGGCTGCATTTCCTCTTCAAGTTCCAATACCAGCCCAATTCGACGAGACGGGCGCCGAGAACGAACTTTGCTCGGTTTTCATAGGGCGCAGCACGGATCCCGTCAAAATCGATAACGACGAAATTCATGCCTGGCGCTGGGTGGAACCGGATGCGCTGCAGGTGGAAATGGCGGGCGGCGGCAGTGATTTTACGCCGTGGTTCATGCTCGAATGGACCAAGGTGTGGCGGGATCACCGCAGCCAAGTGCTTGGATTGCAAACTGAATTGGGCCAAGAGGCCGGCTCGCGGTAAGATAGCTCATGGCCATTCCACTACTACAAATGTACAAGGTCGCGCGCTACATCGCCGGCCGCAAGCTGCGCCGCGACAAGCGCTATCCCCTGGTGTTGATGCTGGAGCCCCTGTTCCAGTGCAATCTCGCTTGCTCCGGCTGCGGGAAAATCGATTATCCGAAGGAGATCCTGCAAAAGCGGGTCAGCGTCGCGGACGCCATGCGCGCCGTCGACGAGTGCGGGGCGCCCATCGTTTCCATTCCGGGCGGCGAGCCCCTGATCCACAAGGAGATGCCGCAGATCGTTGCCAGCATCGTCGCACGCAAGAAATTCGTCTACCTGTGCACGAACGCGATCCTGCTCGCCAAGCATATCGACGAATACCAGCCCTCGCCCTACCTTACCTTCTCGATTCACTTGGACGGCAATCGCCAACGGCACGATGAATCGGTGTGCCAGGAAGGCGTATTCGACAAGGCCGTGGCAGCGATCGAACTCGCCAAAGGCAAGGGCTTTCGCGTGACCATCAATTGCACTTTGTTCAACGGCGAAGACCCGGCGGACGTTGCCGAGTTCTTCGATACCGCGACCCGGCTCGGCGTCGAGGGGATCACGGTGTCGCCAGGGTACAGTTATCACCACGCCCCGAAACAGGATGTGTTTCTCGCGCGCAATGCCAGCAAGCAGCTGTTCCGCAGCATTTTCAGCTTGAGCGTCCGTCCCTCGGGCCTGTCGTGGTCATTC
>JANXZQ010000021.1 GCA_025355445.1 Gammaproteobacteria bacterium
TTCTACCAGCAGCCCAATGCCTCGGACGGCGCGCCGCTGCGGCCGCTCGAAGTCACGCTGTTCAACCCTGCCTACGACAAGGACAAGTTCGAGAGCACCGCGTGGACCGTGAATGGCAGGTTCGGCGACTTGAAAGCCGTCTATACCGGCGGATACCTCGTGCGCAACGTCGAGCAGGTCGGCGACTACACGAATTACTCGCGCGGGGTCTATGCCGATTACTATCAATGTTACGGCCCGGGATCGGGCGGTAACGCAAATCTTGAGTCAACCTGCTTCTCGCCGAGCGCGGCTTGGCGGTCGGTCGAGAAGAACGAGCACCAGCAACACGAGTTCCGCTTGAGCACTCCGGACGACTGGCGGTTGCGCGCGATCGCCGGCGCGTATTGGGAGGACGACAAACTGCTCGACCAGACCGGTTGGATGTATAAAACCATCCCTGCGTGTACCTCGAATAGCGGGCCGGGCAATAGCGGCTGTCTGTCAAACGTAGGCACGTTCCCCGGCACGACGGTGGTGAATCCCGGCGTTCAGAGTTCCAATACCTCGTTCTACCAGGATCAGGCGCGCGAAACCAAGCAAACGGCTTTCTTTGCCTCAGTCGACTTCGACCTGGTTCCGAAGGTGCTGACGCTGACGCTGGGCACCCGCCATTTCCGCTTCGAGAACTCCATGGCGGGCAGCGTCCTATCCAGTTTCGGTTGCTTCCAAGGCGGCATGCCCGCCGGTGGATGCCAGTCCTCTTCCAGTTACAACCTCGACCAGAAGAATCTCGCCGACAGCGAGTCCGGCTTCAAGAGTCGCGGGAATCTGACCTGGCACATCGCTCCGGACCTCATGGTGTATTACACCTTCTCGCAGGGTTTTCGCCCGGGAGGTTTCAACCAGAACGGCGGCGCCTTGCATGCCCTCGGCCCGAATGGGGTGGCCCAGTATGCGGTTCCCTCGTCGTACTCATCCGACAAGTTGACGAACAACGAGATCGGCTGGAAGGCGGAATTCTTCGATCGTCACCTGCAATGGAACGGGGCGGTGTACCGGGAGAACTGGAACAACGTTCAGATCGAGTTCTTCAACCCCGGCGTGGTCGGCAATCTGTTCTACAACACCAACGGTCAGAACTTCCTCATCAAGGGCATCGAGACGTCCTTGGTAGCGCGGGTCTTGAGCGGGCTGACGCTGCAGGGTGCGGCATCCTGGAACCAGAGTCGACAAACGAATTCGCCGGACCTGATCGACAACAATCCCGCAGACAACAGTCCCGGCGGCAACTTCGGCAAGCCGATCACGCAGGTCTGCAGCTCCACCGGCAGAAATTGCGCGCCGGTCGGTAATCCGTTCGGCCCGACCGGCGCACCCAGCGCGAATGCGCCGCCGATTCAGTTCAGCCTGCGTGCGCGCTACGATTGGACCCTCGGCGGATACAGCCCTTTCGTTCAGTTGGGCGCCACCCACAGCGGTCATTCATTTACGCAGGCGGGTGCGAATCCTACGATCGCAATCGGCGGAGCCATCAATACCTCCCGAGGGCGGTTCGAGAATCCCGCCTACTCGACCTACGACGCCTCATTCGGCGTTGCCAAGGACGCCTGGCTCGTGACCATGTACGGGGAGAACCTCGGCAATTCGCACGCCAGCACGTTCATCAGCACCGATCAATTTATCGTCGCACAGACACCGCTTCGGCCACGCGTCCTCGGCGTCTCGTTCGGCTTCAAATTTTAGGTGTGAGGCGAAACACAGGGATTTGAAAGATCGGCATGGGCAAATCCCTCCTTTCATGATGACCTGTATTGGCCACCGCCGGCCCTCGCGGCCGTTCCGCGATGCCGAATGGCCCGTAATAGAACAATAATTCGATCAATATGTATGAAATCAAAGGATGGCCAATCGATGCCAATGCCATATGTAGCGAAATACCCGGGCCTTCCGAATTAAACCGGCAGAAATTTCATCATTTTTGCCAAGCGATAGGTTGCCAACACCCAAAACCGCTGCAATTAATTTGACAGGATTGCCAGATGAGATGTAAGCTTTTACATAGAATGAACATTCAATCAACTAATCATAATTCTCATTTATTCAGGCCTGCCTTGGCCTGAGCAAGCAGAAGGAAGTTTCCGATGGATACGGCTCAGATGATTTTCAATCCCACGGATGCGGGGCGCTCCTACACCCTTCCATCCGATCTGTATTTCTCACCGGATGTCCATCGGCGCGAACAAGACCTCGTTTTCGCCCGCTCTTGGAATTTTGCCTGCCACCGCTCGCAGGTCGCCGAACCGGGTCAATATGTCCGCCTGGATGTCGGCGACGAAGAAATTCTCGTCGTCCGCGATAAAGCCGGTGTGCTGCAGGCCTTCTACAATGTCTGTCTGCATCGGGCGCATACGCTGGTGCAGGACGATGCCGGGCGAACCGGCCTCATTACCTGCCCCTATCACGCTTGGACCTATCGGCTCGACGGCTCGCTCACGAGCGCACGGAACTGCGAGCATGTGAAGGATTTCAACAAGGCAGACTTCAGGCTGAAGCCGGTCAAAGTGGAGGACTTCGGCGGGCTCGTCTTCGTCAATCTGGACCCCGAGGCGGTGTCGCTTGCCGGCCAGGCGCCCGATTTGCTTCAGGGTTTGCAGCGCTGGTGCCCGGAGTTGCCCAATCTGAAATTCTCGCAACGCGCCAGCTGGGATATCAAGTGCAATTGGAAAACGGCAATCGAGAATTTCAACGAGTGCTATCACTGCTCGGTGGCACACCCGGCCTTCGTGGATTTCGTCGATATGAAGACCTACTCAGTGGCCACGCACGGCATCTGGAATGCCCAGGTCAGCCGGACCGGGTCCGCGGATAAATCGCCCTACGACTACAATACCGCCGCCGGCCGGACTCCGGAATATATCGCGATCTATCTGTGGCCCAATCACACGCTGTGGATCATGCCGGGCTCCGGCAACATCGGATTGCTCTATATGCTGCCGACTGGGCCGCAGACCTGCCGCGAAATCATGGATTTCTACTTCATGGACCCGCAGCCGACGCCGGCCGAGGCCGAATCGATTGCCTATCTGCGCGATGTGCTCCAACCGGAAGACATCGGTCTTTGCGAACGGGTGCAAAAGGGGCTGCGGTCGCGCAGCTATACCGCCGGCCGCCTGGTCGTGGATGAGGCCCGCTCAGGCATCAGCGAACACGCCGTGCATCACTTTCAGCAACTCTATCACCGAAATATGGGGCTTGAGTAAACCCGGGGGGGGGCTTAAGTCCAAAAGATCGCGCCGGCGCAGGGTGTGAATGCGTGACCTACCCGGCGACAGCGCGCCATTGCCATGATTGTCCGCTAGAAGAGAGGAGCCCCAGCACGGGTGCAATCAATAGTGTGGCAGAAAGCCTATGGCGCGTCCGACGGTAGACCAGGTTCGCAGGAGGGAGCTCATTCAAGCGACGATGACCGCCATTCATCGCGCCGGCCTTGCGGACCCGACGGTGGCGGCGATCTGCAAGTATGCCGGCCTGGCCTCGGTCAGCATCGTCAACCATTATTTCAAGAGCAAGCAGGACTTGCTCGAGTGCACCATGCGCGAGCTGGCGGGAGATTTCCTGGGCGAGGTCGCCTTGCGAGCGGGCTCCACGCACACCCCGATGGATCGGGTTTTCGCGGTCATCGACGCCAATTTTGCGCCGTCGCAATGCACTCCCGAAGCGGTGTCTTCCTGGCTCTGGTTCTGGTCTCGGACGCCGAGCTGCTCGGTCTTCGCCGACATCGAGCATGCCACTCACCACCATATCATCACCGAGTTGAAACGGGGTCTTACCGAACTCCTGCCGGCCAAGGAGGTCGGAGACGCGGCCGAGAGCCTGATGGCATTGATGTACGGAATGTGGCTGCGCTTCGCCCTCAATCCGCAGATCTTGGATGTGGAGGCGGCGCGGCGGATCACGCGCCACAACTTTCTGCTGCGCCTCCAGGCGGCCGCAGCCAAGTCAATGCCTGCCGCATAGCGGCGAGCGGCCGGCGCTCTTACATCGATTCCTGCCTCGACGTCGGTGAGGCTTGATGCAGAACCCGGTCCATGGTGCGCCCGCCCCACAGGCCAGCCAAGACGCGGCCGCCTCACTGCATCGAACCATCACGTGGGTCGATGCGTTCTGGGTGGCAAGCGGGTCGCCCGCGCTGCTGCTCTTCACGATCGGTGCACTGGCGGCCACGGTGGGCAACCCCTCATGGGCCGTGTGGATCGTCTCGATCGCGTTTGGCTTCCTGCAATGCTTTACCTATGCCGAAATTGCCGGGCTGTTTCCCAATAAATCCGGGGGTACCTCGATCTACGGCGCGATCGCCTGGGTGCGCTACGGTAAGCTGCTGGCGCCCATCTCGGTGTGGTGCAACTGGATCGCCTGGTCGCCGGTTCTGGCGCTCGGCACCGGATTGGCCGCGGGCTATGTGCTCAGCATTCTGTTCGCACCCGAGTCCGCCGTGAACAGCTGGACGCTGACGCTCATCGACCTGCATTGGATCCGCGCCGGCCTCAGCCTGCGCATCAATGCCAATGCCATTCTGGCGGGCGTTCTGCTGCTGGTGATCTACGCGATTCAGCATCGCGGAATCCTCTCGGCCGCCCGGATGCAGATGGTGTTTGCGATTTCCTCCTTGCTGCCGCTGATACTGATCGGTCTCGTTCCGCTGATCACCGGCGACGTGCCGCTCGATCATTTCACGCCATTCGTGCCCCTCGCCCACGACGCGGCCGGCAATCCGGCGCCGGGCGACTGGTCGATGAAAGGTCTCACCGTTCTTGCAGGCGGCTTGTTCATCGCCGGCTACTCGACCTACGGCTTTGAAACGGCCGTCTGCTACACCCGAGAATTCCGCGATCCGGCGCGCGATACATTCAGGGCGATCTTCTTCTCCGGTTTATTGTGCCTGTTTGTCTTCACGCTGGTGCCCTTTGCCTTTCAGGGAGCGTTGGGGCTCTCCGGCATGCTCGATCCCGGCATCCGCAGCGGCATGGGCGTCGGCAAAGTCATGGCCGAAATGGTCGGCGCAACGGGACTGATGGAAAACCTCATCGTCGTCATGCTGGTGATGACCCTGCTGCTTTCCATCATGACGGCAATGGCCGGATCGTCTCGCACCCTGTATCAGGGCGCCGTCGACGGCTGGTTGCCGCGTTATCTCGGAAAGGTCAATGCGCACGGCGCACCGGTGCGCGCGATGTGGACCGATCTGGTCTTCAATCTGATTTTGCTGCTGATGTCGGACAATATCTTCGTCCTGGCCGCTTCCAATGTCGCCTACATAATTTTCATCTTCATGAATCTGAATGCCGGCTGGATTCACCGGATCGACCGGCCGAACTGGGCTCGCCCTTTCCGGGCACCCACCTGGCTGCTGGCGACGGGTGGTGTGCTGGGCTATGTCAATCTGTTCATTATCGGCATGGGAGCCGACATTTGGGGGCCGGGCACGCTGCTGAGCGGCCTTCTCCTGGCCGCGATGATCATTCCGGTGTTTTGTTGGCGTCACTACATAACCGACAAAGGCGTGTTTCCCGCGTCGATGATGGAAGACATGCGCTTGGTGGTGGCGGCCGATCCCGAGCGCGGCCGCTCGGCTGGGATTCTGCCCTATGCCGCGTTGGCCGGAGGGGTGATCGTCATCGCCGTTGGCCATGCCATCGCTCGCTTCTAGCAGCCTGTCGGACTGAGGTTTTGGTTGGACAGAAAGACGGATAACGGGCGTGGATTCATGTGGGTATTGATCGATATTGGAGAGCAAAATGGTCGCATTGCCCTCTCAGCAGGGCTGCATGGCGAACATTCGCTTGATGTTGAAG
>JANXZQ010000118.1 GCA_025355445.1 Gammaproteobacteria bacterium
CGTGATGGACCACTCGGCGGCTGTCGCGCCCATGATGACGACGGGCGGCGGCTGGTCTCCGGCAACGCGCGCGACGATCGACGGGGGTCCGACACCGTCGCGGCTCACCGACGACGTCCGGATGCGACCCTGCTCGTACCAGGCGACACGCGGATGGGTGTGCTGCACGTAGATCACGAAGCCCATGAGGCAATTCCAGAAGAAGAACGGCACCGCAAAGCCGAATGTCAACAGCGACCAAATCGACTTGCCGCTCCAAATGCCCCACGCGACCAGGCCGCCCACCCACACCAGGCCGAAGGCCGCCACCAGCAGACTGTCCCAGGTGTAGCTGATGCGCCGGGTGGCGACATGCTTGCGTCCGGGGAAAAAGAGCTTCTTCCACCACATTTCGATCATGTAGTAGACGCCCTGTCCTACGCCGCTGCGGTAGATGCGCTCGAGTTGGCGGCGGATCCAGGGCAAATTCGCAAATTCGGAGGGCGAGTAGGGAGTCCAAACGTAGTCGCGGCCCTTAAGATTGGTGAAGCCGTGATGCGCCAAATTATGGCCGATTTCCCACAGGCTGTACGGCGTCAGCGAGGGCAGGAATGCAATCCTGCCGATCCACTTATTGAGGGTCTTGTTGGGTGTATACGAGCCATGGCAGGCATCGTGACCGATGACGAACAGACGGGCGATCCACAGCGCCGCGACCAACGATGCGAATATTTTCACCCACCAGGCATCCACGACCAGCAGACTGGCGATGGACACGCCCAGGACCAGCCAGTCGAGTAGGAACCAAATGATCGGCGTGACGATGCCGCGCTCGATCGTGAACGGCTGCAGCAATTTTTGAAATTTGAAGCGCGACTTATCCGGTGCCGGAGGGGCTACTTCTTCAGTTTCAGGTGTGGGAGGTGTTTGCATTCAAAAGCTCCAGCCTTCACGTAAACCTAGGGGCCCGTAAAATCAACGGGCTGACCGTTTATTATATGCTTGTTCAGGCCCTGGAATCGGAAATGCCGCTGCTTAGCCCCCGGCGCAGCGTCCGCCAGGGGTCAGGCGGTCTCGGCGTCCGGCCAGAGGAGAACCCCTAGGTGCTCACACGCCTCGATCAGTGCGGTGGCGGCTTCGCGCGTGCTCGCATCCAGCCGCCTGTCATGGGTCAGAAGCCAAGTCAAGCGAGCCCGGCGCGAGCGGGCGGATGGCTCGCTGTCGAAAAGCGCCGGGAAAAGACCCAAGGCATCGACGAACTCGCGCATCGGCGCGGTCGACGGGGCGTTCGGCGGCGGGGTTAGCAGCAGCTTCAGCCAAGTGACGCAGCGCTTGGCGAGCCCGGCGCGCGTGATTCCGAGGCTGGTGCGACGGCGTGATTCGCCATCCGCCAGCGAGTCCGCGAGATTACGGTAGCGCTCCACCGCCGCTTCGTCCGCGGGTAAAGCCGGGCTGGCATCAGATAGAACAGAACGCAATAAGTCCGCAAGCAGCAGAGACAATGACTCGGCCAAGAAGCGTTGGCACTGCTCCGTATCGGGGCGTGCCAATTGTTCCCAAGACAGAGGACCACCAATTCGTCTGGCGTTCGGTGACTTTGACATGCCTCCCAGTGTAGCGGCTCCGCTGCCCATCGCAACTATGTCAATATGCGACCGAGGTCACCGACAGTGCGAATAGCCGCAAAATCGCGGGCGCCGGCCTTTGATATGCCTGCAATCGCCATTTCAACGAAAAATTAATTTTCATGGAAGCCAGAAGTCAACTCGCCCCGGGTCAGTGCGTGGCCCTTGGCCGGAACGTGCGCCGTATCGTCGCCCCGAATGCGGGCTTGATGACCGGACCCGGTACCAATACCTATTTAATTGGACACGGCGAAGTCGCGGTGCTAGATCCGGGGCCCGACGACGCGCGGCATTTGGACGCCATTTTAGCGTCGGCCGGCCGGGCCATTCGTTGGGTGATCGTCACACATACGCACCCGGATCATTCGCCGCTGGCGAAGCGCCTGGCCGAGCGCACCGGCGCGCGGCTGATCGGCTTACCGCCTCCCGATGACGGCCGGCAAGATGCCACATTCATCTCGCAACATCGGCCGCGCGATGCTGAGGAACTGATGCTGGGGGAATGCCGGTTGATTGCGATCCATACTCCAGGCCATGCCTCGAATTGCGTGTGCTACCTGCTCGAGGACGAGCGGCTGCTGTTTACGGGCGACCATGTGCTCGAAGGCGTGACACCGGTGATCTTGCCGCCTGACGGGGATATGTCGGCGTACCTGCATTCCATCGGCAAGCTCGAGGCCCTGGATTTCGAGCGCATTGCGCCCGGGCACGGCGACATCATCGAGCACGGCAAGCGGACGCTGATGGCATTGCGCGTGCATCGGCTCGCGCGCGAGGCGAAAGTGCTGCGCAGCTTGCAGCGGCTCACTGCCGCCACCCTCGACGAACTCACTCCGGTGGTCTACGACGATGTGCCCACCGACCGGCACCGTTGGGCGCGGCTGACGTTGGAGGCTCACTTGATCAAGCTGGCGCGCGAGAGCCGAGCCAGTCAATCCGACGGCCTCTGGCGGCCCTGCACCTCATGAAGGCCCGTCTTAAGATGCAGCTGCACGCGGTGAGCGTGCGGCGGGGCAACGGCTGGGCGCTGCGCGCAGTCACGTGGCGTCTGTGCCCCGGCGAACGATGGGCGCTGCTGGGCGACAACGGCGCCGGCAAAACACAGCTGCTCAAGCTGCTGGCCGGGGCTGTCTGGCCGACACCCGGCGCCCCGCCCCGAGCTCTAGCCGAAAATCAGAACGCCGGCGAGCGACATTATCCCGCCGGACGACATTATCTGCTCGGCGGCCGTCCCGTCGATCTGATCGAAGCCAAGCGCCGCATCGCTTATATCGGTGCCGAGCAGCAAGACAAATATGCCCGCTACGGCTGGAACCTCAGCGTCAGAGACTTGGTTGCAACCGGGCTGCATCGCACCGACTTATTGCTGCGGCGGGTCACGCCGCCGCAGGCGGTGCGTGTGAATGCCACGCTGCGCGCCTGCGGCTTGTCGCGGCACGCATCCCGAGAATTCTTGTCGTTGTCGTACGGGCAGAAGCGTCTCGCGTTGCTGGCGCGCGCGCTGGTGCAGAGCCCGGATTGGCTGTTGCTGGATGAATTGTATAACGGGCTCGACGCGCACTATCGGCGGCGCATCGACACGGTGCTGGGCGGTGCATTGCGCCGCGGCCAAGCATGGGTGGCGACGGCCCATCGGGCGGACGACGTGCCGCGCGGGACTCGATGCATGCTGCGCCTTGCGCGAGGCGAGGTGGATTCGATCAAGCGCATTCGCGCCTCCGACATTGAGAGCCTTGCCGAGCAGGCCGGTGAAACCCCACGAAGCCTCAGGCTCGCCGCCAGCCCCAGCCCCAGCCGTGGGCGCAGGCGTGGACGCGGGAGGGCGAGCGCGAGCACGAAGCGTGTGTCCGTGACCGGCGCGCCCGGGTCCGTGACGAGCGCGCCTTTGCTGCGCTTAGCGCATGTCGATCTGTACGTCGAGTACCGGCCGGTGCTGCGTGATCTTAATTGGGAATTGCGCGAGGGCGAGCACTGGGCGGTGTACGGCGCAAACGGCGCCGGGAAGTCCAGCTTTTTGAAGCTTCTGTACGGGGACTTATCGCCGGCGTTGGGCGGCGTGCTCGAGCGTCGCGGATTTCCCAGCGGCACGCCGATCGCCGCATGGAAGCGGCAGGTCGGTTACGTCTCGCCGGAGCTGCAAAGCGACTATGCCGTCGATGTCAGCGTAGCGGATCTAGTCGCCAGCGGCCTTTACGCCAGCGTCGGACTCGTCGACGAACCCAGCGCTTCGGACCGCAAGGCGGCAACTCGCTGGCTGAAGTTCTTTGGTTTGACGGCAGTGGCCAAACGCCGTCCGCGCGAGTTGTCCTATGGGCAGCTGCGCCGGGCGCTCATTGCGCGCGCCATGACGGCTGATGCACGCATCTTGCTGCTGGATGAGCCGTTGACCGGTCTCGATCCCACGCAGCGGAGCATCATGAAGCGGTTGCTGGAACAGCTGATGACACGCTTGACTCTGATCGTCGCGGGACACCATCCCGAAGACTTGCCGCGCGGCATGACACATGGATTGCGTTTACATAATCGGCGTGCGTTGCCCGTAGATTCCTATTCTGCGACTTGAGTCTGCGGCAAAACCCGATGCAGGCGGCAAGACTGCGCTCCTCGGAAACCAAACTTAGGATCGCATTATGTTGCGTGTCACGGCGGTGACGATGGCCTTTAAGATCTTGGCACCGGCATTGATGCTGGCAGGTTGCGGCCACTCCGGATACGCGGTTCGCTCGGTGCCGAGAATCGCCGCAGACAACGTCGGAAAGCCGGTGAGCCGATTGCAGGAGGCGTTCGGAGAGCCGCGAAAAATCGATCAGACATCGACGAGGTGGCTGTACGTCTGGTTTCTGCCTCAAAAGCCGGACGGTGCCCCGACCGGGTTCCATGGCTGCGAGATGGAGGTTACTGTCGATCCGCGTTCGCAACGCGTGCTCGGCTATTCGCTGTCGAACATCGGCTGGTCCAGCTGCCGTGAGGTGGAGCGCAAGATTCGCGTCGCCGAACTCTAGCGGCATCATGACAGGCTCGGGCCACCCGAGGTGGCGGCATTTTTAGCTACAATGCGCCAGAACGCGTGAATCACTGCGCGTACCGGGAGCCTCGCCGCCTTGTATCTCATTCCGATTCTATCGATTCTCGTGCAAGCGGGATTGATCGTGCACGTGATCAAGACGGGCAGAAACATGCTCTGGATCTGGGCCATCGCGCTATTGCCGCTGGTCGGCTCGCTGGCCTATGCAGCGGTCGAACTCCTGCCTGAACTGATGGGTGGAAGAACGGCGCGCCGCGCCCGGTCCGGCGTGCGGCATATGCTGGATCCGGATCGCGAGCTGCGCCGCGCCAGTGCCGAGGTGGAGATATCCGGCAATGTGGATGCGCGCCGCCGGCTGGCCGAGGAATTGCTTGGCCGCAGCCACTTCGACGAGGCGATCGCGGTATATCAGGGCGGCCTCAGAGGGATATTCGAGCATGATCCGACCTTGCTGCTGGGCTTGGCGCAGGCGCAGTTTGGCAGGCAGGATTTTGACGCCGCGCGGGCAGCTCTGGAGCGATTGACGCTGCACAATCCGGACTTCAAGTCGCCGGACGCGCAGCTCCTGTACGCGCGTACTCTCGAGGCGCAAGACGCCCTCGAGGAGGCGGAACGCACTTACGCGGCGCTGGCTCCGGGTTATCCCGGCGCGGAGGCGCGCCTGCGGTATGGTTTGTTGCTCAAGCGGCGCGGCAATTTGGCCGAGGCGCGTCGCGTGCTGAAAGATTTGCTGGACGGCGCCAGGCTCGGACCCGCGCACTATCGCAAGGCTCAAGCCGAGTGGCTGGAACGCGCGCGGCGCGAATTGAGCTAGAATCGATCCGGTTGTATTCCGCAACCAGGACTAGGAATCCCCCATGCAAGTGATCCAACGAATCAGTCGCTATGCCTTGATCTGTGCGGCGGCCATGATCCTGGCGGCTTGCGCCGGCCAGAAGGAACCCGCGCAAAAGCTGATCGGCGACATCGAGGCGACAGTCACCGCCGCATCCGGTGAAGCGGCGAAGTATGTGCCCGATCAATTGGCTGACGTGCAGTCCAAGCTGGGCGCGCTGAAAGGTTCCTTCGACAAGCAGGACTATGCCGCCGTCGTGACCGGCGCACCTGCGGTGCTGGGCGCGGCACAGGACCTGGCAACCGCCGCGGCGGCCAAGAAGGACGAAGTGCTGAAGTTGCTCAACGAGGAATGGACGCGGCACGCCGCGGCACTACCCGCAGCAGTTAGCGCCATTCAGGGCCGCATCGATCTTTTGGGCAAGAAATCCAACAAGAAAATGGCTGCGGGTATCGATTTGGAGGCGGCGAAGAGCGGTTTGGGTGACGCAACCGCGCTCTGGTCCAAGGCGCAGGCGGCTTTTGCGGCCGGCAATCTGGATGAAGCGGTGGGCGTCGCGAAAGATGTCAAGGCGAAGCTGCAAACTTTGGCAACGTCTTTGAAATTGGAAATGCCGGTGGCGGGCGCGGCCTAGCTCCGATTGGAAAGCGAGACCTGAAGGGGCGGGCCGGTCACGGTCCCGCCCCGGCGGCCGTTTCGACGCAAACGACAGGCCACTATAGTGCCAGGGTACCTTCGCTGACGATTACCGCGGTGCCGCCGATGTGTGCGGCAATCAGGCTGCCCCGATCGACCTCCAGTCTCACGCTGACCTGTCCCGGCCGCTGCATCTGCCGGCCTTGGTGGCCGATAAAGGTCGCTGAATTCTTGCCGAAATGACCGAGCTCCCACAAATAGGCGGCCAACATGGCATGGGCGTTGCCGCTGACCGGGTCTTCCGGAATTCCGAGCGCCGGACAAAACATGCGCGATTCCGTGGACCATGGGTCTGCGTTTCGATTGAGCGCAAAAACAAAGAAGCCCTCCGCTCCGAGCTCGGTACCCAGTTCCAGCAGGGTGTCGAAGTTCGGCGCCAGATTGTCGAGTTGCCGGGGATCGGCAATGGGAACGAGAAGGCGCGTGCTGCCTTTGCGGGCAATGCGCGCCGGCATGATTTCATGCAGCTGCGTGGCCGGCAAACGCAGCGCTTCGGCTACGAGCAAAGTGGTCTTGAACGGCAGCGGAGAATCCAGTTCCGGCACGATCTGCCGAAACTCGATCAGTGCCTGCGCGCCTGATGGGAGTTGCGCGGCGGAGGCGGCGACCTCTATGACGCCGGTCCCCGAGTGCTGGCGCCACACGCCGATGCCGCGTCGTCCCAAGGTGAGGAGCACAGCGTGCGCGGCCACGGTTGCGTGCCCCACGAAGGCCGCCTCCTTGCGCGCATTGAAGAAACGTAATCGAACATCGTGGTCGGGACCGGCGGCCGCGAACACGAACGCCACCTCTGCGTGCGAGAACTCGCGAGCCACGGCCTGCAAAGTGGCGTCGCTTTGACCATCCGCGTCGAGCACGACGATCGCCGGATTGCCGGTAAAGCGTGTGCTGGTAAATGCGTCTACCTGGAATATGCGCAAGAGTTTCTCCGCAGCCGATCCAAGAGTTTTGCACGCATTGGGGCCACAGGCTACACTTCTGTCAACCCTGGGGTGGTCTTTGAAAGGCCTGAGACGCGGGCGATCGACTAATCGATTGGTCTGCGAACCCGTTGAACCTGACCCGGTTAATGCCGGCGTAGGGAGTAGGTGATCGCAATGCGTGCCGCCGTTGAAATCAGCATGTACCCGTTGACCGGCGACTACCGGCCGCCCATTCAAGCCTTCATCGACCGCCTCAATACGCATGCCGGCCTGCGCGTGGAGACCAATGCGCTGGCGACCCAAATTTGGGGACCGCTCGATCAGCTCATGGCGGTGCTTGCCGAGGAGATGGCGCGCTCCGCCGCAGCCGCTCCGCAATTGGTATTCGTCATGAAGGTGCTGCCCGGGCTGGCGCAACGGTGATACCCGATCTGTCGGTCCAGCTCGTGACTGCCTGGCGGGACACGAGCTGGATCGAAATCGCCGCGGCGATTCTGGCGGTGGCATATCTCGTGTTGGCGATCCGGCAACGGCTCGAGTGCTGGGCTGCTGCGTTCGTCAGTTCCTGCCTGTATGTGTGGGTGCTGTTCTGGACCCGCCTGTACATGGAGTCCGCGCTGAATGCTTTTTATGCCGCCATGGCGGTGTATGGTTTTTG
>JANXZQ010000132.1 GCA_025355445.1 Gammaproteobacteria bacterium
GTTGGCTTGCGTGGACGGAGACATGGAGGTCACCGACCATTCCGTGCTCATCTCGAAATTGCCGCCCATTGTCTCGTTAGTGTAATACCGGCGATGCTCGTAGCCGGCCTTGAGGGTGTGTTTGCCCCACATCTTCTGGACGGCGATGCTGCCGTTATAAGCGGTGTCGCGGGTGTCGTCCATCGACCCGCCTCCGAGCCCGGCCAGGCCACCCATGTTCGAAATAGACGGAACACGGCCATTGTCCACGCCGCCGAGAAGATTGATCACGTTGGCGGGAAGGTTCCAGCCGGAGTCTTTGACGTCCACGGCCGAGTCGCTGAAGCTCTTGTCGCGAACCACACCGCCGCGGAAGGTGATCAGAGTGCTCGGGCTCACCATCCAGTCATGCGCGATCGAGGCCGTGTAGGAGTCCACTGTGTTCAGCCCGACCGCCTCCATAACCGAGAACGCTCGGGGCGTGATTTGGCTCCAGCTAAACTGCGACACGCTGAAGTGCGTGATTTGCGACGAGCTCCAGTTCTGATCAAGGCGCCCCGTCCAGTTGTTATTGCTCGACGGGGTGCTCCGCGAGTAGACGAAGTTGTTCACGTTGGAAGTGTTGGCCAGAGGCGCCTGGTTTGGAGCGGGATAGTAGCCGGTGTAAATCTTGGCAAGCGAATCGAAACGGTTCGTGGGAATCTTCATCCCCGGGAACGGATCGCGCACAACCTGTCCATTGACGATACGGCCGGTGGCTGGGTCGTATATCTGGACCTGGTGGCCATTGTCGATCAAGCTCTGCGAGAAATCGCCCGCTCTTTCGAGATCGGTCGGCACCGATCCCTGGCCCGAGTTGCTGCCTTCTTTGTGCCGGTCGCCTTCATAGTTCAGGAAGAAGAAAGTCTTGTTCCTGCCGTTATAGACCTTCGGGATCCAGATCGGACCACCGACGGTGAATCCGAACACGTTGTCGTGGAATACGCCCTTCGGCTGTCCGAGGCGGTTCGAGTTCCAGTCGTTGGCGTTGAGTTTATCGTTCTTGAAGAACTCGTAACCGCTGCCATGGAATTCGTTAGTGCCTGATTTGGTCACCAGAGTCACGGCGCCGCCGGAAAGGCGTCCGAACTCCGCGGACAGGCCATTGGTCATGACCTTAAACTCGGCGACCGCCTCTTTGGAGGGTACCGAGGGCGGAACGTTGTGGAGGTAGCCGGTGGTCACGGGCTGCCCATCCAGGAAGTATTCGGTCTGGTTGGTGCGGCCGCCATTGATGCGGAAGTCCTGGGCATAGCCGCCCTGGCTGGACTGGCCGTTCACGTTGGGAGCCATGGCCGCGAACGACAGAGCGTTGCGGTTATACTGCGGAAGCTCCAGAATGCGACGATTGTCGATGACCAAGCCCTGCTGGGCGTCCTCCGTCCGCAACAGCGGCAAATCGGACGTAACGGTCACACTATCCGTGGACGTGCCGATCTGCATCGCGAAATCCACGGTGAGCTTGTCGCCGACCTGCACGACAACATTGTCGCGGTTGATCGGCTTGAACCCTGGCTTGTTGGCCGTCAAGTGGTATCGGCCGGGTTGCAACGCGGGAACGGCATAGTAGCCTTCTCCGTTCGAGGCGGCAGCGCGCTTCGCGCCGGTGGCCGTGTTGGTGATAACAATACTCGCTCCCGGAATCACGGCGCCCGAAGGATCCGAGATTCGTCCGCCCACCTGCGCGTCCTGTGCAAGTACCGGAGTGATTGCGGCGAACAGCAAGGCCGCAAACAAGAGCAGGAAAACATTTCTGAACGACTTCATGAACTTTGTTCCTCTCGTCTAGCAGTCACTCGATTGATTCAACGTCCTACTCGAAAATTGCCAATTAACACCGCCCTGCATGCAGCCATGAGCAACGTCAAGAGCCCGGTACTCCGTTCAACCTGCACGCAAGAACTTCCAGACCGAGGCGCCTTCGAGAAAATCAGTCTTACAGATCCGTTTCTCTCTAATGACGTTAGTTTTTCGGGGCGTTCTCGGATCCGTTGTATACAAGGGCGTTTTATCATCATGGCGAGTGGCGCGTCAACACAATTAAATTACTATTACCATAAATAATTGATAATAAAGCAGTTATTGTTATGCAGAGGACGGTTACTGGATCCGCCAATCAGGGACACCGAGTAACGTTCTTGACGCATAACGCGCGATCGTGTACAAATTGTAGACAGCCATGAGCGCAAAACCTTCGCACGACGAGGCGCTGCATTCGCTCCTCTATCGCGCGCTGCTCGAAAAGATAATCAGCGGTGAATTCGCTCCGGGGCAGAGGCTGGTCGAGGAAGAACTCGCGCGCGCCTACGGCGTCAGCCGCACTCCGATACGAGAGGTTCTGCTGTCCCTGGTGAAGGACGGCTGTGTGGAACGCGCTCGCAACTGCGGCGCGAGGGTCGTGGCATTCACCGCCGAAGATGTCGAGGAACTCTTCGACCTGCGCACTGCCTTAGAGGTCCACTGCATTTCAAGCGTAGTGCGGACCGTGAAAGTGAACGAGTTGCTTGAGCTCCAGCACCGCCTCGAAGCTGTCGATAGCAAGTCCGGGTCCAGGCTGCGGGAAGAGCACGCGAGCATTGATCTGAAGCTGCATCACCTCATCGTGGAGAACTCGGGGAACCGGAGGCTGATCACTCAAATGAGACACTTGTCGCTGCTGATCGAGTCGTTGCAGCTCACCAGTTTCAGTAGTGACGATCAAGCCCGCAAAACCGGCGAACAGCATCTGGCCATTGTGTGCGCATTATTGCGCCGGGACGCCGAGCTCGCAAAGCGGCTGTTGACGGAGCACATCGAATATGGAAAGCGAAACGTGCTCCAAATGTTCATCAAGTCCACGTACCAGCAGGAACTCGTGGCCAAGGAGTAGGCGCCGCCGGCACGGTGAATGTACTGCTGCGCGGCGGCGCTATCGAGCCAATGGAGATCGATGCCGTGAATGACGAACGCCTTCTACTTCTCTCCCCGACGGATAACGTTCTCGTGGCCATTTGCACGATCGAACGCGGGTCGCGCCTGACCATCGGCAGACAGATCATC
>JANXZQ010000133.1 GCA_025355445.1 Gammaproteobacteria bacterium
ATCGCTACGCGCTGTTGCTGGCCGCCACTCAGCTGGCTGGGGTGATGCTCCGCACGATGTGCCAACCCTAAGCGTTCCAACACTTCAGTTACGCGCTGACGCTGCGTCTTCTGGGGTAACGTGCCATATCGCAACGCCAGCTGCACGTTGTCCCACACGTTAAGTTCATCGACCAGATTGAAACTTTGGAACACGAACCCGATACAGCCGCGGCGGATTGAGGCCATTTCGCGCGCGCTCTTACCCGATACATCCTCCCCGTGCAGAAGGTACTGACCGCTGGTGGGAGTGTCGAGCAGGCCAAGCAGACCGAGGAGCGTTGTCTTTCCGCAGCCGGAAGGACCGGTGATCGCGACGTATTCGCCGGCTTCGATGTACAGATCGATTGCATCGAGCGCTGTAGTTTCGACGTTTTGAGTGCGGTGGCGTTTGGTGATTTTCTTGAATTCAATCATGGTAGGGCGAACCTATCGGCGTCGGAGGGGGGTTGCGAAATCAAGATTTCTTCTCCCGGGTGCAGACCAGTCAGCACTTCCACCTGGCCGGCCGCTCGGCGGCCCAGTTGCACGGTGCGGCTCTGCAGTTCGTCACCGTGCCGGACATAGAGCCGGGTCTGCACACCAGGGCCGTCAGGCAGCAGCAACGTGCGAGCAGGAGGGCTCAGTTGCAAGTGCAAGTCGACCGCCTGGCCCGGTTGCAGATTCGCCGGCGACGCGGCGCCTTGGCTCCAGCGCAGCAACACCCGCACCTTGCCGTCATGCACTTGCGGTAGGGTTTGAGCAAGCGTCACGGTGCCACTGCTGCTCGTGGCTGTCTGACCCGGCTGCAAGCGAGGCAGATAGTACTCATCGATGTCGGCCGCCAATTGCACGCCACCGGCCGGATCGTCGATGCGGCCGAGGCGATCGCCGAGCCGCACGGCGCTGCCGACCTGCAATTGGAAGCCGGTGATCCGGCCCGCGATCGGCGCGCGTTGCTGCAAACGATCGCGTGCGCTCTCCAGCAATTCAAGCCCGCGCTGCAGCCCCTGCACCGCTCGCGCCATCTCATCGAGCGACTGTTGTCGAGTGTCGGCCTCCAGGCGTTGGTCATGCCGCCCTTGATTGAACAGTTGGGATGTCAGCTGTTGCTGACGCTGCGCCTGCTCCAGTGCGGCGGCGGATACAAAGCCGGAGCTCGCCAGCTGGGCCATTCGCTGATAATCCGAGTCGGCCTGCAACATTGCTGCTTGCAGCTGGGCCAGTTCGCGCCGATTCTGCGCGAGACTAGCCACCTGCGCACTGCGCTGTACCGACACGTTGGCCAGCTGTTGCGCGACTTCCGCGCTCCGCTGCATCAGAAGTTGTTCCTGCTCGGGGCTGTGCAGGCGATACAGAATCGCACCGGCCTCGACCCAGTCGCCATCTTGGGCGAGGACCGCCTCGACGCGGCCGGCCTCGGAAGCATCGAGTTGCACCGAGCGCATCGGCTCTACTCGCGCTCGCAACATCAACTCATCCCGGAACTCGCCGACAGACACCCGCGCCAGTTGCGGCATGGTTACCACCTGCAGCTGCGGGGAGCGGTGCCAAAGCATCAGAGCCAGGGCTGGGAGCCCTAAGGCGGCCGGAATTACCCGCGGAAGCAGGCGGCGCCAACGTGATGGTTCCGGTAGGCGGCGGTCCATCGCCTCACCCGAGTGTGCTGGCGTTGAACCGGGCGCGGACGGCATTGAGCTCAATGGCACCATGTTGGGCGATAGCGTGTCGGCAACGCACTGCTTATGCCAAGCCCCCTGTCCGATTCCGAACACCCTGCTGGCCTTGTCGCGTCTCCACCTGCGAAGATACCGGCCGTGGTCGAAGCCCTCGTACCCTCACGCTCGATTCTGCTGCTCGACGACGACCCCGACGTGGGCGTGGCGGCTCAGTTGCTGCTGCAGCGTCGTGTCGCCCCCGTGCTCTGTCTGCGCCGTCCGGCGGAGCTCGCGGCGGCAGTCCAGCGGTTGCGGCCGGATCTGTTGCTGCTGGATATGAACTTCGGCCCGGGGCGCACCGATGGGGCGCAAGGCCTGCGTCTTCTTGAGGAGGTGCGAGCACGGGCGCACCCGCCGACGGTCGTGGTGCTGACGGCCTATGCGGACATCAACCTGGCAGTGCTCGCATTGAAGCGCGGCGCTTTCGACTTCATCACCAAGCCTTGGGACAACGCACGCCTGATCGCGACGTGTCGCGAAGCGCTGCAGAACGCGCGACCCGCCAACGACGATAAAACGGGTAGTGCGCTCGCAGAACCCGTGCTCGTCCAATCGCTCGCGGCGCTAGAACGTGCCAGCGTCTTGGCAGCCGTGGCGGACGCGCAGGGTAATCTCAGCGCGGCCGCCCGTTCATTGGGTCTGTCGCGTGCAGCTCTGTATCGACGGCTGGATAAATATGGGCTTTGAGAAAAGTCGAATTCTATTCAGTGCGTTGCTGTGGCTTGCCGCCGGTGCGCTGGCGGCGTCCGCGGGCACCTCGGAACGGGCATGGGTGGCTTCGGTGGTCCTGTTGTTGGCAGGCATCATCGTCGCGTGGCCGTTGACGCAATCGCATGTCATCGCGGCTTCCGTGCCGGAGCCATCACCGCCGCCAGATGCACGGCGCCTGGCGATCCTGCAGGCTCAGTTCGAGCATTTGCCGGTCGCTGCCTGGGTGCAGGTGAATCATCAAACGCCGCAGCCTTTGAGCAGCCGCGCCCGCCGGCTGGCCGCTCCAGGCGGTGTACAGGATCCCGAGGCCCTATACGAGCTGCTGCGGACGAGCGATCGCAGCGGTCCGGTGGGATTGAATACGGAACGAGGGAGTGAACGCTGGCTGTTGCGGCGCCAGCCGCTCGCGCTGGATGGTCAGGCACAGACGTTGCTCGTGATGGTGCCGCTGGAGCAGGAATTGGAATCCGAATCGCTGCGCGCTTGGCAGCAACTCGCGCAGGTGCTGACACACGAGATCATGAATTCCCTTACGCCGATCAAAAGTCTGAGCGGGACGGCGTTGACCTTGCTGAATGAGCCGGGCGGCGCCGCGATGTTGCGGACGGCGCTAGAGGCGATTGACCGGCGTGCCGGAAGCCTATCGAGCTTTGTCGGCACGTATCGACAAGTCAGTCGATGGCCGCCGCCGGTGCTGGCGCCGGTGGACTTGCAGAGTCTTTTCAATAGTCTGAACCAGGCAGTCGGAGCCGCCTGGTCGGCGCGCGGCGGCGAGGTCCGGTTTGAACTCGGCTCACCCAGCTTGCGGCTACTCGCCGACGAAGGGCAGCTGGAGCAGGCGTTGCTTGCTCTGTTTGCCAACGCCGAACAGGCCACGGCGAATTTGGACACGCCACGTCTGTGGGTGCAGGCCCGCCAGGGTCGCGGTGGCCGCCTGCAGATCACCGTGCGCGACAACGGGCCGGGTGTACCTTCAGGGCTCGAGCGGCAGATTTTCCTGCCCTTCTTCAGCGCTCGCGAAGGTGGGCAGGGCATTGGTCTCACCGTCGTGCGTCAACTGGTGTACGGCATGGGTGGTCGCGTGCGCCATGTGCGTCCGCTCGAGGGTGGCGCGGCGTTTGTGCTGAGTTTCTGAGCATTTCTTTCCATGCTCACGCGCTTGCAGGATGCCCGCAATGCTGGCACTATGCAAGCATGGCAATCCAGATCAATATCCGTGATGTTCCTGAGAAAGTCCGCGACGAGCTGGCTTCCCGAGCGGCTATCCAAGGTAAGTCGATGCAAGAATTCTTGCGCGCCGAGTTGGAGCGGCTGGCTGCGCGTCCATCAATAGACGTCTGGCTGCAGCAGGTGCGCAAGAGAAAGCGCGCCGCACAAACCCGTATCTCATCCGAGCAGATCCTCGATAGCAAAAACGCTGACCGGCGGTGAGTATTGTCGTTGATTCGTCTGTGCTAGTGGCCGCGCTTATCGACAGCGGCCCTCACGGGGCTTGGGCAGAGAACACTCTGACACGAGGTTCGCTATACGCACCTCAGATGGCACGTGTCGAAGCGACGAACATATTTCGCCGCCTTGAAAGAGCAAAACTAATCACGACGCCAGAGGCGAACGCCGCGCAGGACGATCTGATGCAGCTCGATATGGAGCTGTTTTCGTTCGAACCCTTTGCCGACCGTGTTTGGGAGCTGCGCCACAACGTCACAAGTTACGACGCGTGGTACGTCGCCCTTGCCGAAGCGCTCAAGCTTCCGCTTGCAACATTGGACGAACCCCTTTCAAAATCAAAGAGGGTCACCTGCAAGTTCCTAACGCCCGGGCCCTGATCAAGGCGGCACAAAACCGTGCCAGTCAATGTGCGAATGCACGTCGGACATATTTTGCTACGACAGGTGTGTTCGAGGGTGTACAGACATAGGTGCCGACTTGGGGCACCCTCATGGACTGGAAACGAAAAGGGGTCATGATCATGAATAGAAGTATGACGCGTCGCGCCATCGTCAAGGGTGCGTTGTTAGCGGGTGGCCTTGTCCCGATGGCATCAGTGTTCGTCGCAAGCGCTGCTGGGGGCTCATTGCAGCCCCTGGATCCGAGCGACCCGGCAGCGCACGGACGCGACTACACCACAAAATCGCAGAAGTTCGATGCGACTTGCGGGAATTGTTCGCTGTATGAGGGCAAACCCGACGATGCCACGGCCGCCTGCAGACTTTTTCCAGGAAAGAGCGTCGCGGGTGCCGGCTGGTGCAGTGGCTGGGTGAAGAAAAGCGCTGCCTAAAGTGGCATGCACGGCACGATGCACCGCCGCATCGTGGTGACATAAGGGGGCACCCGGTTCGAAGTCGCTTTCCTCGATAGCGGCCATTAGACTTGAGCGCAAACGGCAGGGATACGCCGGCAATTCAAAGGGGGAGGGATCTTATGAGCGCTTGTCAGGCTGGCAGTGCGTCTATCAATGAATACATCTCGTCGGGCGTACTGCGGTGTAGTTTGGTGAGGATCAAGTTCACTCGATGCGCTGCAATCGCGGCTCTTTATATTCTGCTAATCGCCGCCGCCGCGGCGGGGGCCACGGATCCGTCGATCAGCTTGACTCGTCCGTCCGCAGCGAGCCTGGAGACCGTCGAGACGTCGATCACCCTGACCGGCAACGCGAACGCGGGTAGTGGCCTCAAGAAGGTCTACTGCGTTGACCAATTCTCTGAGCGATATGAAGGGAGCTTGGGCGATAGCGGACAAAACGGAGATGAATCTTGGATGGTGCCGGACATCATGCTGCATTCCGGTGTCAATCTCCTGACGGTAACCGTGGTGGACGCCGACAACCGCAGCGCCTCTGTGCATCTCGCAGTGAACCAAAAGCCGGCCCCGGAGGCGACGCCGAACTCCGCGCGTAAAGTGGCCAGCGGTATGCTGCAAAATCGGCCCATTGTCTATCAGATCTGGAACGGGCAAGCCGTTGTCGAGGGTGACATGATTGTTCATCCCGCGACGCGCGGGATCGCCCCTGAATTCGCGATCAACTACACCTCGCAGTTATGGCCTAGCGTGAGCGGTGTCCACCAAGTGCCCTATACGGTGAACGGAGCCGCGCCGAACTTGACGACCGCTCTGGCCAATTTCTATCAGGACTTCTCTGGATTGATCCAATTCATTCCCTGCTCGGCTCCTCCCAACACCACTTGCAGTTTGCCCGCCTACGTCGCCATCAGCGTCGCCGGCGGCGGCACAGAAGGATCGTCAAACGTCGGCGTCGCACCCGCTCAATATCAGCCGCAGCCTCTGATGTGCGGCAGCGCTTGCACGGTGGCGACTTGGCTGCATGAGATGGGGCATACGATCGGATTGCTGCACGAGCATCAGCGCCCCGACCGCGGCAATTACATCACGTTGAACCTGGCGAACGCCGACTTACCCAACGTCCCCGGCAACTTCACGTTGTTTACCTACGACACTCAGACCACGGATCTTTACGACTACGCGTCGGTGATGCATTACTGTGCCTTCTGCTTCTCCAAAGCCGGACAACCAGTGCTCGAGTCGATTCCCGCCGGAATCCCCTTAAGCAATAATGTGGGGTACTCCGCCGGCGACTTCGATCAAATCCAAAGGCTGTATGGCGCCGCGCCCTCCAGCGTCACCGTCACCACCAATCCTACCGGTCTGCAAATCATAGTCGACGGAACGACCTATATTGCACCCCACACGTTCACCCACTTTGCGTTGAATTCGGTTCATACGCTGGCGGTGCCCGCCGATCCGCAATACACCAATCCGGTCGACGGCTCCACCTATGCCTTCGGGAATTGGAACGATCTCGGCGCCGGCTCGCACACCATCTATATCAATCCCGGCTCGGGCGCGCTGACATCGCCGGCGAAGAAGCCCGCGGTCACCCTGTACGAGGCGAATTACATCCGCCTGCAACCGTTCGCGTTCTTGTCGCCGCCGGCGTATCCCACGGGATCGGGAACGGTGAGCGTAACTCCCGCTCCTACCGCCGAATTCGGAGGGTCTTTCTTCGTCGATCGTACGTTGGTGAGCTTGAAGTACACCAAGAATCCTGGCTACAGCTTCTACGATTGGTATAACTTGCCGTTTCCGCCGAGCGACAATCCGCACTCGTTCTATATTCAGGCTCCCACCACCAGCGCCCAGGCGGTGTCTGCGCCGGCTGCAAATCCTGTAACCATCGTGGGTGAGTCCATCACGGGGCCCAATACTTGGAATCCACTTCTCTTTGGGTACGTCGATACTGTATGGACCATCCTCCCTGCGGGCTTTACGGTATTCAACGGCTACAATCCGACCTGGACTCCAGGTTCGACCCATAGCGTCAGGGTCGATCAGCAGCAGTCGCCTGTGACCACCAATATTTACTACGACTGGAGTTCATGGAGCGATAGCGGAACGCTGGCGCACAACATCGTTCAGCCGGCCACGGGAAGTCAGACCATATCGGCGTCGCTCACACCGTTTTATGCGACCTATACTTTGCCGAACTGCGGCGGCGAGGTCACGACATTCCCTGCTCCCGCTGCGTCGTATCCGGCTAATCCGGGGCGTGATTTCTATGAAGAGGGTACGAGCGTCATGTCGACGGCGACCTCCAACTCCGCGTACCCGGAAATGGCGTTTGCCGGATGGACCGGCAGCACCGGGGGCCTCGCGGGTCGAACCAATCCGCAAACGGTAACGATCCACGGTCAGTTCGTGCCGACCGCAAACTTCAATATCAAGCCGGCATCGGGCAGCGCGACGCCGCTGGTCATCACGAGCTTGACTCCGGCAAGTGCAGTTGCCAGCGCCACCGCCGCCCCGGCGATCACTGTCAAAGGCACCGGGTTCGTCAGTGGCTTTACCTTCGCTTATTGGAACGGAAGCTACCGCGCCCTGAGTGGGGTCACGGCAACCCAATTTACCATGCAGCTGCAAGCGGGAGACTTGACGAACTCCGGCGGTCAAGATGTGTATGTTGGGAATTACACCAGCGCACCGTCGGGGTGCAGCGCCGCGGCTGAAACCAGCTTCACCGTCGATGCCACGGCGCGCGGTAAGGCTACGACGGTCGTCACGTTGACTCCCGCGGCGCTCACCTTTGCCGCCACCGCGGTGGGTTCAAGCTCAGCTCCGCAGACGCTGACCCTGAAGAACACAGGAACGGCCACGTTGGCGATCGGCTCAATCGCCGTCTGGGGCAGCAACGCCGCCTCCTTCATCATCGGGTCGGACACCTGCGGCGCCACGCTGGCGGCAGCAGCGAGTTGCACTCTTGGCGTTGCGTTCAAGCCCGGGGCGCTGGGCGCCTTGACACGCACGGTCGCGGTCACCGACAACGCCGCGAACTCACCGCAAACGGTGACCTTGCGCGGCACGGGAACCAGCTAATTGGGTGCGATGACGAGCACGCGGGCCGGCGCCTCAGTCCGGCCGCAGCGCCAGATTGCGGAACACTCTGCGCAAGAGCACGTTCAGTAGGTCGATTTCCGCCGCGTCGAGATCGTGAAACGCGAGGTTGTAGAAGCGGCTCGCGATCTTTCGAACTTGCCGCGCCGTTCGCATCCCCTTCGAATTGATGTAAACCTCGGTCACGCGGGCATCGCCCTTGCGCCGCTCGACCTTGAGCAGTCCGCGCTTTTCGAGGCGCTGTACCACGCGGGTCATGGTCGATAACCGCATCACCGCGCGATCGGCGATTTCACTCACGCTGCTCGGATTGCTCTCGGAAACTATCATGAGCGCCCGCCAACTCGGCAAATCCATATCGATCGCGCGCAGCGCATTCTCCATGTCGATGGAGTATCGGCCGGTCGTGCGCGCCAATAGATAGAAAGGCGAATCTGCGATTCGGAACTGGGGAAATCCCGGATCGCCGCGCTGCTTCGCGTCGGCGGGGCGCGTAGTCCTGCTTTTTGCGGTTACTGCGGGCATTTTCCCCTCTGCCTCGATAGTTGCAAAATCACGTGAATCTTCTAATATCCTAGCGCATGTGACCATCGGAGGTTGCTCGAAATGGGCCGGTATCGCAATAATTCCACTGCAGTCCGGGCGCTGGTGCGCGCGGATTCGGTACATCGCGACGTGTACATCGATGCGGAGCTGTTTGACCTCGAAATGGAGCAGCTCTGGCGCAACGCCTGGATTTTCGTCGGGCACGACAGCCAGACACCCCTCACCGGCGACTTTTTCAGCAACACGATTGGCCGAGAGCCGGTCATCATGATCCGCGGGTCCGATGGACAGGTGCGCGTGTTGTCCAATCGCTGCGCGCACAAGGGGACCAAGCTGGTCAGCGCCGTGCATGGTAAATGCCTGGGCAGCATGCTGCGCTGCCCTTATCATGGGTGGACCTACCGGCTCGACGGCAGCCTGCGCACCGTGCCTCTCAAGAATGGCTATGACGGTACGGGCTTCGAGAACGCCCAAGCCGCCCAGGGTTTGCCGGAATTCGCCTCGGTGAACTATCGTGGCTTCATCTTTACGCGGCTCGCCCGGAGCGGCGTCGACTTTCATGACTATTTCGGCGGCTCATTGAGTTCCATCGACAATCTGGTGGACCGTGCGCCTGAAGGGCGCTTGCAAGTGGCCGGCGGCGTGCTGCGATACCTGCATGATTGCAATTGGAAAATGTTCGTCGAGAATCTCAATGACGCCATGCATCCCATGGTGGCGCACGAGTCCTCGGCCGGTACCGCCAAGCGTTTGTGGCAGGACGCCGCGCCGGATGCGCCCAAGCCAATGGTGATAGAGCAGTTCACTCCGTTTGTGAACGACTATGATTTCTTCGACAGGATGGGTGTCAAAATCTTCGACAATGGGCATAGCTACACCGGAGTTAATTTCTCCATTCATTCCCAGTACTCCAGCGTCGGCCCCTATGAACAAGCCATGATTGCTGCTTACGGCGAAGAGCGCAGC
>JANXZQ010000157.1 GCA_025355445.1 Gammaproteobacteria bacterium
CACCGGGCAGCGCGAATTCAAATTCCTGCCGGGACCGCTGTTCGCCGCGGGTTCGTCGCAGCCCATTACCTCCAGCGTGCTGGTGGGTGCCGTGACCGGCGCCAATGGCACGCAGGTGATCGTCGCGTTCGGCACCGGTAAGAAGTCGCCGCTGACGAATATCGTCGGCGCCACCTATCCCACCACACAGCAGAACCTGTACGCGTTCTGGGACTGGAACCAGCTCGCCTGGAATACGGCATCGCCGGGACAGGTGTACACCAATTTGGCCGGAGCAACTTCGGCCGCGACGGCCACCAACACGGGGTTGACCGCGCCCAATTTCACCATCTCACCCAGCAAATTGACGGCGCAGACCCTGACTCTGACATCGGGCAACGTCGATCTGACGGCGTCCACCATCTGCTGGCAGGGCAGTGCGACCTGCGGCTCGGGCAACAACAAGTTTGGCTGGTCTGCGGCGTTGCCGGGCACTCAGGAGCAGGTGATCTATAACCCGCAGCTCGTCGGCGCGGCGTTTACGGTCAATTCAATCATTCCGGCATCGAGCTCGCTGCTCTCGTGCACCACGAATCTCGATTCCGGGTTCAGCTATGCCATTGACTTAGGCACCGGTGGTCTCGCCCAGGCGGCTGCCGGCGCGACCAACTTCTTCGTCAACACCACACAGACAGTGGTGGTGAACGGCGTTGTAACCACGACAACCGTGACCAACAATGATGCGAATGCCGCCGGTATGGCCACCAATGCCACGGGCATATCGACCATTGTCACCACCTCCAACACCACCGCGAGTTCCGGCTTGAGTGCGGGATCCGGCGTGGGCGTGACCGTCACTTGCGCCTTGAATGGCAACTGCCTGAATTTCCCCAGCACCGTCGCTTCATCGATACCTGGACCGTTCGGCAACGTCACGGGTTGTTCCGCCGGCAACACTTTCTTGGTGTATCAAACCACCTCCGGCACCGCGTCTTACTACCGCGTCGCGCCGAAGTGCCCGCTCATCGGCAGCCGCAGCACCCGATCGCAAGTGCGTTGAGGAGGACTCCAGTGATTACATCGAGCAGCAGAAAGAGAACTGACGGCTTCACCTTAATTGAGCTGATGATCGTGGTGCTGGTGGTCTCCATCCTGGTGGGGATCGCAGTACCGACTTACCAGAGTCAGGTGCGCAAGTCGCGCCGTACCGATGCCAAGACCGCATTGCTTGATCTGGCGACGCGAGAGGCGAAATTCCTGACGCTCAACAACGCGTACACGACATCGCCGGCGGCAGTGGGGTATTCGGGCACTTTCCCGCAAACGATCGGCGCCGGTCAGTACTACACCATGTCGGTCTGCGCCAGCACCGCCGCCGGAACTTCAGCCACCACTGTCGCCTGTCCAGGGGCGGCAGCCGGGACGACGAGCTTCATCATCGCCGCCGTCCCCGTGGCGGGAACCAGTCAGGTCAAAGACACCTCGTGCCAGTACTTCGCCGTCGACAATACCGGCGCCCAGTTCGCGTCCAGCAGTTCCGCAGGGCCGTCGGGAACTGACACCACGGCGACCTGCTGGTAAACAACCTACCTCGCGCTGTAGCCGCGGCCCTCGACGCAGGCGCTCATGGCGCGCTGATAGTCCGATCCGTTCTGTGCCACCTGGCCGGCCTGCTGTGTCGCCCATTGCTGGCATTCAGCCTTGTCCTTGGCCTGTTGCTCGGTGCTCTGGCCATTCTTCGGGTACATGTAAATCTCACCTGCCATCGCCGCGCCTTCGCCGGAGGCCGGGGCGCCGGCCGCCGGGACGTTGGCCGCCGAATCCGAGAGCGGCGGCGGATCGGTTGCCACATAGCCCTCGTAAGAAGGGTTGTAGGTGTAGTACACGTCGTTCGCGTAGTAGTACGGAACGCCGCTGTAATAATAGGTCGCGTAGGCCAGCGGCAGAATGGGCAGGAACCACGAAAAGCCTACACCGTAGTACGCCCGCGGCCAGAAGCCGCCGCGCCAATAGCCACCGCGCCAGTACGCGCCCGTGGAATAGCCACGGCCATAGTAGCCACTACCGTAGTAACCATGGCCGTAATAACCATGGCCGTAATACGCACCCGGATGGCCACCATAACCGCCGCGGTAGGCCGCGGGATAGCCATGGCCGTAGGCCGCTCCACCGTAGCCTCGCACCGCGCCGCCCCCGGCAACATGGCTTGGCGCACCGCCAACGTGAGCTTCGCCGGCCGCTGACTCGCCGAAATGGCCCCCGGCCGAGGCATGACCGCCGCCACCGCCCGCTTGACCGCCACCGCCTGCGTGACCGCCGCCGCCATGCGATTGCGCCATCACTGGCGCCGCGCCCAGCAATAGCGACCCCAACACGCTGGCTGCCAGAAGAAAGCGACTGCCTTTGGTACTCATGAATGCCACCTTACGTTACGGGTCTTTACTATCAGACCTATCTGGTACAACGCGGTTCAAGCCGTTTGGTGTACATAATTCCAGGTTAATTACGCAATCCCGCATTGAACATAATGAAGGCGGTGCGCCCCGGGGCCGGCTCGAAGAACCGTGAATTCGTTTCGTTCACGATTACGGACCCAACGTAGGCCCGATTGGCGAGGTTATCAAGGCGGACGAATTCGCTGAACCGCCAGTGTCCCGTTTCCTGCACGA
>JANXZQ010000160.1 GCA_025355445.1 Gammaproteobacteria bacterium
GTCGGCTGCTCTCTTCGGTCGTCAAAATGATCGACTCAACCGGCGGTCCACGTCGCATCGCATCTCCCTCGAATGTCCAGTTTACCTTTGGACATCGAAGGAAAAGAAATGTTCACGAATTAATGACTCAGGACACTAGCGCATGGTGACTAATTCCTCGGCGCTGGTCGGGTGAATCGCCACGGTGTCGTCGAAATCGCTCTTGGTGGCTCCCATCCGAATCGCCACCGCGAAGCCTTGCAGCATTTCATCGGCGCCGGTGCCGATGATGTGACAGCCGACGATTCGCTGTTCCGGTCCAACGCACACCAGCTTCATATCCGTATGTGTCTTACGCGCGGTCAAGGCGTGATACATGGGCGTGAAGTCCGCGACATAGACTTTCACCGCGTCGCCATACTTGGCACGCGCCTCCGCTTCGCTCGCGCCCACCGTGCCGATCGGCGGGTGAGTGAATACCACGGTCGCAATCATGTTGTAGTCGAGGTGCCGATCGGCTTTTCCGCCGAACAGCCGGTCGCTCAAGCGCCGGCCGGCAGCAATCGCCACCGGCGTGAGCGCGGCGCGGCCCGTCACATCGCCGATGGCATAGACGCCCGCTACATTGGTGTTTTGGAAGCCGTCCGTCGCTACATAGCCAAAGTCATCGACATTGACCCCGGCCTTGTCGAGATCGAGGCGGGCCACGTTCGCGGCGCGGCCAATTCCCCACTGCAGGCAATCGAAGCCTGAAAATTCCCTGCCGTCTCCCGCCACCAGGACTTTGAGTCCCGACTGCTCGCGAATCGCTGACGGCACCACGTGTTGGTGAATGGTCATGCCTTGCTCGCGCATTTCACGCATCAGGGATTTGCCCAGCATGGCGTCGAAGCCCGTCAGCGGATGTTCTTTACGTAGGAACAATTCCACTTCGCTGCCCAGTTCATGGAAAGCGCCGGCGAATTCGCAGGCCACATAGCCGCTGCCGACGATGGCGACGCGCTTCGGCCGTTGCTCGAGTTCGAAAAAGCCGTCCGATAGAATGCCGAGCTCCGCTCCCGGCAATACCGGCAGGATCGCCTGGCCGCCGGTAGCGATCACGATGTGCCGCGCCGTCAAGCGTTCGCCGTTCACTTCCACGGTGTTCTTGTCCAGGAAGCGGGCAACGCCCCGTACGATGGCCACGCCCTTGGTCTTGAGGTTGCGTTCGTAGATGCCGTTCAAGCGCAGCACGTAGGCATCGCGCTTCGCCTTCAGGGCCGGCCAATCGTTGCCGCCGACGGTGACGTCGAAGCCATAGTCCTGCGCGTCGCCCAAGCTCTGGGCCACACCCGCCGCGTTCCACATCACCTTCTTCGGCACGCATCCCACGTTGACGCAGGTTCCCCCCAGGCGGTGCGATTCGATCACGGCCGTTTTGGCGCCGTATTCGGCCGCGCGCTGCGCGCAGGCCAGGCCGCCGCTGCCGCCGCCGATGCTGATGACATCGAATACTTGGTCCGACACTGTGAACTCCATACTGAAAGGTCGGAAAACCCCAATGATATACTGCGCGGGTCCATTACTCGCGAATGAGGTGCTGCGGTGATCGATCTCGTCGTGATCCTAGCGTTGCTGGTTGCGCTGATCGTTTACTTGGTTGGCATCTACAATGGCCTCGTGGGTCTGCGCGAGAACGTCAAGACCGCGTGGGCGAATATCGACGTGCTGTTGAGGCAGCGTCACGACGAGTTGCCGAAGCTCGTGGAAACCTGCAAACGCTACATGCAATTCGAGCAGGAAACACTCGAGAAGGTGATGCGCGCCCGGGCCTCGATGAGTTCGGCGAGTGCGTCGGGCAATGTCGCCGCGGTCGGCGCGGCCGAAGAACAGCTGCGCGCCGGCATCGGCCGCCTGTTCGCGGTGGCCGAGAATTACCCGCAGCTAAAGACCGATGAGACCTTCAAGCAACTGCAGGGAAGAATTACCGCTCTGGAGGAGTCGATTGCCGACCGCCGCGAGCTCTATAACGATCAGGTCAATCTGAACAACATCCGAGTGAAAGTCTTTCCGGATGTCTTGATCGCGCGGAGATTCGGGTTTCAGTCTGCACAGCTGCTGGAATTCCCCGCCGCAGAAAAAGGCGACGTGGATGTGGGCGAACTGTTTAGCAGCAAGGAACCTGCCTAGGACTCCAGGCTGTCAGGCAACCCGGCCATGTCCGGCAATCGGTTCAAATTTTTCCTGCTCATCGCAGTCCTCGCGGCCGGCGCGATGTATTCGTTCTGGTACGCATTCAAGGCATGGGCCAAGAATCGGGTGATCGAGGACACGCCGACCTCGCGCGTGCGATCGGCAGCACAGGGCTATGTGGAACTCACGGGCCGCGCCATGTTGCCGCCCTCGCCGAGCAAGGGTCCATTGACCGGCCAGCCGTGCGCGTGGTGGCGTTATAAAATCGAGGAGCGCCGCCTCAGCGGCAGATCGCGCTCCTGGACCACCCTGCAAAGCGACACCAGCGACACGCCCTTTCTCCTGGATGACGGCACCGGTCAATGCCTGATCGATCCCCGCGGCGCCGAGGTCTATCCTGGAGCCCGCGACGTCTGGTACGGACCGTCGGAGTGGCCGGAGGTGCGCATTCCCGACGGCACGGGATTCTTCGGCAAGCTGGCCGACGCCCTCCTGACTGACAAGTATCGCTACACGGAGTACCGCTTGGAGCCGCAGCAGCCGCTGTATGCGATCGGCGCGTTTCGCAGCATGGGCGGCATCAGCGTCGAGAATCCCGATGCCGCCGTGGCGGAATTATTGCGGACCTGGAAACAAGACCAGGCGGGTCTGCTGGCGCGCTTCGACGCCAATCACGACGGGGCATTGAGCAGCACCGAGTGGGACCAAGCGCGCGCTGCGGCGCGCAAACAAGTCCTCAACGACCGCGCCGCCGACATCAAGCCGCCCTCCTTGAACGTGCTGTCGCATCCGGCAGACGGGCGGGCCTTTCTTTTGGCCGCTTCAGACGCCGAATCGCTGGCGCAGAGTTTCCGGCGCCGTGCGCTGGCGGGCATCGGTGGATTCGTCGGCACCGTCGCCGCCCTCACCTGGATATTCACGCACGTCTGATAGAATATCGCCGGTGAACAATCCGCTATTGGAATTGGATTCTATCCCCGCCTTCGGCCGCATCGAGGCACGCCACGCGCGTCCGGCACTGGAAGCGATGCTCGCGGAAAACCGCGCGCGCCTCGCCGAATTGACGGCGCAAAGCGCTCCGACATTTGCGTCGCTGGTCATGCCGGTGGAAGAATTGAGTTATCGCTTGAGCCGGGTCTGGAGCCCGATCGGGCATTTGAATGCGGTGGCCAACTCCGCGCAGATGCGCGAAGCCTACAATGATTGCGTGCCGCTGCTGACGGCCTATTCCTCCGAGCTCGGGCAGAACACCGCGCTGCAGGCAGGCTATGCCCATGTGCTGCAGCATGAAGGTGCCCGGCTCGACCCGGCACAGCGCAAAGTCGTGGAGAATGCGCTGCGCGATTTCCGGCTGGCGGGAGTCGATCTTCAGTCCGGCGACAAGACCCGCTACTGCGAGGTCGCTCAGCGCCTGGCGCAGCTTGCCACCAAGTTCTCCGAGAATGTGCTCGATGCAGGCCGCGCCTATACTCGCAGCGTCACCGACGGCGCTGAGCTTGCGGGCTTGCCAGCGAACGCCGTGGATCGTGCCGCAGCAGATGCGCGCGAGGCGAATCAATCCGGCTGGCTGTTCAAACTCGATCAGCCCACTTACATGACCGTCATGGCGAGCGCGGAAAGCGCGCACCTGCGCCGCGACATCTATGAAGCGTGGGTCACAAGAGCCTCGGAGCTGGGCCCCAGCGCCGGACGATTCGACAACAATCCCATCATTGCGGACATTCTGCCGCTGCGCCATGAATTGGCCCGCTTGGTGGGCTTCAAGAACTTCGCCGACTACGCCCTGGCCACGCGGATGGCGAAAAGCAGCAAGCAAGTGCTCACGTTTCTGGAAGATCTTGCGCGGCGTTGCCTGCCTGCGGCGCGGCAGGAATTCTCGGATCTCGAGGAATTTGCAGGCCGCAAGCTCAACGCCTGGGACATGACGTTCTACAGCGAGCGCCTGCAGGAGAGCCGCTTCAAGGTCTCGCAAGAAGCGCTGCGGCCGTATTTCCCGCTCCCCAAGGTGCTTTCCGGCCTGTTCGCCTTGATCCAGCGCCTATATGGCATCAGCGTACGCGAGCGGCCCGGCGTCGGAGTTTGGCATCCGAGCGTGCGTTACTACGACCTGCTCGATCAGAACGAGGCTATCGTCGCCGGATTCTATTTGGATCCGTATTCGCGCAGTGAGAAACGCAGCGGCGCCTGGATGGATGAGTGCGTGGTTGCCAAATCTCTGCCTACCGGCAAGGCATTGCCGGTTGCGCAGCTGGTATGTAATTTCACCGCGCCCGTGGGCAGCGCACCCTCGCTCCTGACCCATGACGAAGTGACCACTCTGTTCCATGAATTCGGCCACGGCCTGCACCACATGCTGACCCGCGTCGCCTATCCGAGCATTGCCGGAATCAACGGCGTGGCCTGGGACGCGGTGGAACTGCCCAGTCAATTCATGGAGAATTTTGTGTGGCGGCCCGAGGTTCTGCCACTGATTTCCGCTCATGTGGACACCGGCGAACCCTTGCCCGTCGACATGCTGCAGCGCCTTTTGGGTACGCGCACTTTCAACGCGGCCTTGGATACACTGCGCCAAATTGAGCTAGCGAGTTTCGATTTTGAATTGCACGCGAATTTCGATCCCGAGGCGGGCGCGAAGCTCGCCGAGACCCTCGCCGCGGTTCGCCGGCGGGTGGCGGTCGTGCCGGCGGCAGCCTTTAATCGCATGGCCGCCAGTTTCGCGCACATCTTTGCCGGCGGCTACGCAGCCGGCTACTACAGCTACAAGTGGGCCGAGGTACTCGCTGCCGACGCCTTCGAGGCGTTCGAGGATGCCGGAGTGTTCGACGGTGCGACAGCGGCGCGCTTTCGTGATTCGATTCTCAGCAGAGGCGGCAGTCTGGATGCGATGGACGCCTTCGTAAAATTTCGCGGCCGCGAGCCCGACGTACGCCCGCTGCTCAAGCAAACGGGAATTGCCGCGTGAGAGTTGCGCGATGCGCCGGCGGCTTGGCGCCGGCAATGCTGATGGCACTGGTTGCGAGGGCCGGCGCCGGAACCGCCTACGTCAGCGATGAACTCGTGCTCGGCGTTTACGCCGAGCAGAATGGCCAGGGTCAGCGCCTGGCCACACTGCATTCCGGCGCGAACCTCGAGACGCTCGGCGTCAGTGGAGAATATACCCAGGTTCGCTTGAGCAACGGCACCCACGGCTGGGTCAAAACCTCGTACCTCACCACTCAGGAACCCGCTATCGCCCGCCTCAAACAACTCCAAGACGAGTTGGATCGGAGCCGCGCCACGACACCGGCTCTGGCCGAAGCAGCGGCGCGCAGCGAGGTCGAGCAATTGAAGCGCGAGATCAAGGACAAGCAATCTGAGCTCAACGCAGCCCGCGGGACACTCAGGGCACCGGCCGCGCCTGCGCCTGCGCCTGGGCCGCAGGGGACGCACCCTTGGCTGTGGGCACTCGCGTTGCTGGCGGCGCTGGCCTGTGGTTTCTGGCTGGGATATGCAACATTGGCACGCCGCGTCCGGCACAAATTCGGCGGCATCAAGGTGTATTGACTTAATCTGTCAATCTCGCCCGGAAGCATTGCAGCAAAGAGAACCCTGCACGTGGCGCGCGCCTTGCTAAAAGCCTAGACTCCCCCGATGCATGACCTACGCCGTAACGACTACGATGTTACGAATTCGGTACAAGTCAGTTCCACTGCGGCGGTGACCGTTGCGGTGCGTGAGCTCTTTACGGATGCCTTTCCCGGCGAGTCCTTCGATCGAGTCGCCGTCGCATTTGACGAGTTCGACAAGCTGTTCACGGGGCGCATGCCGGGCTATCACGGCGTCGACACCGTCTATCACGACCGTCAACACTCGCTCGACATGACCTTGGCCATGGTGCGCCTCTTGGTAGGCTATGAGCGCACGGTCGAGAGTCGCATGCGATTCGGCGTCGAGCGGGCCGTCATGGGACTGGTCACCTCGCTGTTTCATGACGCAGGTTACATCCGTGAGTTCGGCGATCGGCAGCACCGCAACGGCGCCGAGTTCACTCTTTATCATGTGACTCGCAGTGCGCGATTTCTGGCCCGCTTCCTGCCCGGCATCGGCATGGAAAACTGGGTGCCCATCTCGACGCGCGTCGTGCATTTCACGGGCTATGAAATCAAACTCGACCAGATTCAGCTGGCCGATCCTCGCGACCGCAAATTAGGCCACTTGCTGGGCACGGCGGATTTGATCGCGCAGATGGCGGATCGATGCTATCTCGAGAAATGCCGCGACCGCTTGTATCCGGAGTTCGTGCTGGGCGGAATTGCCGCTACCACCGGCACCGACGGCGCCCTGCAGGTTCGCTACAGTTCGGGTCTGGACCTGCTGCGGCAAACCCCGGAGTTCGTGCGCGAGACGCGCGTGCAGCGCCTCGAAGGCGAGTTCGAACACGCCTACCGATTTGTCGAGCCGTTGTTCGGCGGCAAAAACCCATATCTCGAAGCCATCGACCGCAATTTGGGCTACCTGCAACGTGTGTTGCGGGCGGAGCGGTGGCGGATGCTGCGACGCAGCCCGCCGCTGTTCACCTCCGGCGACAATCAACTCGGTCAGGTGCGCGGGCTGATGCTCACACACCTCAAGGCGCTCTGGGCCTAAGGCCAGTCGATGTTCGCGACGTAGCGCGCGTGCAGCTGGTCCAGTCGCGCCAGCACTGCTTCCTTACCCAATAGCGGCGCCGCCGCGATCGCCCTATTGAGTACGGCGGGACTCAAGGCGCGGCGGGCATTCTCGGCCACCGGTGCGAAGCTAAAATGCCAGGGTTCGGGTCGGACCCCCGACAGTACGCCGCGAAACGGACGGAAAAATCCGAACCGGGGGGCATTCGCTTCGAGCCATTCGCCGAGCGGCGCAAAAGGCCCACCGGGTGCGAACTCCTCCGGCGTCAGCTGTACCTGATAGCCCGCAGGAGTTGCGCGGGCGTCGATCAGGTCGATATCCGTGCCCCAGTGGTGCCGGCTGGCGCCGGGCAGAGCCGACCATAGCAGTATGGCGTCAACGCGCTCGAGCGGGGACAGCCGACGCACGTCGAGCGGCTGCCCGGAGGCGTCGACCATGGGCCTTTGGCCGCTGAATTTGCCGTTCCAGATAGTCAATTGGCGCGAAAAGTCGCGAAAACTGCTCTGCGGCGTCAGATCGAAGCCGTCGGCGAGGGCCGCTCGGCGTAGATTCAAGAAGGGCCCCACTACGTGCGTGTGCAGGGCGCATTCAGGGTCCGGTAACGTCTCGATGTGGGTACGAACCTGCCCGGTCAATTCGCCGTCGTTCACGACGCCAGATCGCGGGCCGGGTCGCGCTCGGCGCCGAAATCGGCGACCTGATCGAAGATGCGGGTCAGGTTTCCGACCTCCTGGGCGCCTGAAATCGTATATTGACCGTCGAACACGAAAGTTGGCACGCCAGTGATGCCGAGCACTGCGGCATGGCGTTCGGCGGCAATCACCCCGTCCTGGCCGGCGCGCAAAATCAGTGCGGAACGGGACTCGTGTTCAGCCAGGCCGGCCTCGACCCCCAATCTCACCAATTCGTCGACATCGCCAATATCGCAGCCCTCCTCGAAATAGGCGCGCATGAGCCGTTCCTTGACGACGGACTGGCGGCCCACCCGCCCCGCGTGGGCAATCAAAAGGTGGGAACGGCGGGTATTCGGCACGCGTGCTATCAAATCGAAGCGGAACTCGATGCCGGCAACCTGCCCCTGGCGCTGTAATTCGGCATGCGCCTCGGCCACGCGCTCTGCGTTCCCCAGCCTGGCCTCGAGATAGGCCGCCCGATCGACTCCCTCGCCGGGTATCTCGGGATTGAGCTCGAACGGCCGCCAGGTGACCCTCGGCTCGTATTGCGGGCGCGCCGCCACCGCCAGCTCAAAGCGCCTTTTGCCGAGATAGCACCAGGGACAGACGGTGTCTGAATAGATATCAATGCGCATGTTTTGCGTCCATTTTCAGTCGATTGTACCGGTACCCTTATGGGGTTTGGCGTGAACGGGTATGATTCCCTGGGGTTCCACAGAGTGAACGTTTTGGCGTAGGCAATGGCGCGAAGCCTTAAAACCAAGTATTTGCTGCTGGCCCTGGCGGTCGGCGGCGGGCTGTCCCTGATATTGGGCGGCTTGGCCTTCTACGAACACCGGGTGGATACCGCCTACGTCAACCAGCTCACCTATGCCACCGTGGCGCAAAAGCTGGAAGCAGACCTCGAGACCCGCGCCAGCAGTGTAAGCGAAATCACCGGTACTTCGCTCGCGCCCGCGCTGGCGTCGGGCAACAAAGCGGCGGTCGCATCCATCGCCGGCCGGCTGCTCGACGAGCGCGACATCGAGCGGGTCGAGGTGCTGGATACCACCGGCTCGTTGTTGTTCAGCGGCGGCGATGCCGCCACCCGCCAGACCGGCGATTGGTTCGTCTTCCAGAGCACGATTCACTCCAACCTGGTATCGGCGCCGGTGCGCGGCGTCGGTTCCTTGCGCATCTGGATGAGCCGTGCCGAAGTGCATGAGACATTGGCCAGCATACGCAAACAGCTGGAGAGCCAGCAGGGCTTGCAGATCAAGCGCATGCGCGGCTTGCTCGCCGGCATCACCATTCCCTTGCTGCTGTTGGGGTTGGCCGGCGCCTGGTTCATCGCACGGCAACTGGCGGGGCCGATCTCCGCTCTGGTCAAAAGCGCCGACCGCATCGGCCAAGGCGATTACACGCGGCCGCTCGCAGTCGTGCGCCATGACGAGCTCGGCGATCTGCAGTTCGCGCTGGAGCGTATGCGCCAGAAGCTGAACGAAACCACCATTACCAAGAACTATCTCAACACGGTGCTCAACAGCTTGAGCGATGCCGTGCTGGTGACATCGCCCGACGGCGTCGTCAAGAGCTGCAACGAGGCCACCCAGCGGTTGCTGGGCTACAGCGAATCCGATCTGCTGGATAAGCCATTGATCAGCTTCATCGACGAGCAGCACCGCGGCGCCTTCGACTTGTCGAACTCGGCGCCGGAAGCGCGCGAGACCGTGCTGCGCACCGCCAGCGGGCAAACCATCCCGGTGTCCATGGCCAGCTCCTCGATCTCCACCGAGGATCCGCAGTTCCAGGGCAACATCTACGTGGCGCGCAATATCACCGAGCGCAAGCGTGCCGAGCGCCGTATTGAGATAGTTCTTGGTAATGGTGGTTTCGTTCAACTTCTGGCGCATGCGCACCATGAGCTGGTCGATCACGGCGCTTGTCACGGGATCCAGGCCGGTGGTGGGCTCGTCGTAGAGGATGTACTTGGGACGGAGGGCGATGGCGCGGGCGATGCCCACGCGCTTGCGCATGCCGCCGGAAAGTTCAGCGGGGTAGCGGTCGCGGACGCCTGGCAAGTCAACGAGGTCGAGCGCCTCGTCCACGCGCTGCACGA
>JANXZQ010000209.1 GCA_025355445.1 Gammaproteobacteria bacterium
CCGCGTTCTTCGAGCAAAAGTCCGACGAGCTGGCGTCCGCCGCTGCGCCGCAGGTCCGCTAGTGCGCCGCGGCCGATGAAATCGCGTTCCGCGGGTTCGAAGGCCACGCTCCACGCCACGCCCGATTCCAACGGATGATGATCTTCATCCATATCATTGCCGTACAGGTTCATGCCGGCTTCCAGGCGCAAGGTATCCCTCGCGCCCAAGCCCGCGGGGGCGATTCCCTCGCCGCGCAGTGCATTCCATGTCTTGCCGGCCTCTGCGGCCGGCAGCATCACTTCGAACCCATCCTCGCCGGTATAGCCGGTCCGCGCGATGAACCAGGAATCGAAGTCGGCGCCACAGAATTGAGGTAGATCAAGTGCCGCGGCACGCCGTGCCTGCGCCAACAGCGGCAACGTTTTTTGCCGGGCATTCGGGCCTTGAATAGCTATCATCGCCAAATCCCGGCGCAGTGCGACACTCACTCCGAAGCGCTGCGCATGACGGTCGATCCACGCCAGATCCTTGTCGCGGCTTCCGGCATTGACCACCAGCCGAAATAAATTTTCCGACAGGAAGTAGACGATCAAATCATCGATCACGCCGCCGCTGGGCAGCAACATGCAGGAATACAGGGCTTTGCCGGGGATTTTCAGGCGGCCTACATCGTTGGCCAACAGGTTGCGCAGGAACTCGCGAACCCGGCCGCCCGTGAGGTCGACGATTCCCATGTGAGATACGTCGAACATGCCCGAGTCGCGGCGCACCGCGTGGTGCTCGTCGATCTGCGAGCCATAGTGCAGCGGCATTTCCCAGCCGCCGAAATCGACGATTTTCGCTCCCTGCATGACATGGGTGTCATAGAGCGCGGTCTTCAGGCCCATTTCAACCTCACAGCCAAAGAATGAGAGACATGCACCGGCGTGCCCTGCCCCTCTGTCCTTTGAACCTGAGAGATCGCGCGCCCTGATGGGCGCTGCTCCCCTTCGGTGGATCGCCTCAAGCGCGATCGCTCTCCAGAGATCGCGAGAGTCTGCCGTTCATGTGCCTGAGCGTTTCCGGGCGGTTGCGCCTTCGGCGGTCCTACGAAAGGACTCTCTCCAGACAGCTCTTATCGCGATGACTCATCATACACGATCGACGGCGGGCGTGCCGGCTATCCCCCGGATTTCTTCGCCGGCCAACCCAGCTTGATCAACACCGCGACGATGGTGTCGCGATGATCCCCCTGAATCTCGATAACGCCTTCGCGCACGGTGCCGCCTGATCCGCAGCGCTTCTTGAGCTTAGTGGCCAAAGACTCGATGTCGGACAGCGACATAGGCAACCCGGTAACCGTCGTTACTCCCTTGCCCGCCCTGCCCTTGATTTCCCGTCCCACCCGCACGCCTAAGGGTTTGGCGGCGCCGGGAGCGCCTTTCGCGCACACACAGTCGCGCACGGGCCGGCGGCAATTGGGACACAGCGCGCCGATGCCTGTGGAGTAAACGATTCGCGTAGTCATGGCTGCATTATGCGGATTGGCGTTCACGACGCGCCATCTTCATAATCGGCAGCCATCCTCGTGTCGCCAAGGTAACCATGGGCTTTGCGCAATCCGTGTCCCTGCATGGGCAGCAAGTATCGCTGGTCCCCTTGTCGCAGTCGCATCACGATGAGCTCGTGGAGGCTGTAAAAGACGGCGAGTTATGGACATTGTGGTACACGTCCGTCCCCACCCCCGATAGGCTGCGGGCGGAGATTGAGCGGCGCCTGGAACTGCAAGCGAAAGGCTCGATGATCCCATTTGCCGTCATCGAGAAATCCACGAACACGGCGGTGGGCATGACGACTTACATGCACATCGACGCGGTCCATCGGCGGGTGGAGATCGGCTCCACCTGGTATCGCCAGCGCGTGCAGCGCAGTGCCCTCAACACCGAGTGCAAGCTATTGCTGTTGACCCATGCCTTCGAGCAGCTGAAGTGCATCGCGGTGGAATTCCGCACGCATTTCTTGAATCGCCAAAGCCGCGCGGCGATCGAGCGATTGGGTGCTCGATTGGACGGGATACTGCGCCAGCATATGATTCAGCCGAACGGCACGCTGCGTGACACCTGCGTGTACAGCGTTCTCGACCGCGAATGGCCGGCGGTCAAGGCCAACCTCGTTCACCGCCTCGATACATCGAGTACAGCGCCCTAGACAGATTTCCAGAATGTTGTGATTGCGCCGCCTGCGCGGTTCTGCAACTTTTACCGGCCGGCGGTGTTTTGGGTCTAAACGAACACACTCCAGTGCATCACTCATCCACCGAGCCTGACCGCTCAACCGAGTTCACGATTTTCATGCGTGCGTATCAGGACATGGTTTTCTCAACGGCCGCCCGCCTGGCGGGCAATGACAGCCAGGCCGAGGATATTGCGCAGGAGGTGTTCCTGCGCGCCTACGAACATTATCCGCAGCTGCGCGGCAGCCCCACGGCGGGCGGCTGGCTCAAGACCGTGACCACCCATTTGACCCTCAATCACTTGACCCGGTATCGCAAACGCTGGCGATTGTTCTCGGAGCTGCGCTCTGCGGCCGCGGACGAGGAGTCATCGGCGCCGGAAATGGATGTGCCCGTACCGGACACACTGCTTGCGGATCTGGGTGCGGAGCAGCGCCGCGCGCTCATCGACGACGCACTGCGCAAATTGCCCCAGCAACAGCGGCTGCCGTTGGTGCTGTATCACTTCGAGGATATGTCCTATGAAGAAATTGCCGTCAAGCTGCACGCCTCGCTGGCCAAGGTCAAAACCGACATCCGGCGCGCTCGCGCCGCGTTGCTGCCTCATCTTGAATCGAGCGGCATCACTGCCGAAGGCCTTTAGAGGTAGCAATGAGTAACCACGAACCTGACGAGGTGCTGCAAAGCTTGCTGGACGGAGCCTTGCGCCAGCTGCCTTTGCGCCGCGCACCGGCGAGCCTCGAAGCCCGGGTATTCAACGAACTGGAGCGGCGCGCCGCGCTGCCTTGGTGGCGCCGCAGCTTCATGCACTGGCCGGCGCCGGCGCGTATCGCCTTCCTGGTGATTTGCACCGCACTGGTGGCGCTGGTGTTCGTGGGCGGCCCTGCAGCAGTCGCGAGCCTACGCTCGCTGCTGGAATCCGGCACGATATCCCTCAGCTGGGCACGCCAGATCGCGCTGCTCGTGGCCTCGGCCGGCAATCTCGTTACGCTGCTAGCGCGCACTCTGCCGGTCACTTGGCTTTATCAAGGCATCGCGGTCTGCGCGCTGCTGTATGCGGTGCTATTCGGGCTCGGCGCCGCCGTGTATCGCACGCTCTACCTTCAGCCGCTGAACGGCAAGTGAAAATCCCATGAACAACTCCCTGTTGCGACGACTCGTATCCCTGGCGGTGGTGTCCCTGACGGTGGTGCCGCTGTGCAGCCTCTTGGTCGTGGCCACTGCACAAGCGGCTCCCCCAACCGCTGCAACGCCGGCAAATCCGGCGAATCCGGAGACGTCCATCTCCACGCCGACAATCTCGAACTCCGCGGCTGCGAGCGGCGATGAGGCCTGGGGTCGCCTCGATGACGCGGACACGAGTCCGGAGGCAAAGCGTTACCGGCACCATCATCACTATTGGCACGACCGCCACGAGCACAGCAACGACCTGGTCAATCTCGGCCATGACTCGACTCTGCCGCGCGGCGAAACGGCCGACTCGGTGGTGTCCATCTTCGGATCCTCGACCAGCGACGGCGAGGCCGGGGAAGTGGTCTCGATCTTCGGCGATACGCGCGTCACCGGCGACGTCAGTGACGGCACCGTTTCAGTTCTCGGCAATACCTATATCGACAGCAAGGTGGACGGCGACGTCGTCGCGGTGCTGGGAAGTATGGAACTCGGGCCGCACGCACAGATCGACGGCAGCGTGGTGGTGGTCGGCGGCAACTTGCAGCGCGATCCCGCCGCGATCATTCACGGCGACGTTCAACATGTCTTTTCCGGCGACTTCGGCAGTGTGGGCTGGCTGCGCTCCTGGGTCCGCCACTGCCTGTTGTACGGGCGCCCGCTCGCGCTGGCGCCCGGCCTAGGCTGGGCGTGGAGCTTGGCGCTCGCCTGTCTGGCGCTCTACGCGGTGCTCGCGTTGTTGTTCCGCGAGGGTATAACCCGCTGCGTGCAGACCTTCGAGGCGCAGCCCGGGCAATCGGTGCTGGCAGCGCTCATTGCCATGCTGCTGACCCCCATTCTGGTGGTGCTGTTGTTCGTCACAGTGATCGGCATTCCTGCCGTGCCCTTCGTTCTGGTCGCATTGTTTTGCGCCGGCTTATTTGGCAAAGCCGTCATGCTGGCATGGCTGGGACGGCGCGTGACGGGCAGCCGCGGCGCGGGCCCGATGAGTCATCCGGTGTTCGCCGTGCTGATCGGCGGCGTGCTGGTGCTGGGTTTGTACCTGGTGCCGGTAGTCGGATTTCTCGTGTACAAGCTCTTGGGCGTGCTGGGGTTCGGCGCCGTGGTCTACACCGTGATCCAGGCGGTGCGGGCGCACCGGGCCGCCAAAGAGGGCCCGCCCAGGGCGCCGGCATCGCCAACCGCGGCCCTGGCGGCAGGTGCAGCGCCTGCGGCCAGCGCTACCGCGGCGCCTGATCCGCAAGCCGCGCCCTTTGCGGCAGCTCCGGCGCCGCAGCCCATTACTGCGGCGATGCCTCGGGCGGGCTTCTGGGTGCGTATCGGGGCCCTATTAATAGACGCCTTATTGGTGGGCTTCTGCTTGAGCGTGCTGGGTCAGCATCACCTCGAATTGCTGGTACTGGCCGCTTACGGCGCCGTGATGTGGAAATTGCGCGGTTCGACCGTCGGCGGCATCGTGCTTGACCTGCACGTGGTGCGACTGGACGGGCGGGAAGTGGACTGGGAAACCGCCATCATCCGCGCACTCAGCTGTTTCCTATCGCTGGCCGTGGCCGGCCTTGGATTCATCTGGATCGCCCTCGATCGCAATAATCAAGCGTGGCACGACAAAATCGCCGGTACCGTGGTGGTGCGCGTGGCGAAAGGCGTACCCCTGGTATAATTGGCGGCATGATTTCTCGCAGAACGTCGCTAGGCGTAAAAGTAGGTGCGGTGACCATCGGCGGCAAGGCGCCGATCGTCGTTCAGTCCATGACCAACACCGATACGGCCGACATCGAAGGCACGGTGGCGCAGGTCAAAGCTCTGGCGAAGGCGGGCTCCGAACTGGTGCGCATCACCGTCAACAACGATGAGTCCGCCGCCGCGGTGCCTTACATCCGTGAGCGCCTGGACGCCCAGGGTGTCAGCGTGCCGCTGGTTGGCGACTTTCATTTCAACGGCCATAAGCTGCTCAAGGCCCACCCCGCCTGCGCCGAGGCGCTGGGGAAACTGCGCATCAATCCGGGCAATGTAGGGCGCGGCAG
>JANXZQ010000213.1 GCA_025355445.1 Gammaproteobacteria bacterium
CCCTCCACTTCGCGGCGGTTGTAGTTGCCGACTCCCACTTTGATGTCGCCCTCGGTATCGAAGCCGGGTTTTCGGGTGATGAAATTGATGGCGCCGCCGGTAGTGTTCTTGCCGTACAGAGTTCCCTGCGGTCCGCGCAGCACTTCCACGCGCTCCAGATCGTACAGCTCGACGCCGAACAGCGTGAAGTTACCCTTGTAGACCTCGTCGATATAGCTTGCCACCGGACTCGACTGGTTGAGGCTGTAGTCGAACATGGACACGCCGCGCAGCGAGAACAGCGGCGAGCTACATCGACGAGGTCTACAAGGGAAACTTCACGCTGTTCGGCGTCGAACTCTATGATCTCGAGCGCGTCGAAGTCCTGCGCGGCCCGCAGGGAACCCTGTACGGCAAGAACACTACCGGCGGCGCCATCAATTTCATCACCCGAAAACCCGGCTTCGATACCGAGGGCGACATCAAAGTGGGAGTCGGCAACTACAACCGCCGCGAAGTGGAGGGGGCGTTTCAGACTGCGTTGATTCCGGATCGGATTGCGGTTCGATTCGCGTTCACCTACACGAAGGTTGACGGTTTCATCCAGAATGTGCTGCCGGGCTCGCCTGACCTCGAAGGCGTGGACCAGTACGGCGTGCGCCTGTCGCTCCTTTTCAAAGCGAGCGACGACCTTGAATTCACGTTGCGCGCGTCGAAGAGCATGCAGGATCCCCAGAATTACGCGATTGTCGACGGCCGGCTTGCGGCACCATCGCCCGGCAATCCGGGCGGCGTCGGATTCACCGGCTATTTTCGCACTCAGGACGGGACCTCCACCGGAGCGCCGTTGACCAACTATCAGGTGGCGCAGAACTACACGCCGCGCCGCCGCCAGGACAATGAGGCGGTCGAGCTCACGGGCGAGTGGTCGGTGTCGCCCGCCAACAAGATGACCTCGATCACGTCCTGGGACGAAGGCGCGCTGTTCAATCCGGAAGGGACGGATGGAGCGCCGTACGGCATTTGGAAAATTCCCTATACCGGCAAGACGCGTCAGGTCACTCAAGACCTGCGCCTCACCTCGACCGGCGACGCGCCGCTGCGCTATATCTTGGGCGTCTATTACCAGCACGAGATCATCTTCAATTCGACCGAGAACAAGATCTTCACCGATCCGGCATTCAATACTTTCAATGACTACCGCGATTGCGCCGCGAGTTCCTTCGGTCCGGGCGCGGGCTACAACGCCGGCGTGAACATCAATCTCGGCTGTGATTACTACAACTCGTTCGATCAGATCCGCAACAGCTGGGCTGCCTACACCGACGACAGCTACAAGCTGGCGGACTGGATCACGCTGCGCGCGGGCCTGCGCTACAACCATGACAACGGTGCGCAAAAGAACGCGCTCGATCAGCTGCGCGGCAGCGATCAAGTGCCCATTGCCAATCTCGGCTTCTTTACCCAGCAGCCGAACGGCACTGTCGGGCCGACGCTGGTGCTCCCGGGCTCTCCGGGCTACGACGCGGCGGTGAACCAGACGCGCAACCAGTACTTGCACAACACAGCCGTTACGGGACGCGCGGGGGTGGACTTCGCGCTGACTCAGGATGCATTGCTGTATTTCAATTACAGCAAGGGATACCGTTCGGCGGCGTTCAACGCCCAATTCCTGTTCACTCCGCAAGATCTGACGACAGTGAAGCCGGAAACGCTGGACTCGTACGAAGCGGGCTTCAAGACGTCCTGGCTGGACCACCGGGTGCAAGTGGACGGTGCGGTGTTCCACTACCAGTACAAGGATCAGCAGATCATCAACGTCTACCCGACCGGGCAGCAGCCGCTGATCAACCTCGGCAAGTCGAAGATCGACGGTGGCGAACTCGAGATCATCACCCGTCCGATTAGGGTTTTGACCTTGCGTGCGAGCGTGGGGTTCCTGCATTCCGACGTGCAGGACGGGGTGCTGTCAACGGGTTCCATCGATGGACAAGAATTGCCGTATGCGCCGCATGTTTCCGGAACATTGGCCGCCGACTGGGAAGCGTGGCAGACGGACGCGGTCAAGATCAATTTGCATCTCGACACCAACTACAATTCCAAGCAGTATCTTGCGCTGCCCAATGAGGATGCGATCTCCCAGGGAGGCTACTCGCTGCTGAACGGGCGCTTGAGTCTGGCGTCGGCGGACGACAAGTGGGACGTCGGCGTCTGGGGGCGTAACATGGCGAACAAGTTCTACTTGACGAACGCGGTGAACGTGCAGGGCTTCGGCTTCGACTACCGCCACGTCGGCACGCCGCGTATGTATGGCGTCGATGCGCACTATCATTTTTAGCGGCCGAACTGATTAAGGTCTCATGCATCCGATCACCGGGACAGCCTTGAGTTTCGTGTCGGGGACCAGCGATAGGCCCTTGCTCTACCGAACCGTCGACGGTGTTCTGAAGGCTGCGGCCGCGCAAGTTCCGGAGCGTGACGCACTGGTGGTGCCGTTTCAGTCGCTACGCTACAGCTTCGCGGCGCTGGACCGTGAGATCGAACGAGTCGCACGCGGCATGGCCGCTTGCGGACTTAAGGCCGGCGATCGCATCGGCATTTGGGCGCCGAATTGTGCCGAGTGGATATTGACCATGTTCGGCGCGGCGCGCGCCGGACTGGTGCTGGTGAACATCAACCCTGCCTACCGCACGACGGAACTCGAGTTTGCGCTGCGACTGGTGGGCTGCCGTGCCTTGGTATTCGCGCCGCGCTTCAAGAGCAGCGACTACTCGGGGATGCTGGCGTCCCTGATCCCCGAACTGTCCACGGCCGAGCCCGGGCGGCTGATGTGCGCCGCCTTTCCGGAGCTGCGAATGCTGGTTCAATTGGGCGCGCAGCCGCTGCGCGGGACGCTGTCATTCGAGGATCTGATCACTGCCGGGCGCGATGTCGAGAAATTATCGTTGGCATTGATGGAGCAGCAGGTGGACGCGGACCAGGTATTCAACATCCAGTTCACTAGCGGGACCACCGGCACGCCCAAGGGTGCCACGCTGACGCATTTCAACATCGTGAACAATGGATTCTTCGTCGGTGAGGGCATGCAGCTCACCGCAGAAGACAGGGTCTGCATCCCCGTACCCTTGTATCACTGCTTCGGCATGGTGCTCGGCGTGCTTGCGGCCATGACGCACGGCGCGGCCAGCGTGTTTTCCGGCGAGGGCTTCGAGCCCCTGGCGGTGCTCGAGACGGTGGCGGCGGAGCGCTGCACCGCGCTGTACGGGGTACCGACCATGTTCATCGCGGAGCTGGAGCACCCGCGATTCGGCGAGTTCGACCTATCGTCGCTGCGCACCGGCATCATGGCCGGATCGCCCTGTCCGACCGCCGTGATGCGCCGGGTCGTCGCCGACATGCACATGCCGCAGGTCACGATCTGCTACGGCATGACGGAAACCAGTCCGGTAAGCTTCCAGAGCCGGCCCGATGATCCCCTCGAGTTGCGCGTCGGCACAGTCGGCCGGGTACATCCGCACGTCCAGGTGAAAATCATCGACGCCGACGGGCGGGTCACGCCGCGCGGCACCGCCGGCGAACTGCTGACTCGCGGCTACAGCGTCATGCGGGGCTACTGGGATGATGCCGAACGCACGCGGGATGCCATTGATGCCGGCGGTTGGATGCATACCGGCGATCTGGCGGTAATCGATGAGCGAGGCTATTGCAACATCGTCGGTCGGGTGAAGGATATGATCATCCGCGGCGGCGAGAACGTCTATCCGCGGGAGATCGAGGAATTTCTCTATCGTCACCCGGCGGTATTCGATGTCGCCGTCGTGGGCGTGCCGGACGCCAAGTACGGGGAAGCGGTTTGCGCCTGCATCCGGCTGCGCGACGGCATCATCGTCACCGAGGAAGAAATCCGCGAGTTTTGCCGCGGGCAGATTGCTCATTACAAGGTGCCGCGCTATGTGCGCTTCGTCGACAGCTTCCCGCTCACCATCAGCGGCAAGGTGCAGAAATACTTGATCCGCAAGCAGCTGCGCGACGAACTCGGGC
>JANXZQ010000216.1 GCA_025355445.1 Gammaproteobacteria bacterium
GCGAGCTGCGCGTGTGACGAAATTCGCGGCCGATGATGTGCGCGAGGTGCGGGAGCGCCTGGATGCAACGCAAGAAGAATTCGCCCTCATGATTGGGGTCAGCGTCGCCACCCTGCGAAATTGGGAGCAGGGTCGGCGGACACCTGACGGTCCAGCCCGGGCGCTCCTGCGCGTCGCAGCCGCCAATCCACGCGCGGTGGCGGCGGCCCTCAGCGCCTGAGCGGGCTGTTGTCTAACACGCGTTTGCTGCCGACAGCGCACGCATGATGCCGCTTCGCGGCAAGCGCGCCGCGGCAGAAACACAGGTCGTTAGGTTGCACTCCGGAGAAACCGATCATGCGGGGTCTCTTCGCTGCTTTTCTGGCTGTGGCAAACCTCACTGGGTGTGGAGGAGCACCTCAGGCCACACCTAGCTCCAATCTCACTCCCGGCCCCAGTTCCACGAACGGGATAGACTATCACGGCGGCAAGGTCCTGACCACTCCAAAGGGGCCCAGCCTTTACTACATCTGGTACGGCGATTGGCCTGACAATGCAGCCCGGGCGATTCTCACGGATCTTGCGAAGAACATAAGCGGCTCAGCCTACCTGAACTTCATCACCACGTACTACGACGCTTCAAAGGCGAACGTAGCCAACGCTGTCAATTTCCGCGGCTCGGCAATGGATTCCTATTCTCAGGGTACTGCACCGGACAACGCACAGCTTAGGATGATCGTCTCTCGGGCGATCGCGGCGGGCCTCCCGGCGGATACCGATGGTGTTTACATGGTGCTCACGTCCCAAGACGTCGCGCCGAGCTCCTTTTGCGATGGGTCGTGCGGAGGCTGGAGCCACTTCTCGCTTGCAGGCTCGGACATCAAGTATGCCTGGGTCGGCAATGCGGCTCGATGTCCTGCCCGATGCGCTCCGGAGCAGCCGACGACAGGCCCGAATGGCAATGCGGGCGTCGATGCCATGGCAGCGACCCTCGTGCATGAGTACATCAACTCAGTCACCAATTCCGCCAGGAATGGATGGTATGACTCGCTGGGGAGAGCGCCGGCGTCGATTTGCGGGACCCCTCAACTTGCTTTCCCAGATCAATATGTTGCATCGAACGGCGCGCGGGCGACCGTGAGGCTCGGACGGCGCGATTACCTTCTCACATCGAATTGGGTGAACGCACGCGGCGGATCCTGCGTGTTGAGCTATTCGAGCTCGCCTGATCGGCGCCCCAAGCGCCGAGTCCCCTGACGGTGCAACCTAACCCGCGCTTGCTGCTGCCGGGGTCCTAAGCGCCTCAGCCGCCGCCAGTTATGTTCTATTGGTTGGTTGGCGCCGGCTTCGGCAGGCCCCCGCAGCAGAAGCGCAGTCCGTTAGACCGCCCGCGCGGTTGGTGCCAGTGAAAGCGCTCATGACCACAGTGTGAGGCTCGATGCCCGCAGCTGAAAACGTTGCACCCGTTGCTCAATTCGGTCCCGTCGCTGGGCAGCAGCGGATCCAGGTGGTCGATGTCCTGCGCGGCTTCGCGCTACTGGGGATACTGCTCCCAAACTGGGCGAACACGACAGGTGGGTTATCGAAGTCAATTCATTTTCTGGCGGAAGGATCTTTCTATACAGCGTACTCGTTTCTCTTCGGCCTGGGGTTCGCCCTTCAACTGCTCCGGGCCGAGAACGCGGCGCGGCCATTCATCCTTCGCTATCTGTGGCGGACGGCGATTCTCGGCGTGATCGGCGCAGCGCATCTGGTGTTCATCTGGAGCGGCGACATTCTGCTCAACTTCGCCCTGCTCGCATGGCTCCTGCTCTTGGTTCGCCGGTGGCGCCCGAGCCTCATCCTCGCCCTCGCCGCGGCCTCACTGATGTTCGCCATGTCACCTCGTGCTCGATCGGGTCCGTCGCGGACGCGTTCCAGTCCGACCCCCGTCGAAACGGCCAACCCGCGAACACCGCCGAACACGACCGTCGCGCAGACCAATCCTCCACCGCCATGCGATGCAGTTCCAGGCATGGTCGTTGACTATCGTCAGAGCGTCTGCCTGGGGTCCGCACGAGTTGTGGCGCTGCTGACCGACTTCATCGGGACCGCTCAAGGTGGAAGGAGCCGCCAGGCCGTGATTGTATGCATGTTCCTGCTGGGGTTGTACGCGGGCCGCAGGCGCATTTTTGACGATGTGGTCCAGCACACACGGTTGCTTGCATGGGTCGCTTGCGTGGCGCTCGTCGTCGCCTTGGCAGGGAGAGGCCTCGAAATGTTTCGGATCGCGCTGCCCAACGCCATCGCCGGGTGGAGGGTGTACCGGACACTTGGCAACATTGGGCTGTCGCTGTTCTATCTGTCGAGTGTTTCGCTGCTCTTCACGCACTGGCACCGCGCGAAGGCGGCCATGGTACCACTTGCGACAGTTGGACGCATGAGCCTGACGAATTACCTCATGCAGTCCGTGATGTTCTCGCTTGTGCTTGGGCGAGGGCTTGGCCTTATCGCATATGCCGACGGCACGACGGCACGGGTGGCTGGCTGGTACAGTGTTCTCTTGATCAACGCCTTCTTCGTCGTGCAGGTCCTCTACAGCAACTGGTGGTTCCAGCGCTTTCAATTCGGACCCGTGGAGTGGGCGTGGCGGTCGCTGACATGGTTCCACGTTCAACCAATGCGGGTCAACCGGGTTGTGCCGGCGGCCTAACACAGCAATTGCTGCTGACGGCACGGGCGAGTTTGGAAGCGGCTCGCGCGCTCCGCGCGTGCCACACTCTGTTAGAATGCGTCGCAACAGAATTGCGGTCGTTAGACCCCGACTCTGCGCTAAGCGTTGTCGGCCATTGTTGATCGAGGCGGACCGCCCTTGCGTGGCGGATGCGCGCCCTCGCCGCCCGCACAACGGCCGCACCCAGAGCACTGCGGACATGTCTGGCTCGGCGCGACGAATGCCGCGCCTGTGCAACCATCCTGAACCAGAGGCCTTCCCGATGAAGTCGTCCCTGCCCGCGTTCGCCCTCGTGGTCCTTGCCGCCATGATCTCTCGCCCGGCCATTGCACAGGCGCAGGCGGAGGTCCTCAAACCGGCCCACGAATTCATCGACACCTTCAACAAGGGGGACACAAAGGGCGCGGTCGCTGCCTGCGCCGCCGCCGTCGCGATCGTCGATGAGTTCGCCCCGTTCGTGTGGCATGGTAACGGCGCATGCGCTACGTGGATGAAGGACTACGATGCCGATGCTGCCCGACGCGGGATCACCGACGGCGTGGTGACGCTGGGCATACCGCTTCACGTCGACGTGGACGGCAGTCGCGCATATGTGGTGATTCCCTCGACGTACGCCTTCAAGCTCAAGGGGAAGTCCGTCAAGGAGACGGGGTCGTTCTTCACGTTCGCGATGCTGAAAGGGCCCAAGGGATGGCGAATCGTCGGATGGTCCTGGGCAAAGAATGTTGGCCCTGCGTAGAGGGCCCGTGGGTCGGGCGTTGCGAGTAGCGGTCTAACACGCGCTTGCTGCTGTCGAGGCCAAAGCGGTTCGGCCGCCCCGATGTATGCTTTATCTAAGGACTGCGGCGGCCTCACCGGCCTCGCGGCAGAAGCGCAGAGCGTTAGACGGCACCTTGCTACTGGTTCCTGTCTTGTTCTTCAGAAGAGGTTTCCATGAGCGCAACCATCTCCCGTCGCGAGTTCCTACTGGCCGGGGCCGCCGCGGTACCCGTCGTCGACGCGGCGAGTGCCCGGTCCTCGAGTTTCCCGGCGCCCGCCGTCATCATCCCGAAGGGTTCGCAGCCCTGCGTGGTGGCCTCGGACAATGGCATTCGCGGCGTCAAGATCGCCTACGACATGCTCATGAAGGGCGCCGACACGCTCGACGCGATCATCGCCGGCGTGAACATCCAGGAGCTCGACCCGAACGACCGGTCGGTCGGCCTCGGTGGACTGCCGAACGAAGAGGGTGTGGTGCAGCTTTCTGCCTCATGCATGCACGGCCCCACAAGGCGCGCTGGCGCC
>JANXZQ010000227.1 GCA_025355445.1 Gammaproteobacteria bacterium
GTTGGCGGCGGCGTTGGCGAACGACCCGGGACTGCAGTCGCAGGCGCGCGGCTGGGGCGAATTGGGTGCGAGGCTCATCGAAGACACGGTTGCCGGACGGCGGTTCTCGCAGCTGGTGCAGGCGACGCTGGGGCTGGCGCGACCGCTGATCGCCATCGGGGCTCCGGTCGGCGCTTACTATCCCGAAGTGGCGCGCCGACTCGGCTGTGAACTCACCATCCCTGCCCACGCGGCGGTCTGCAATGCGGTGGGCGCGGTCGCCGGGATCGTTTCCCAAAGCGTCGAGATTCTGGTGAATCAACCGACCTTCAAAGTCTTCCGGGTGCACGATCCAGCCGGCAGCAAGGATTATGAGGACGCAGTGCCGGCGCTTGCGCATGCCGAACGCGTCTCGCGCGAACTCGCGCTGGCCGCGGCTTTGCGAGCAGGGGCTGCCGACCCACACGTGGAGACCAGCGTTACCGAGAAAGTCGCGCATTCCGCGACGGCGGGAGGCGACTATCTGGCGGAGGCAGTGGCGCGTTCAACGGCGACGGGACGTCCGCAGGCATCGGGCCGCGCAGTCGCTCGAGTTCCGCATATCGGATAAAGGCATGTAGCGGGCGGTGCATATCGGATAAAGGCATACCGATAAAAATTATCGCCGCGCGAGGCCACAACGTGAAGCACGCACCGGCACGGCACCGGCATGTTTTCTCTATAATCACGTCCCGCGCTCAAACCCGAGAAGAGTACACATGACAGAACCCACAGAGACGGTTGGCCGACGCAGCAGACGCCGACCTTCAAGTGCCGACGTCAGCCATGCGGTGTTCGACCGCACGCGGCCCTACCGGCATTTGCGCAATCCGTTTGCACCGGCGCGGGTGTTCTCGGATGACCAAGTCGCGGCGGTGCATGATGCCGCGCTCGTCATTCTCGAGACGCAAGGGATGAAGGTGCTGTCCCCTGACGCGCGCACTCGGTTCCGCGATGCCGGCGCCGGCGTCGAAGAGTCGACGCAAATGGTGCGCATTGATCGAGCGCTCGTGGCCGCCTCGCTCGCCGCGGCACCGCACGAAATTACGCTGCACGCCGTGGATCCGCAACGCCATGTTCCGCTCACCAGCCCGAACGTCGCATTTGCGGTCACCTCGGGCCCTCCGAACATCATGGATACAGAACACGGACGTCGCTCCGGGACGTTCGAAGACTTTTGCAACCTCATGAAGCTGTGCCAGAGCTACGAGGTGATCCACGTGCTCGGGGGTGCGACCGAGCCGCAGGACATACCCGTGGCCGTGAGGCATCTGGAAGTGACCCGCGCACAGTTGATGTTGACCGATAAGGTTCCCTTCATCTTCTCGCGCGGCCACGCTCAAGTGGCCGACAATTTCGAACTCATCCGGCTCGCGCACGGCATATCGCCGGAAGAGTTTCGCTCGCGCCCGTACACCTACACCATCATCAACACCAATTCGCCGCTGCAGCTCGACATACCGATGGCGGACGGCATCATCGATTTCGCGCTGGCCGGCCAGGTGCTCATCATCACGCCATTCACCCTGGCCGGAGCGATGGCGCCGGTGACCATCGCGGGCGCACTGACCCTGGCCCACGCTGAGTTTCTGGCGGGTCTGACTCTCGCCCAGATCGTCAAGCCCGGCGCGCCCATTGTGTACGGCAGTTTTACCTCCAACGTGGACATGAAATCCGGCTCGCCTGCCTTTGGCACGCCCGAGTATGTGAAAGCGGCATTCGGCGCCGGGCAATTGGCGCGCTTTCTCGGGCTGCCGTGGCGCTCCTCGAATGCGACGGCATCGAATGCCCCGGATGCGCAGGCGGCGTATGAATCACAGATGAGCCTATGGGGCGCACTGTTCGGCGGCTGCAATTTCATTTTGCACGCGGCAGGTTGGCTGGAGAGCGGACTGACGACTTCGTACGAGAAATTCATCCTCGATATTGAGATGCTGCAGATGTTCGCCGAGGTGTTCCAGCCCGTGGGGGCGGCGGCGCCCGATTTGGCTCTCGAGGCAGTGGCCGAGGTCGGCGCCGGAGGCCATTTCTTCGGCTGCGCGCACACTATGGAACGGTATCGCAGCGCCTTTTATGCACCTTTGGTCTCCGATTGGCGCAACGCCGGCCAGTGGGCCGACGACGGGTCAAAAACGGCTACCGAGCGCGCCAGCGGTATCTGGAAGAGCGACTTGAAGCGTTATGTCGCGCCCGCCCGCGATCCGGCTATTGTCGAGGCGCTGGACGAGTATGTGGCGCGGCGCAAGGCGCAGGGTGGCGCGCCGCCGGTGACCTAGATGTCGCGTCTGGATATGCTTCCGTCGCGATATTGCAAGTCCAGAGGTCGGTTGCGTCTTAACATGGAATAGGATGAGGGCCGCGTAAGGTCCAGTGGCTGTTCGGAAAATAACTGTTGGAGAGAGAGATGTCAGAGGTCACCGAGGGTGAATTCGACTTAGGGTCGCTCAACGACGAGGAACTCACCGAGCAGGTGCACGACGACCTTTACAACGGCCTCAAGTCCGAGGTCGAGGAAGCCACGCGGATTTTCCTGGGGCGCGGGTGGTCAGCCGAAAGGGTTCTGAATGACGCCTTGGTGGAAGGGATGCGCATCGTCGGCATCGATTTTCGCGACGGCATTCTGTTCGTCCCCGAAGTGCTGCTGGCCGCGAACTCGATGAAGGGCGGGATGGAGATCCTGCGGCCGCTGCTGGCGGAAACAGGTGTGGAACCCATCGGCAAGATCGTCATCGGCACGGTCAAGGGCGACATTCACGACATCGGCAAGAATCTCGTCTCGATGATGCTCGAGGGCGCGGGTTTCGAGGTCATCGATCTCGGCATCAATAATCCCGTCGAGAAGTACTTGGACGCGCTCGCCAAGCATAAGCCCGACATTCTGGGCATGTCGGCGCTGTTGACCACCACCATGCCTTACATGAAGGTGGTCATCGACACGTTGAAGGAGCGAGGCATCCGCAAC
>JANXZQ010000259.1 GCA_025355445.1 Gammaproteobacteria bacterium
ACGTGATCGGTGCGGAAAATACCTCCAGGTCGCGCCCGAGATAGGGAATCATTTCCAGATGTGGCTCTTGGGCCTCGATCGAACCGAGGCGCGCCGCGAGTGGGTCGTCACTGCGAATTCCGGCATAACCGTGTCGACCCAGCTCGCCCGCAAGAGCCTGGCCGCCGACGACGGTTGCGATCGATCCCGATTGATTCTGCTGCAGGCAGTGCTGCAAATAGGCCAGCGGCTCGTATCCCTGCTCGGCGGAGGTCGGCTGCAACCAGATCTCGGTCACGCCCTCGCAACCGAGCCCCAGACCCCAGATGATGTCGTCGCATCCGGTCGTATCGTAGACGACGCGCTCGGCGCGCTCATTCCGCAAAACTCGCCCGGCTCTTTCCAGCAGATCCGCCTCGAGGCATCCGCCGCTCAACATCCCGCTCGTCGTGCCATCCGGCGAAATCAAGATGCGCGCGCCGACCTTCCTATAGGTAGAACCGTCGGTATGGATCGTGGTCGCAACCACCAGTGGTTCGCCCCGGCCGCGCGCGCATTCGAAGTAGCGACACAACTCAGTTAAGCTGCTGTCCATAGACCGATCTCGTGGCACCGCGTTGGGGACCGCCTCTTCGTATCGCGCGAACCATCGGCATATTCGCAACAAATTCGGAGGCATTGCGGGTGGCCATTAAGCAGTTCGAGCTTGATTTCGAAGGATTGGCTGTTCATTGCTACGAGGGAGGCAGCGGATTTCCTATCCTGATGCTGCATGGGTCCGGTGCCGGCACGTCGTCCGCATCGAACTGGAATCGCGTGCTCGACGATCTCGCCGCGCACTACCACGTTCTTGCTGTGGACTTGATCGGCTTCGGGCGCTCGGAACGCAAGCCATCGCCCCCCTATTTCGATATGGCGCTGTGGACACGTCAAGCGCAATTCCTGTTCGATCGGATCAGCAATGGTGCGAAAGCGGGTTTCATTGGCCACTCTTTGTCCGGGTTTCTGGGACTGCGATTGGCCGCCGCGCGGCCGAACCTCGTCAAGTTGCTCGTGACCGGTTGTCCCGGCGCAAGGTTCAAGATTCCTCCCGCTCTGCAGATCGGTTGGACGGCGCCGCGCTCCCTCGAAGAGCTGAAACAAATGTACGAAAGCATCGTCGCCGATGCCAGCGGTCTAACCGAAAAGTTTTACCGGGAGCGCCTCGCGACTCTGAACGAAGGAGATTATGCCGACTACTTCTCATCAATGTTCGCAGGCGACAAGCAGGCCTACCTCGATCAACTCGTCCTCACAGGGGCGGACCTTGCACGAATAACGTCTGAGATCCTCTTCGTCCATGGTTTGAATGACCGGATGGTACCGTTCGCCGAGGCTACCTTGCCTCTGCTGCGTTCGATCGCCACCGCCGACGCCGTGCTGATCAATCGCTGCGGCCACGGTCCGGCGCTCGAGCAGCCAGCCAAGTTCCTGCGCGCCGCTCACGGTTTGTTCAGCTCTTGAGCGGCGCCGCCTCCGCAGACATCGCCAGGTCGTGCGTATGTCACGACGTGAACAGCCATGGCTCCAGTTCGCGCCGCCGAGCTTCGTAGTCGCGTATCTGAGGCGCAGACTCGAGCGTCAGTCCGATGTCGTCGAGGCCATTCAGGAGCCGTGACTTAGTATCCGAGTCCACATCGAAGGCCATTTCTTCGCCCGACGGCGTGGTTACAGTTTGCTTCTGCAAGTTGACGCGCAGCCGATAACCCGCCGTCGCCGCGACCGCCCTGAACAGCCGGCTGACGATGCTGGCGTTCAGCACGACCGGCAACACGCCGTTCTTGAAGCAATTGGTGCAGAAAATGTCGCCGAAGCTCGGTGCAATGAGCGCGCGAAACCCGAATTCGAGCAATGCCCATGCGGCATGCTCACGACTGGAGCCGCAACCGAAGTTTTCCCGAGCCAGGAGGATCTGCGCACCCTCGTAGCGCGGCTGATTCAATGAAAACTGAGGATTGCGCGGTCGCTGGGCGCAATCCTGGCCCGGTAATCCGGCGTCGAGGTAGCGCCATTCGTCGAAGAGGTTCGGTCCGAAACCCGTGCGCTTGATCGACTTCAGGAACTGCTTCGGAATGACCGCGTCGGTATCGACGTTCGGACGGTCTAACGGCACGACCAGCGAATCAACTTGCGTGAATGCGAGCATGGAACTTCGACCTCCCGTCAAAAATGCGCAATGTTCACGAAGCGTCCGGCGAGTGCCGCCGCAGCGGCCATTGCCGGACTGACAAGATGCGTCCGCCCGCCCGCACCCTGTCGTCCCTCGAAATTGCGATTGGATGTCGAGGCGCAGCGCTCGCCGGCGTTCAGGTGGTCATCGTTCATGCCCAGGCACATCGAGCAACCCGGCTCGCGCCATTCGAATCCGGCCTCGACAAATACCCGGTCCAATCCTTCCGCTTCGGCCTGGGCCTTCACCAATCCCGACCCGGGCACAACCAATGCCTGCCGAATTGAGGCGGCGACCCGCCTGCCGCCGACGATCGCCGCGGCGGCTCGCAAGTCACCAATCCGGGAATTAGTGCATGATCCGATGAAGATCTTGTCGAGTGGAATCTGTGAGATCGGCGTGCCGGGCCGCAAACCCATGTAGGACAGCGCCTGCATCATGCCATTGCGTTTGCATTCATTCGGCTCCTGCGCCGGATCGGGCACGCATCCGTCGACCGGCGCGACCATTTCGGGCGACGTGCCCCAGGTGACCATCGGCTGCACCCGACTCGCATCAATTACGACCCTGCGATCGAACGACGCATCGTCGTCGCTTTTCAACGTGCGCCAGTACTCAACGGCACGATCCCAAAGCGCGCCACGCGGAACATAAGGGCGGCCACGCAAATAGTCGATGGTCGTTTCATCGACCGCGACCAATCCGACGCGCGCTCCCGCCTCGATTGCCATGTTGCACAATGTCATACGGCCTTCCATATCTAGCGCTCGAATGGCGCTGCCTTGGAATTCGATGGCGTAACCAGTGCCGCCTGAGGTTCCGATGGTGCCAATCAGGGACAAGATCAGATCTTTCGCGGTAATTCCGCGTGCGAGCTCGCCGTCGATACGGACCTGCATCGGCTTCATTCTCTTCAGCGACAGGCTCTGCGTCGCTAGCACGTGCTCAACATCAGAGGTGCCGATGCCGAAAGCAAGGGCGGCGAACGCCCCATGCGTGCATGTATGAGAATCTCCCGCGACGACACTCATACCCGGCAGCGTAGCGCCTTGCTCGGGTCCGATCACATGGATGATGCCTTGGCGCCGATCGTCGAGTCCGAATTCAGTAATCGAAAAATCTACGCAATTACGCGTGAGCTGCTCGACTTGCGCGCGCGCCATCGGATCGGCGATCCCGAGCTTGCGAGAGGTGGTCGGCACATTGTGATCCGCCGTCGCCAGCGCTGTTTCCGGCCGCCACACCTTCCGGCCCGAGAGCCGCATGCC
>JANXZQ010000274.1 GCA_025355445.1 Gammaproteobacteria bacterium
CAATCTCGACGGCACCTCGATCTATCTGACCATGGCCACGCTGTTCATTGCGCAGGCTACCAACACACCGATGAATCTGCTGCAGCAACTCACGCTGCTGGCAGTGCTGATGCTGACCTCCAAGGGCGCCGCCGGCGTCACGGGCAGCGGCTTCATCGTGTTGGCGGCGACGCTGTCCACCGTGGGTACGCTGCCGGTGGCGGGCCTCGCGCTCATCCTCGGCATCGATCGATTCATGTCGGAGGCACGCGCGCTCACGAATGTGATTGGTAACGGAGTTGCAACCCTGGTCGTCGCCAAATGGACCGGCGAGCTGGATGTCGTCACAATGCGGCGTGAGCTCGAGCGGAAGGACTAATGATGGGTGTAAGTGACGGTTTTACGGGCGCGATCGGCAACACTCCGCTGATTCGTCTGCGTGGCGTGAGCGAAGAGACGGGATGCGACATCCTGGGCAAGGCCGAATTCATGAATCCGGGCGGCTCCGTCAAGGATCGTGCAGCCAAGTGGATCGTATTGGACGCCGAGCGGCGCGGATTTTTGAAGCCCGGCGGAACCGTGGTCGAGGGCACCGCCGGCAACACCGGCATCGGCTTGGCGCATGTATGCAATGCGCGCGGCTATCGATGCGTGATCGTGATGCCGGACAACCAGGCGCCGGAAAAATATCAAATAATCGAAGCGCTGGGGGCGCAATTGACCAAGGTGCCGGCCGTGCCCTACAGCAATCCGAATCAATACCAGAAGGTGGCGGGACGGTTGGCGCAGGAACTGCCGGGTGCGATTTGGGCCAATCAATTCGACAATACCGCGAATCGCGACGCTCACTTCGACTCAACGGGCCCGGAGATATGGCGCGATACGGATGGCAAAATCGATGCCTTCTGCGCGTCCACCGGCACCGGCGGCACGCTCGCGGGAATCGCGCGCTACTTGAAATCAGTGTCCGACAAGGTCCGTATCGTTCTGGTCGATCCTCCGGGCAGCGCGCTGTACCACTACATCAAAGACGGCGAATTGAGAACCGACGGCGGCTCGTCCATTACCGAGGGAATCGGTACCGGCCGCGTCACCGCCAATCTCGAGGGCGCGCCGATCGACGATGCGCTGCGGATCTGCGACGCGCAAACCATGCGCTTCGTTTACAGGTTGCTGCGCGAAGAAGGTCTGCTCCTCGGCAGCACCGCAGGCATCAATGTGGCGGCGGCGGTCACGCTGGCAAAACAGCTGGGCCCCGGGCATACCATCGTCACGATTCTGTGCGACGGCGGAGCGAAGTATCAATCGCGCCTGTTCAATCAGGCGTGGGTGAAAGAGAAGGGCTTTCTCGAGGCCATCGGCTGAAGGCCCGCAAGCGTTACGCCGTCTGACAGAGCTCGACTGCCGCCGCCCCGGTGCCGAACCAGGCGAGCGACGGCTGCAGGGCGACCACGTCGCCGACGACGAGCAGCGCCGGCGATTGCAAACCCGCAGCGGATGCGGCGGCGCCAATGGTCGCGAGCGCGGCGGTAACGACGCGTTGGTCGGGAGTCGTGCCCTGAGAAATGATCCCCGCGGGCCGGATGCCCGGTGCGCCGTGCTCCAGAAGCTTGGCCACGATGTGGTCCAGGCGCGCCAGCCCCATGTAGAACACGCTGGTGGCTCCCGGCAGGCCTAAGGCGCGCCAATCCGGCTCCTTGAGCGTCGTTTCGCCGTCGCTTTGTGCATGCGCCGTGACGAAGGTAACGCTCTGGGCGTGGTCGCGGTGCGTCAGAGGAATGCCTGCGTAGGCGGCGCAGCCCAAGGCGGCAGTGATGCCCGGGATAACGGAAAAATTGATTTGCGCTGCGGCGAGCGCCTGTAGTTCTTCGCCGCCGCGCCCGAAAATAAAGGGATCGCCGCCCTTCAGACGGACCACGCGCCGGCCTTGGCGGGCATTCTCGATCAGCAGCGCATTGATCTCCTGCTGCGTGCTGCCGACATTGCCGGCGGCCTTGCCCACGCAGATGCGGACCGCATCGCGCCGCGCGAACTCGAGTACCGCGGCAGGCACGAGGCGATCGTGCAGAATGACGTCGGCATCTTGCAGGGCACGCAACGCCTTCAAAGTCAGCAGTTCCGGGTCGCCGGGACCTGCACCCACCAGAGTCACCTCACCGGCTGCGCGGGGCGCCGTGGAGGTCGCCGCCAACAGTTGCTGTGCGATGCGTTGCGCACCCTGGCTGTCGCCTTCGACGAAGCGCCGGCCCGCGGGCCCGTCGACCAGCGTCTCGAAAAAGCGCCGCCGCTCGTCCGTATCGCGCAGTTTCTGCCGCGCGGGTTCACGCAGCGCCTGCAGCCACGAGGCCAACCGGCCGATTCTCGCAGGGATCAGTGCCTCGAGCCGTTCGCGCAGACGGCGCGCCAAGACCGGCGACGTGCCGCCGGTCGAGATCGCCACCAGCACGGGATCGCGATCGACGATGGCGGGCACGATGAATCGCGACGCCTCGCGATCATCGACCACGTTGACCGGAACGTTGCGCGCCTCGCACAAGGTGGCGATCCAACGATTCACGGCGCGCCGCGAGGTCGCGACGATCACCAGACGCACGCCGTCCAAATCGTCCGCGGCAAATTCGCGAATGGCGAGCTTGAGCTGACCGGCGGCTGCACGCTGCATGAGCTCGGGCACGATCTGCGGTGCAACCATGTTGATCGACGCGCCGGTACGCTCCAGCAGCGAAACCTTGCGCAGCGCCACTTCGCCGCCGCCGACGATGAGCACTTTCTGCCCGGCCAAGTCGAAGAACATGGGAAAGTAATTCACTCGCTATAGACCAGGCTTTGGCCCATTTGGCGCCGCGGATGCAGGCCGCACTCGCGCGAGTCGCCGCGTTCCCACCACCAGCGGCCGGCGCGCTCGTCTTCACCGGGCTGAATCGCCCGCGTGCAAGGCGCGCATCCGATACTCGGAAAGCCGCTGTCATGCAAACTGTTGTAGGGCAGCCGCTTTTTGCGGATGTAGTCCCAGATCTCATTCTCCGACCAATCGAGCAACGGACTCACCTTATGCAGGCCGTGCTCTCCGTCCCATTCCACGGGGGATGCCAGCGCGCGGCTGGCCGACTGTCCGCGCCTGATGCCGGTGACCCAGGCGCCACGGCCGGTGACGGCGCGCCGGAACGGCTCAACCTTGCGAACCGCGCAGCAGCCTCGGCGCTGCTCCAGGCCCTGGCGAAAACCGTTGATGCCGTTCTCGCCCACCCAGCCCTCCAAGTCCTCGGTTTTAGGGTAGTACATGGTCAGAGCTCGCCCATAGCGCTGCTGCACCCGGTCAATCAGATCGTAGGTCTCAGGGTACAGCCGACCGGCATCGACGCTGAAAATCTCGATCTCGGGAACGCTGCCCCATACGAGATCGGTGAGGACCATGGATTCTGACCCTAAACTATTGGCGTAGCACACATTTTTGAACTCCGACACGGCGCTTCGGAGTTGGGCAATGCTGTCCTCTGCGCGCTCGCGCAGAGCTTTGGGTAGATCGGACATACCGAAACTATAGGTGGCGCGCCTCCTTCGCGAAACGAATTAAGTCGCATGAGGACATGTGATTTAGTGATGGCGGCATGAGGGCGCCGCCGCAGCGCGTGCGCGATTAAACTTATATCCTATGTGAATGAGCACCCAAGCAACGATAAGGTCCGCCGTTCGATGAAGCTCCAGCAATTGCGCTATCTCGTCGCCGTCCATGAGAACGGGCTGAACATCACCGCGGCCGCGCGGCAGCTGCATACATCGCAGCCCGGCGTCAGCCGGCAGCTGAAGCTCCTCGAGGAGGAACTCGGCTTCCAGCTATTCGAGCGCGAGGGCCGCGCCCTGACCCGCACTACGGATGCGGGCGAGGAAATCATATCGCGCGCTGCCAGCATCCTGCGGGAAATGCACAATATCCGCCGCACCTCGGCGGAACTGCGCAAGGCCGACGGCGGCACTCTGTCGATCGCCACCACCCATACCCAGGCGCGCTATGTATTGCCGCAGGTGATTCGCGCGTTTCGCCTCAAGTACCCGAAGGTGCGCTTGCACTTGCATCAAGGCACGTCGGAACAAATCGCGGAAATGGTCGCGCGCGATCGGGTCGACTTCGCGATGGCGACGGGCTCGGAGGAGCAATTCCCGCATCTGGTGCGCTTGCCGGTGTATCGCTGGCATCGAGCGGTGGTCGTGCCGCGCGGCCATCCGCTGGCATCGGCGGGCAAGCTGACGCTGAAGAAGCTGGCCGAATACCCGATCGTGACCTATGTGTTCAGCTTCTCCGGACGGTCCTCGCTGCCGGCGCTATTCGAAACCGCGGGCCTATCGCTCGACGTGGCATTGACGGCGCGGGACTCGGACGTAATCAAAACCTATGTTCGCATCGGCCTAGGGGTGGGCATCCTCGCCCGGCTGGCCATCGATCCCGTCATCGATGCCGACTTGGTCGTGCTCGACGCATCGCACCTGTTCGAAGGACATACGACCTGGATCGGATTTCGCCGCAGCGCGCTGCTGCGCGCCTACATGTACGAATTCATCGAACTGCTCGCGCCGCACCTGCCGCGCAAGTTAGTGAAGGAAACCGAGAAATTGGAAACCCAGGAAGAGGTGGAGCGCATCTTGAGCGATTTACATATTCCAGTGCGCGACATACCGTAAACGCATATGCAGATGACTGGATGTTAGTTCCGGCCGCCACCGCCTCCCGTTAGCCTGTTGACGCTCGCTGTTTGCGCGCTCACTGGGGTGGTTGAAATGAACGAAGACAACGGCAGACGCGTCGCACGCGAGTATTTCTGGTTCGCGCTGGGGCTCATCGTCATATTAATGGGTTCGGCCGCACACGCCGCCACGGTCAAGCTGTTGAATGTGTCCTACGATCCGACGCGCGAGCTGTACGAGGATTACAACAAGGCTTTTGCGGCCTACTGGCTCGGCAAGACCGGCGACACCGTGACGATCAACCAAAGCCACGGCGGCTCGGGAAAACAGGCGCGCTCGGTGATCGACGGCCTCGAGGCCGATGTGGTGACATTGGCGCTGGCGTATGACATCGATGCGCTGGCGGTCCAGGCCAAGTTGGTGCCCGACAACTGGCAGGCGCGGCTGCCCAATAACAGCACCCCCTACACCTCGACCATCGTCTTTCTGGTGCGCAAGGGCAATCCGAAGGGCATTCATGACTGGAACGATCTGGTGAAGCCCGGCGTTGCCGTCATCACCCCGAGCCCGAAGACCTCGGGCGGCGCGCGCTGGAATTACCTGGCGGCGTGGGCCTACGCGCTGAAGCAGCCCGGCGGCAACGACGCCAGTGCCGAGGCCTTCGTCAAGAAGTTGTACAAGAACGTTCCGGTCCTCGATTCCGGTGCGCGCGGCTCGACGGTGACCTTCGTGGAACGCGGCATCGGCGACGTGCTGCTGGCGTGGGAGAACGAGGCCTTCCTCGCCGTCAAGGAACTGGGGCCCGACAAGTTCGATATCGTCGCCCCCTCCTTGAGCATAGTGGCGGAGCCGCCGGTGAGCGTGGTCGACAAATACGTCGACGAGCACGGCACCCGCAAGGTCGCCGAGGACTACCTGAAATATCTGTATTCCGCGCAGGGCCAGGAAATTGCCGCGAAGCACTTTTATCGCCCGCGCGATCCCGCGGTGGCCACCCGCTACGCCAAGCAATTCGCGAACGTTCCCCAATTGGTCACCGTGGATGCCGTATTCGGCGGCTGGACGAAGGCCCAGGCCACGCACTTCGCGGATAATGGTATCTTCGATAGGATATACGGCCAGTAAGGCGCGGTTTGTCCTGATGAGCGCTTCAGAACAGCCGGCAATAATAGCCGACCATGGCGCCCCACCCTCTCATCAGGACACGTATGGCAGTTCCGGCCGCAGTAGTCGAAGGCAAAACTCTCCTGCGGCCGCGTGCGCGGCGCGGTGTTCTGCCGGGCTTTGGCCTCACTCTCGGCTACACCATGCTCTACCTGTCGCTGCTGGTGCTCATTCCGGTTTCGGCGGTGTTCATCCGCAGCCTGGGGTCGGGTTGGGGCCATTTCTACGAAGTGGTGACCGCTCCCCGCGTGCTCGCGTCGTTGCGCCTGAGTTTCGGGGCGTCGCTGATCGCCGCATTGATCAACGTGATGTTCGGCCTCATCGTCGCCTGGGTACTGGTGCGGTATAACTTTCCCTTCAAGCGGCTGGTTGATGCCATGGTGGATTTGCCGTTTGCGCTGCCCACGGCGGTGGCCGGCATAGCGCTGACGGCGCTGTATGCTCCGAACGGGTGGCTTGGGATATGGTTGCTGCCGCTTGGGATCAAAGTTGCATTTACGCCGCTGGGGATCGTGGTCGCGCTGACCTTCATCGGGCTGCCTTTCGTGGTCAGAACTTTGCAGCCCGTTCTCGATGACCTGGACAGAGAGGTCGAGCAGGCGGCAGCGACGCTGGGGGCCTCGGCTGTACAGGGATTTGTGCGGGTGATAATGCCGGCGTTATGGCCCGCGCTGCTCACCGGGTTTGCGCTCGCTTTCGCGCGCGCCGTCGGCGAGTACGGTTCTGTGATTTTCATCGCCGGCAACATGCCGATGAAATCCGAAATCGCGCCGCTGCTGATCGTCACCAAATTGGAACAATACGACTATGCCGGCGCCACTGCGATTGCGGTGGTGATGCTGGTGTTGTCATTCACACTGATGCTCGGCATCAACGCATTACAACATTGGGCCCTGTCGCGACATGGCGGCCGCTGAAACCCGTACTGCAGCACAGTCTCCTGCGCTGGCTCGCCTGCTGCTGATCGGCGTGGCGCTGGTATTTCTAGGGCTGTTCCTGTTGCTGCCGCTGCTGACCGTGTTCGTTCAGGCGCTCGCCAAGGGCATTGGCGCTTACGCGGCCGCCATCGTGAACCCGACCGCCTGGGCCGCGGTCAAGCTCACTCTGCTGGTGGCGGCCATCGCGGTTCCTTTCAATCTGGTATTCGGCGTGGCGGCCGCATGGGCCATCGCGAAGTTCGAATTTCGCGGCAAGAGCACGTTGATTACACTCATCGACCTGCCGTTCGCGGTGTCGCCGGTCATTGCCGGATTGATTTTCATTCTACTGTTCGGTTCGCGCGGCTGGTTCGGCGGGTATCTCAATCTGCATCACATCCGGGTGGTATTCGCGGTGCCGGGCATCGTATTGGCGACGATTTTCGTGACATTTCCGTTCGTCGCCCGCGAACTCATTCCGGTGATGCAAGCGCAGGGCAAGGATGATGAAGAAACGGCGCTGTCCTTGGGCGCCACCGGCTGGCAGACGTTTTGGCGGGTTACGCTGCCCAACATCCGCTGGGGCTTGATGTACGGCGTACTGCTGTGCAACGCCCGGGCCATGGGCGAATTCGGCGCGGTCTCGGTGGTTTCAGGCCACATACGGGGGCTCACCAACACCATGCCTCTGCATGTCGAAATCTTGTACAACGAATATAATTACACGGCGGCCTTTGCCGTTGCATCGTTGCTGGCGTTGCTGGCGCTCTTGACCTTGGCGGGCAAGAGTTTTCTGGAATGGCGGCAACCGGAGCTGCGAAACGCCGCTCGCCAGGCGCGCGATCGGACTCGGAATCGGACTCGGAATCGGACTCGGAGAGTAATCACATGAGCATTGCGCTGCGCGGCGTCGCCAAGCAATTCGGCGAATTCGCGGCCGTCGAGAACATAGACCTGGATGTGCCGACGGGCGCGCTCCTCGCACTGCTCGGGCCTTCGGGCTGCGGCAAGACCACACTGCTGCGCATCATCGCGGGCCTCGAGACGCCCGATGAGGGTCAGGTGCTGTTCGATGGGCGCGACGCGACCCTGTGGCGGATTCGCGATCGCAAAGTCGGCTTCGTATTCCAACACTACGCGTTGTTCCGGCACATGTCGGTGTTCGAAAACGTCGCGTTCGGCTTGAAGGTCAAACCGCGCCGCGAGCGCCCTGCACTCGCAGAGATACGCAAAAAGGTCAATTCGCTTCTGGAACTCGTGCAGCTCGGATGGGCGGGCGATCGCTACCCCGCGCAGCTCTCGGGAGGCCAGAAGCAGCGCGTGGCGCTGGCGCGGGCGCTGGCGGTCGACCCCGGCGTTCTGCTGCTGGACGAGCCCTTCGGCGCCCTCGACAGCCAGGTACGCCATGAGCTGCGCCGCTGGCTGCGGCGGCTGCACGATGAACTGCATTTCACCAGCATTTTCGTCACGCACGATCAGCAAGAAGCCATTGAGGTGGCAGACACCATCGTGGTGCTGAATCGCGGGCGCATCGAGCAATCGGGCGTTCCCAGCGAGGTCTATGACTTGCCGACTTCCGCGTTCGTGCACCGTTTCTTAGGCCAGGTCAACCAGCTGCCGGTGCAATTGCGCGGCGACCGTGCCTTCTTGGGGCCCATCGATATTTCGGCCGCCTCGGCCTTAGGTACCGGCAGCGAGACGAACATCGCGTTGATCCGGCCCCATGAGATCGAAGTAGGCGCCGCCGCCGCAGGCTGGCCGGCGGTGGTCGTTGCCGTGCGCGTCATCGGGCCGATCGTTCGCTTGGAGTTGTGTGCGGAAGGTCAACCGGCCAACGAGCCTCTGGAAGCTGAAGTCAGCCGCGAGCGCTACGAAGGTGAGCGCTTCAACATCGGGCAAAAGGTGGGCCTGCGCTTCAGGCGCTGGCAGGTATATCCCGCTAGCGGCGCTGCAGCTTGAGCGGCAGGCCGGCGTCGTTCGAGGGCTGGTAAGCCGAGGAAAAGGTGGACAGCGCCGTACTCGCGCGCTCGATGTCGGCATCCGGCAGCTCAAAACTGTTGAACCCGCAACGCGCCATGAAGAATACCTGGTCGCGGCGCACGTAGCCGGTGGCGCGCAACTCGCCGCCGAAATTCCATTGCTCGCGCAGCACGCGAGCCTGCGAGTAGCCGCGCCCTTCGCTGGGCCCTGAAAATTCCAAGCCGATCAGGGAAAACCGCGAAAAATGCGGTGTCAGCAATTTCACCGGGTGGTTCGGCGACAGTACGATGCCGAGCCGGCCGTCGCGCTGCGTCCAAATATCGGGCTGAGCTTGCCACTGCGCGTAGCTCAGGATCAACGAGGCCGGTTCGCCCTGCGCGTCGGCGAGGTACGACCAGTCGTCATCGACCACTTGGCCGTCACGCAGCAGCCGGCGCGGCATACACTCTTTCCTTGAAGGGCCTGACGCCAAGGCGGCGTACCGTGTCGAGAAAGCGCTCGTCGGCCTGCCGATGTTCGACATACACATCGAGCAGGCGCGCCATCGTTTCGGCGACCTCTGCTTTGGCCACCGACGGGCCGATCACCTGGCCTAGTGAGGCGTCCGCGCCCGCCGCGCCGCCGATGGTGATCTGATACCACTCCTGGCCGCCCTTATCCACGCCGAGAATTCCGATATGCCCCACGTGGTGGTGGCCGCACGCGTTCATGCAGCCCGACATCTTGACATCGAGTTCGCCCAAGTCATAAACGTAATCGTAGTCGTCGAAGCGCTCGTTGATGAGCTTCGCCACGTCGATGGAGCGGGCGTTGGCAAGGCTGCAAAAATCCAGGCCCGGGCAGCAGATCATGTCGGTGAGCGTTCCGATATTGGGCGTGGCGAGACCCGCCGCTTCGAGTGCCTGCCAGAGTTCGAAAGACTTTTCCTGCTCTACATCCGCGAGCAGAAGATTCTGAGTGTGGGTGACGCGCACTTCTCCGAAGCTGTAGCGATCGGCGAGATCGGCGACCAATTCCATCTGCGCATCCGTGATGTCGCCGGGCGCCACATCGGGTTTCTTGAGCGATATGAATACCGCCCTGTAGCCCGAGACTTTGTGCGCCACCGTGTTGTAGCGATACCAGGCGCGAAACGCGGTTTCCTGGCCCGCCGCGGGGTCGCCGTCGGGCAGGGTGAGATAGGCGGGCGGCGCGAAAAACGCGCGCATGCGTTCTACTTCTGACTCAGTGACACGCAGAGCGCCGGCGTCGCGGATCAAATCCCATTCAATTTCTACGCGTCGCCGAAATTCGACAATCCCCAAAGCCTTGACCAGAATCTTGATGCGCGCCTTGGTGAGATTGTCGCGCCGGCCTTCGAGGTTGTAGACGCGCAAGATCGATTCGAGATACGACAACAGATGCT
>JANXZQ010000296.1 GCA_025355445.1 Gammaproteobacteria bacterium
TGAAGGCCTCGCAGATCGCGGGTGGCGCCTTGATCAATAGTGCAATCTCAGAAATGTACGATTTCGGTGTCCGCACAGGGCAGAATGGCGCTCGACTGCTCCACTACCCTTCTCGGCCGATGGTACTCTGCGGCTTCGGCAATCAGATCGGCGGCTGATGCCATCGCCTGTTGGTACTTGTCGAATGCTTTCTCGTCTGTGCCGGCAAACCCGCCTCCTTTCCTGCCGACCTGACACATATCCTTACCCACATAGTTGTTTAGAATCGGCGCAAGGGTCCGGCCGCGAAAGATCAGTCCTGGCGGGCTTGCTGGCAGCCACCGCCACGACTATCGCGGCCTCGAAGCTGATGGGTGGCAGGCCGCGCCAACGGCAGAGTATGGCTTCGTGTTCATCCGGCGCGAGGGCGAACGCCGGGTGCAGCGTCTGCTTCCGTCCGGTTCCACAAATACCACGCCCTCCGGGCCGCCGATGACTCCCAACGTACACTTGCGTACCCGTGACGACTCCTGAATGCCGCAGGGTACAATTTATTCTCGGTAGGTGACACTTTAGGCCCAACTTTTTTCAATCGTTCTAATATTATATGCGGAATCAATCGCTTACATTCGATTCACGGTAGTCTCTCTCCCACCACATTTCAATTGCGCTTCGGGGCTCGTTTCCCCGCCGCTTTGTCCAGCAATGCGAGTCCCTCCGCGATTCGTCCGCGCCCCCGCGCAGCGCGCAATTCGAAGCGAGTTTCGGCATCGAAGTCCGCCAACAGAATGGTGGCCATCTCTTCAATGAGTTTGGTTACGCTCACCTTGCGTGACTTCGCAACCAGCTTAAGGCGTGTCCGTTTCTCCTCTGGAAGCCGTATGATTAAAGCGCTCATTCTTGCTCCTTCAATAGTTGTGTCGGGGTAACCACCGAAATGTGCGGAAATTTTAACTCCCCACCTCGTAGATGCCGCACGTTGCGCGTCACGAGATAGTCAGCTTGCCCTGCTACCGCCAATTCCATGAGGTGATTGTCCGCCTCATCGCCGAGATTGGGCCGCCACGCGTAGTAAATTCGTGTCCACTGGCAGGTCGACAAAAATATGTCCAAGAAGGCTGCGCGCTCCGCGGCCGTCAATCGTGGCTTGCGCCAAATCGAATCGCGGCCCAACAGATCCTCGTATTCGGCAAGGAGCGCCGCACCCATGAGAGGTATGAAGCGTCCTTCGAGACAAAGGCGCAGCACACGATTAGCATGGCCGGAGCCCCGAACCCCGGCTACCCATACGTCCGTGTCGACGACGATATTCACAAGTGCAATGATTGCATATATGCAATCAATCGGCAAACTAGAAACGCCAAGACATCGTGTGCGCGTTTTGTGCCCCACTTAAGCCGAATTTGGTGGGTTTAGATGGCGTATGAGCCCCAAAATCCCCGGCATTTTTATTGGTGCTTGGGCCTCATAATGCCGAGGTCGAGGGTTCGAGTCCCTCTCTCACCACCAAAATCAATGATTTACGGCTGCTCATTGTGGCATTTTGCGGGACTTTGCGTGACTGCGGCGCACATGTCTAAGGGCACTATCCTGACGAGTCAATGTCTGACGATTACACCAATGGTATGATTTAGTCACACTATTGGTGCATTCGGAGACTCGTCATGGCGACTGTGCGCAAGACTATTACTTTGACAGGCCAGCAGGATGATTGGATCAAGGCGCAGGTCGACGCTGGCGATTACACCAACGATAGCGAATACATCCGAGATCTCATTCGGCGAGAGCAAGAGCGCGGAGCTGAGATCGAGGCGGTTCGTGAGGCCTTGATCGAGGGTGAAAAGAGCGGGAAGCCAAGGCGTTTCGATGCTGACGCGTTTAAGCGCAAGCTTCGCCGCGCGCATGGCTGAGTACCGACTCTCTCCCGCCGCTGAGCGCGACCTTGAAGGTATTTGGAAATACACGCGCGTAGAGTGGGGACTTGAGCAGGCCGAGCGGTACACCGACTTGCTCACGGCTACATTTCAAGTGTCGGCCAATTCGCCGCAGTCCGCTCAAGCTTGTCAATATGTTCGTCAGGGGTATCGCTGCCGCAATGTCGAGCGGCATATGATTGACTTCCGTGTCACGGACTACGGGATCGCGATCATTCGCGTGCTTCATGATCGCATGGACGCGCCGCGGCACTTGCAACGGCCGAAATTCGGTTCCCATCGGAATCCAACCACCTAGCTACGAACGAGGTGGTCGGTAATCGTGCAGCACGCGTTTTCTGCGAGCGTCTCTAAAGACGCTGCCACCTGAAGTCGCATCCCGCGGCTCCGTCATATTGCAAGCGTCGCCCGTTCCGTCGCTTTAGTCGGCAGCGGCGGCGCGTCTGGATAACGATTTGCCACGGCAATGACCTCCGGTCTGCTGAGCGCGGTCAGGTAGCCGTTGTCATGTATCAGCTTCGTGGAAACTCAATTCACCGCGATTGCATCGCGGCGGCCCCGCATAGGGTCGCTTAAATCCAGCGATCTCAGTTTAAGCGATCAGCCTTCAACTCGACGACGGCGCAGCGGCGCTGACCCGACCGCGGCCCGCCCAGGCTGCTCGGTGGCAGCCGGGCGGGCTGTTACACTAAATACCGGTGCCGCTGAGCGCCACCGTCTGCGTGCCGTCTCCGCCACCCCCGTTGACGTTCAAGGTCGCCGTCATCGCGCCGGTAGTGGTCGGCGCGAAGTTCACCTTAATCGTACAGCTTGCCCCGACCGCGAGAGATAGTCCGCACGCCGTGCCCTTCTTGAACTGCGTGTGATTCACCCCCGTGATCGTAATCGACGTAATGGGCACAGCCGCCGTAGTGGTGTTCGTCATTGTCACCGTCTGCACCGCGCTAACCGTGCCGACTGTCACGCTGCCGAACGCCAACGACCTCGGCGACAGGGTATAGGGCGCCGCGACGCCGGTTCCGCTGAGTGCCACCGTTTTCGTCCCAGAGCCGCCGCCGTCATTGACGTTCAGCGTCGCCGTCTTGCTTCCGATTGAGGTCGGCTCGAATACCGCGTTGATCGTGCAACTCGCGCCAATCGCCAGAGACGCCTTACACGTCGTGGTCTTCGAGAACTGATTGCGATTCGGCCCGGTGATGGTGATCGACGTAATGGGTAGGGCCACGGGCCCAGTGTTGGTTATGGTGGCCGTCATCGCCGCGCTCTTCTCAAAGACGAACTGGTTGCCGAACGGCAATGAGCTCGGCGTCAGCGTGAACGTCGGCGCACACTGCGACGCCGAGCCCACGCAGACGGCGGCGGGTGCCGACGGAATACCATTGGCGACGACGACCAGGGTGCTCGCGCCGATTTCTGCCGATGGGGGCGCCGTGAAATTCGTCGATCCGACGGTACCGGGCGCGACCGACATCGTGCTGTGATTGAAAGTCCGCGCATAGAAGACATGCCCGGTCGCGGAATTGGTAATCCGCACGATGGGGTAGTTGGTCGCCATTTGCGCATCGTCGCCGTAGTAGGCTCCCTGCGACAATCCGTTGAATTGCGTACCGCTGATCGAATACGTCCCGCCGGGCGCGACGGTCGATGACACCGTCGAGATCACCGGAGCCCAACTCGGACTTGGGCCGCCGACGGGGTTGTAAACCTCCGCTACGCTGCTGAAATCGGTGGACAGGATCTGCCCATTCGGAAGCACCAGAAAGTTGTAGTAATAAGCACCCGCGCTACTCGCGTTATAGAGCGTGTCGGCCACCTGATTGATAGCATTCGCGCTCGTAAACTCAAAGAAATGAGTCGGACTCTGGCCATAGCCCGAACTCGCAGCAAACAAGATGTTGCCGTTCGGCAGGAGTACTCCCGGCGCGTCCGCGAGATCGCAGGCGGTCGTGCCGGTACCGCAGATCAAAGGCACATTCGGGCCCGCGCTCCATGTGCCACCGGTGGAATTGTAGATCGCGGTTGGATCTGCGGTGGGAGTGGTGCAGCCCGTATTGCCGCCGAAAGCCACCAACGTGCCATCGGGACGCAGCACCGCAGGCCCAATCTCAAAATTGCCGCACACATAGGGATCGGCGAGCGGAGTCGGCGTGTTGCCGGCACTCATCCATGCACTCGATGCGGGCACGTATTGTTCGGCGTTGGTAGCATTCCCAGCTATAGAATAATTTGTCCAAATATCAATCGTCAGCACGTTGCCATTGGGCAACAACTCGTAGCCTTGTTCGTCTTGATAGTTGAATCCGGCGTTCGGGACCCCCGTGGCAGTCCAGGTCAGCGTCGACGCATTAAGCAGCGCATCGGCGGTAGGATCAGCGCAGCAAGCACTGAGCATGAAGGTGCCGTCTGCGAGGACAACGCTTGCGGCATCACCAATCTGGGTCCAGCCAGTCCCCGTAGGTGCCGCCACGGGGGTCCAGGTATTGGCGACCGGATCGTAGATTGCGCCCAGATTCGTCCAGACTTCGGTGCCACTGCCATTGTATTCGCCGCCCATGATGATGACGCGACCATCGGGAAGCACTGCGGAGGCGTGATATTGCGGGGCATATTGCGTTCCGCTGATGACCGGGAGCGATGCGATCGCCGACCAGGTCCCGTTGACATAGCTGCCCGTAATGTCGGGAGTCAACTTATACCAATAGCGCGTATTGCCGTCTTGAGCGATGACGGTTCCATCGGTGAGCAGGAGCGGGCTGCTCAGCCCACCCACAGGTGCCGTCGCCACAGCCTGCCAGGTCCCCCCGAAGGGCGGCAATGCCCGTGGAGATGTCGCTTGCGGCGTGCCGGTCCGCCGCTGAGGCAAGGGCGTGGAATGTCTAGGCAAAGAGCCTGCGGGTTGGACCGCATCCGGGGACTCGGCCCCGCTTGCCGATATCGACACGAATATCGCGAGTGCAATCGCACCGAGTCCGAACATCCCCGAAAATTTTGACGTAAGGGCCTTCATGACGATTGCCTCGTAAGTCCATATTGATTGGAATGATTCTCGTAGTAGCTCTCCGCCCAATTGCTTCGGCTCGAGAGCGACCGTTAGCGGCTAGAGCACTTACACCATCGAAGAAATACCAGCTAATCTTCAATTCAAGCCATTGAACCGTTCCCGCCGCCCGGTCGATTATCGGTCGGAGTGTCTTCTGCGGACTGCATTCAGTCAAGTTTATGTGCGTCTCTCGTGACACGGCACTTTCGAATGCGGAGCTTCATTGAAAGAGAGATGATTGGCTTGATCGGAATAACCAAATCGGAACCCTTTGGGTCACTCCAGGTATACGATCTCAAGGTCCCGTTCGGACAGTACGGCCGCCGCCCGAGCACGATTGGACCAGTAACCCTGCAATTCCCGAAATTCACCCCGCAAACGCGATCGCTTCAAAGCGCGCAGCGCATCTTCCACCACGGCGCTCACTGACTTGTTCTCATCGCGCGCAATGGCCTCGACCTCGGCAGCAAGGTCCGCTGGGAGGGAGATCGCTTTTTTCACAGCTTTGCTCACGATTGCACCTTTGGGTCCTGGTGTTAAAAAATACTACCAGGGGACCCAAGCGTCAGTGCGGATACTTCATCTCTTCGGGTGTGTGGGAATTTTGTGTCAATCGATGTCTGCCCGGGTGACCGGGTCACCGAAGGAATGGACTCTGATCCTTCGCACCATCCCATGCCAGCAGTTCACTATGGCTTCGATCCGAAAGTCTCACGACTTGTTGGAGCGCAGTGGAAGCAGGTGGAGTCGGGTGCGACCGGGATCAACCGTAAGTAGCGCGCCAGCCACCAGTTCCGGAGTCATCTGTTGCACAGCCGCGATAAGCGGCTCCCCGATCGCCGCCGGGCTGAGGTTGTCCGAGCGAATTTGTACGACGCTGGGCTTGATTCCCTGGGTTGCGGCCAGGATGGCGCTGAAATCCAGGTCATGCGTTAGTACTACATAATCGTGTTTGGCGGCGTAGGCCATGATCTCGATATCGGCAGCGTTCATTCTGCCTACGCGTGACCAATGAATGGCCGGCAGACCGGCCGCATTGAGCCGATCTACCCAAAGCGGTGAAAGGTTCATATCGACGAGAAGCTTCACGCGTCGGCCAACACGACCTCACGTTCCTCGGCTCGCCAGGCGGCATATCGTAGCGCTTGCATGATGTCTTCCCGTTCGAGATAGGGATACTCCACCAGGAGTTCATCAACGCTGCGTCCGGCTCCGATCTGTCCGACGATCATGCCCACGGTAACGCGAATTCCGCGAATGCAAGCCTTGCCACCCATTATTTCGGGGCGCTGTGTGATACGGTCCAATGTTTCCATGCAGGGTCTCCGACGATGGCGATATTGCAATATTACAGCAAAGGAGCGGACGGCCTAAATGACGTGCGTGCCACCTCCCCGGACCCAGGCCGACGACGAGAACGGGCGCTACATTCTTATGGCTAATCGATGGCCTCTTTAGATGAAGTGGTGCCCGCCGCTTTCATTCCTGAGTCCGTATCGGCAGCCGATTTCCGTGTGGGAATTTTGTGTCAATCGGTACTGCTTCGTTGTGCTTCGTGGTGCTAGTTGCAACGGGCGCCACGCGGTAAGTTATTGAAAATACTGGCTCTTCCGGTTTGAGTGTGGGTGAAAATGGGGTATCGATCAAGCGACGAGGCCTATTTTCATAGGGTTTGATGAATGTTTGGCACAAGGATAAATCTGGCATGATTTGCGGATGCCAAAAACACCGAAGCGTCGCCGTCTGGCTGATGCGCACTCATTCCCTGGTTTCCGAGCCGGAGCCATCAGCCATGGCCGATTTGGTGACCCGCAGATGCGAGTCGTTATCCTCACACGGCGCACAAAAAAACGTACTGTGGCGCCTGCGGAACGATGCATCGCAGTTTCTACGACCGCGCGAGGCGGCAGGTGCGAGACCTGTCGAGCGGACCGTTTCGTATCGTGCTCGATATCGAGGTGCGCCGGATTCACTGCCGTCAGTGTTGCGCAGTGAAGCGCGAGCGCCTCTCGTTCCTGGCCGACAATCCGTTCTACACCCAGCGCTTTGCGTATTACGTGGGGCGGCGCTGTCGCTCGGCAACGATCAAGGACATTGCCGAGGAACTGCGCCTGGACTGGGACGCGGTCAAGGAACTCGACAAGCAATACATGCGTGCGCAGCTCAAGCTCGCCGGCACTCCGGGGCCGCGGGCGATCGGCATCGACGAGATTTCTATCCGCAAGGGTCATACCTATCGTATCGTCGTGAGCGATCTGATCCGTCACCGCCCGATTTGGTTCGGTGGCCAGGATCGCTCGGAAGCAAGCATGGACGAGTTCTATCGGTTTCTCGGCGAAAAAAAGGCCAAAAAGATCCGCTTGGCCGTGATGGACATGTGGCGTGCGTTCGGGACCTCGACTCGTCGCAATGCCCCGCAGGCAGCCATCCTGTTCGACAAGTTCCATGTCCTGCGCCATCTCGGCAAGGCGCTCGACACCATCCGCAAGCGCGAATACAGCCGGCTCGAAGGCAAACCGCGTACCTTCATCAAGGGGCAAAAATACACCCTGTTGGCGCACCCCCAGAACCTCACCGGCAGCGCCCGCAAAAACCTGAAGCTGCTGCTGGCGGCCAACAAGCGCCTCAACACCGCATACGTCTTGAAAGAGTCCTTCGGTCAGCTCTGGGATTACAGCAGCGAGACGTGGGCCCGGAAGTTCTTCGAGAACTGGCGGGCACAACTCAAATGGCAACGACTGAAGCCCTACGAGGACTTTGCTGACATGATCGAGCGACACTGGGATGGCATCGCGGCCTACTGCAAGCCCGAGAACAAAGTCTCGCTTGGCTTCGTTGAAGGACTGAACAACAAGATCCGAGTTCTTCAACGTCGCGCCTACGGACTTCGCGACGAGGAATACCTTCGATTGAAGGTCCTGACTTGCATGCTGCCTAAGCTTTGATCGAAAAATGATCAACTTTCACCCACACTAAGTCCGGATGACCCATAAAATTTAAGGGGCGACAAATGACGAAATTTTCGGCGGGTAAATCACAGCGCAAAATCGGCGACCCGAAAAAGCCAACGCTAACGGACCTTCCACCGCTCGATCGAATGACACACTGTTCTATGCGCGAAGCCGCCGCCTACGTCCGGCTTTCATTGCCGAAAATCTACGAAATGGTCAAGAGCGGCGCGCTGGAATCTCACATCCTGGGCGGTCGGCGTTTCGTGACGGCCCAAAGCATCCAAAATGTAATCGCGCACACCGTGCAGTTGCCGAAGCGGCCGCCGAAATTCACACACATCCGCCGGGTCGCACGCGCTGCCGCGGCGTAGGTGCCGACAAAACGGCGAAGCCGGCGCCCGTGCGAGGGGAGCCGGCTTCTTTGCTTTCAACGAAATATCAAGGAGTCCAACAACATGTCAAAGGTAGTCGAAAATCCTGAGGTCTGCAAATCTGCGACGGTGCTTCAATTCCCGGCCGCCCGCTGGCTGCGTTTCCGCAAAGAGCCTTGCCCGATCCACCCTGAGGGCCGCCTTTGGCGCCACGCCGAAGCCCTGGGCGATGGGACGTTCTATTGCCGCGCAGCGGACATTTTTTGCCGGCACGACGCTAGGCGACGCGCGATTTGTACGGCGGAACTCGGCGAGCGGCCGGACGGCACGCCATTGGCGCATGGCGATGTCGTGGGTGGGCGCCACTTCTGCGGCCGGAAAAACCGCCTTTGCGAATGTGGCCACCCCGCCCTGTGCGCCCGTTCGGGAGTGGGGCGCGTCTCGACCTGACACGCGCGCCTTTTTATCTGCCTTGTCGTGCATTTTCGTTCCTTATCCATGGCAGGCATGCCGCTATGGCTTCCTGCAACGGATACGAAAACTACGCACGACACGACGGTCAGGCGACCACCCAAAAATCACGTTTTTAGGTGGTTGCGGTTTTCATGTATTGGTCAGCGAACTTCCGGAGACTC
>JANXZQ010000298.1 GCA_025355445.1 Gammaproteobacteria bacterium
CCGGTGCTCGCGTTACTGGGGGCGGCCCTGCCGGAAAACACCATTCGCCCGCAGCTTCTGTGTGGAGCAGGCTTCAGCATGTTCGCAGGAATAGCCCTCCTGGCGAGCATCAACTCGGCTTTGCAAAGGCATAAAATCGGCGTTATCTCACAACAGGCGCACGCGACTCTGACCGGCATCGGCGCATTATTGATTGTCAGCGCGCTCCTGGTCGCCGTATGCGTCATGAGAAGGCACGAACGCGCGGCGCTGCCTATTGCGTGCGTATCTTGGGCACTGGCGTCCTTCGGCATTTTGATTGGTGCGACGCAGGTGCAGAATATCTTTAGCGCCAAACCCCTGGCCGATGCATTGCAATCGCACATGGAGTTAACCGGACCGGTATTCTCCGTGCAGTTGTACGATCAATCCTTGCCGTTTTATCTTGGAAAGCCGGTCGTGCTCGTGAGTTATCGCGATGAGTTGTCTTTCGGCTTAGACGCGAATCCTGCGATGGAGATAGATACGGTTGCGCAATTCTCCGAGCGATGGCGATCGCTCGAGGCGGGAACTGCCGTAATGCGGCCGCAGATGCGCGATGCGTTGGCGGCACAGGGGCTTCCCATGCGCGAGATCACTCGTGTACGCGAGCGTGTGGTGGTGGCCCGGCGTTGACTGGCCGTCGTAGGGATCAAGCGTGCTTGCGACGGATCTTGCTGCTTTGCTTCGCGGTTAGCTCATTGGCGTAGGCCTGAATAATACCGCTGATCATCGGACCAAATTTTACGCCGAACTCGTCCCAGCGAGGCTTACTCTGTAGTTCCACGCCTTTGCGTTCGCTGCGAATCAACCCTGCCTCGCGCAATATTTTGAAGTGCTGCGACAGCGTCGACCGGGGCATCGGCACGGAATTCAAATTGGCAAGCGCCGTGCAATTCTGAGCGCATGCCGCGGCCAGCAGGTCGGTAAAGATTCGCACCCGCACCGGATCCGATAGGGCATGCAGAATGCCTTCGACGGTCATCTCTTCAACGGGAGGATGTAGCAAGGGTCTCATAATCAGATCTTAGCCGCTCATATCCATTCGGTCTATCGCGCTTTTCGCAGGTAAATCTGCAGTTTCCTGCTCATGTTTATCTAATGTGCAATAATACCATAGTTCCAGTGTATTGAACTCCCGAAATATGAAGCCCATAATGCCTAGCAGTAAAACTGCCTCGAGATTATTGGAGAACTGCAGGTGATCGACGACATGCTATTCCTCGTGATTGTGCTCGGCATTGGCCTCGCGCTACTCTACGTGCACGGTGCGCTAAGGACCCGGCGAGCACGCAGAATGAGTACCGATGGATAACCCTATGGCAGACAACGAACCCGCAAATAGCAATCAACCCGCCGGCTATGTCCCGCCGAAGGTATGGGTGTGGGACAAGGCGAACGGCGGCCAGTTTTCGAGCATCAACCGCCCGATTTCCGGCGCCACCCATGAGAAGGAGCTTCCCATTGGCAAGCACCCGTTCCAGCTCTATTCGCTGGGGACGCCCAATGGCCAGAAGGTGACGATCATGCTCGAAGAGCTGCTCGCGGCGGGGCACGAAGGCGCGGAATACGACGCCTGGCTGATCCGGATCGGCGATGGCGAACAGTTCTCGAACGGCTTTGTCGCGATCAATCCCAACTCCAAGATCCCCGCAATGCTCGATCGCTCCACCAATCCGCCGACGCGGCTATTCGAGAGCGCCTCGATGCTTTTCTATCTCGCGGAAAAGTTTGGCGTCTTCTTGCCCGCCGAGCACTACAAGCGCACTGCAACGATGAATTGGCTCATGTGGCAGATGGGCTCCGCGCCGTTCGTCGGCGGCGGATTCGGTCATTTCTATGCCTATGCGCCATTTAAGATCGAATACGCGATCGACCGCTATGCGATGGAGACCAAACGGCAGCTGCACGTCCTCGATGCGCACCTGGCGAACCACGAATACATGGTGGGGGACGAGTATACGATCGCCGACATGGCGATCTGGCCATGGTATGGCGCGATCATGCGCAGCGCCTACAGTGCGCAGGAATTCCTCTCTGTCCAGGAATACACAAACGTCAATCGCTGGGTGGAACTGATCGCGAGCCGACCCGCGGTGAAGCGCGGCCAGAAAGTCAATCGCACCTTTGGGGCACCTGACGAACAACTCGCAGAAAGACACAGTGCGGTCGATTTCGACGAGAGCGCAGCTGGTTAATACACCTGCCCATCGTGCTTCTCATATGGATCAGCCGCTGCTCACTAGAGGCAACCCCACGTTGAGCACAAGGTCAGCAAGAGTGTGGCCCGTGATATTCGCGATGAGATCGCGGAACTTCAGATAGAAGAGTGTTGCAATTCCCCCAAGGACGAATGCGGCGATAATGCCGCCTTGCCCTTGTCGATAATGCGAAGCCGCAAACACCAACAATGGAAGGAGAGCGGCCAGCCACGCATTGCCGGTGAGGCTCTGCAGCCTCTCTATGGAATATCCTCGATAGAAGATCTCTTCCGCAATACCCGCCCTGAGCATCATGAAGGTAAATACCGGCAGACTTGGGTGGAAGGCGCCGCTTGAACTTTCGCCGAGATGAATGCCGAGTTGCCGCAGGAGAAAATACAATCCCACCGTAACCAGCAACAAAATGAGCGCAAGTAAACCACCGCGCAGCATTGAACGGCCCAATCGCTCCGTGCGCAGGCCGATCGAATTCAAAGGCAACAATTCCCTGGTTTTTATCAGCCAAAGGAGCACAGCGACGATCAAGAAAATACCCACTTCTCGCACTGTCACTTGCGCATCTGATCGGCTCTCCCCGAAGATGAAGCGATAGCCGGCGACGAAGAGAGGTGTTGCAAATAGCGAAATCGCGAGGCCAAAGGTGGTCGCCACGGGGTGTGCGAGCTTTGTCATGGTCGCATGCCTCACTGCGGCAGATTCATCTTGCGCAAGAAGCCGGCATAGCGCGGGTCACGCGCGACGTTTCGGAACAGCGGATTTCCCTTGATGAGATAGAGATCCTCATCTTTCTGGGTGTACGCTCGCTCCAGCCACTCGAAGGTTGCGTCGGGTTCGTTACGCATTGCGTGCAGGCTGGCAATGCCGCTCGCCCAGTCGTCGGCCGCCTGTTTAGTGAGTTGGGCAAGTGCCGCGTCGGATTCCTTTCTATGTCCCATGGCGAATTGTACCGAGGAAATGCCCGCGAGGCGGCTTTCGTCATCTAACTCTTGCTGCATCTGCGTCAGCGCTTCTGTCAGTTCGCCGCGAACCATCAGGACATGACCGAGGTAGTAATGTGCAGATTCATAAGTCGGACTGATCTGCAGCGCTTTGCGGAATGCCGTCTCGGCCTCGGGCAAATGACCCGACCAGAATCGAACCCATCCCAGGTTGAAGGATACGCTGGGGCTGAGTGGATCGAGCCTCAGCGCGGAATTTAACTCGCTGTTGGCCTCGGAAAGCCGCCCGATTACGAGCGAAATCAGTCCTCGCAACGCGTGCGCCTGGGGATCGCGCGGGTCAAGTTCCATGGCCCGATTGATTTCGTTGCTTGCCGCTGCCCAATCCCAGTCATATTGGAAATACACCGCCGCCAAAATGATATGCGGTTCAGCAAGGTGCGGGTCCAATTTCATGCCGGCTTGCGCCGACCGGCGGGCTCGCTCATAGCCAATTTTCGGTGCTACGTAACCCCACTGAGCGATGAACAATTGGACAGTCGCCAGTGCGTTGACTGCGGGAACGAACTCGGGGTCTAAGTCCAGGGCCTGCTGGTACAAATCACCGGCTTGCTCGAATCCGTCGCGGTTGTAGCGGTCGAATGCCTGTCGGCCACGCAGGTACAAATCATAGGCCGCCGGATTCTTCGGTCTCACCCGCGCCGGAATCTCCTCATCACCCACAACGGCAAGTTGCAGCGCTCGCACGATGCTCCCGGCGATTTCGTCCTGGACATTGAACAGATCGCCGGCATCCCGATTGTAGGTCTCTGACCAGCGGCGCGCGCCATCGGTGGTATCGATGAGCTGCGCGGTAATCCGCACCCGAACGCCCGCCTTGCGAACGCTGCCCTCGAGGATGTAGCGGGCACCCAGCGTCGCACCGATCGTTTTGATATCGACATCGCGGGCCTTGAACTGGAATGAAGATGTACGGCTGATAACCGTGAGCCGCGGAATCTTGGCAAGGACACCGAGGATTTCCTCAGCCATGCCATCTGCGAAGTACTCTTGATCTTTCTTCTCGCTCATGTCCGCAAACGGCAGTACGGCGATGGACTGCTCTTTGATCACGGGTTGCGGCTGCCTGGCTGCCTCAGCTCCGGCAGGCCGACCCTGGCCCGAGTGTCGAAACATGAGCCAACCAACGGCAACCGCAATGATCAAGGCCGCACATCCCAAAACACGCCAAACGGCGCGCTTGCCCCGCCGCTCGGTCAGCCACGGCTTGCCCATCGCGGGATTCGGTCCGGCGGCGGTCGCGGCCGGCATGGCCGCACACAACAGTCCGGCGATGCGAGCAACAAAGGACGCTGGCGTCTCGCCGCCTGGTAGGTGTGTCCAATGCAGTTCTCGAAACTTCGGCGGCACGCGGGCCGAGGCGCTCGATGTGTCGTCGATGACGACCGGGACAAGGAAGGCGACATCACCCGCCATATCCTCGGTTCGATCGACTGCCAGTTTCCATTCCCGGCGAAAATAGCCCTCGCCACGCGTCTCTGTGGCTCGGGAAATCAACGGCATGAACAGACGACAGTCCCTGATGCGCTGCCTGATGGTCTGATCCCAGGCGTCCCCACCGCGTAACTCGCTCTTATCGAACCACACCTCGATGCCTGCGGCCCTCAATGCCAGGCAAATGCGATGCGCCGCCTCCGCATCTTCGGAGGCATAGCTTAGGAATACAGCGCGTGACAACTCGGTCATCGAACCCCAGTCTTTTCACGGTCGGCGCCCTCAGGCACGTCGTCGACGCCGCCGAGGCTTGCGTAATCGGATAGCTTATACGAATCCGAGTGTTTGCCCCCGGGGAGATAACGTCGACTGCCGCACAGAGGCGAGACCTACGTCCTCCCAAAGACCTATCGTTTCGCCTTGGTCATGCCTCTCGGGCCAGCGCCCGCGCGTGGGCCGGCCGGGCGAGAACCCGCTTCACGTAGTCGTCGATGACCGGGGATTTCTCGAGCATCGGGCTCTGCGCAAACAGAGCGAACGTCGTGGCATACAGCACATCGGCTGCGCTGAATCGCTCGCCGAGAATGTAAGGTCCCGACGCAACCGCCTTGATTATTGCCGGCATCGCTTCTTCCACCGGCACCCAACCCGCGGTGGCTCGCGGCACCTCGGTCTTCAAGAATTTGGACATGATCGCCGGCTCAAATACTCCCGTGTAATAGGCGAGCCACGAAAGGTAAGCCCCTCGCTCGCGATCACCGATGAGCGGCCCGATGCGGTTCCTGGGGAACCTATCGGTCAAGTACAGTGCAATGGCCGGCGATTCGAAAACCACCACCCCGTCGTCGGAGATCGCCGGCACTTTGCCGTGGGGATGCGGGTTCGCGGGGTCCACTTCACCGCCCGTGCCGGTACTCGTCGTTACCAGCTTGATCTCGTAGGGAGCCTCCACTTCCTCGAGCAGGAATATGAATCGTGCGGAGCGCGTCTTGGGACGGTGGAATAACGTGATCATGATCAACCCTCCGGGTGAATACCGTGTGCATTCTGCCACGACCGCACTTAAGACAAACTTCACAACGATCAAGTAATTCGAAATCTCCGCGTCGCGCCAAGGGTGATGATCTCCTGGTCCACACGCCGTGGACGGCGACTTACAAGGTGACCCCCATGTTCAACTCTCATCCATCAACGGTTCGTGCACTCATCGCGCTCGCGTTACCCTTCATGTTCCTTGCCCGGCCTGCAGAGGCACTTATCTCCCCATCCGACTCACGCTCTATGACGGTGAACTATCACGATCTGAACTTGGACGCTGCGACCGATGTGAACACTTTGTATGCCCGAATCCAGGCCGCCGCCGTTACGGTCTGCACACTGCCTGATGATGGGCAGCCCGGTGACCGTGCGTTCCTGGCGGAGCGCGACCAGTGTGTCAACCACGCGGTAGCGCGGGCGGTACGGTCGGTCCGCAACAGCAAGTTGAGCGCTTATCATTGGCTGCAGATTAATGTGTGGAAGCACTGGACCAGCGAAGCTCCGGTAGCTCTAAACTCAGTACTGCCGCTGGACTCCGCAACGCCATGAGGGTAAAAATGCGCTCGCATGCACGCGCCCGCCCCCGATCGATACCAGCAGATTCCCTACGCCCGCTGCGGCCGCAGCGGGCTGCACTTGCCGCGCATTTCCTTAGGGCTGTGGCAGAATTTTGGCGCCGACGCACCTCCGGATCGGACCCGCGACATGATCCTCAAGGCCTTCGACCGCGGCATCACGCATTTCGATCTCGCCAATAATTATGGTCCGCCGCCCGGGTCCGCCGAGGAGAACTTCGGCCGTATCCTGGCTACCGACCTGGCGTCGTACCGCGACGAATTGATTATCAGCACCAAGGCGGGTTATCTCATGTGGCCGGGGCCGTACGGTGAGTGGGGTTCGCGCAAGAACCTGCTCGCCAGTTTGGATCAAAGCCGCGAGCGTATGGGCTTGGACTACGTCGACATCTTCTACTCCCATCGCTTCGATCCGAATACACCCTTGGAGGAGACCATGGGTGCGCTCGACACCGCCGTGCGCAGCGGCCGAGCGCTGTACGTCGGCATTTCCTCCTACGGCCCGTCGAAGACCCGTGAGGCGGCCGCCATACTTCGTGACCTGAAAGTGCCGTTTGTAATTCATCAACCCTCCTACTCCATTCTCAACCGTTGGGTGGAAGACGGCTTGCTCAACGTGCTCGAGCAGGAAGGCTTGGGCTGCATTGCTTTCTCGCCGCTGGCACAAGGCTTGCTTACCACCAAGTACCTCAAGGGCGTACCACAGACCTCGCGCGCCGCACAGGATGATTCGTTCCGCAAGTCCATGCTCACCGAAGGCAATCTCGACAATGTCAGGGCGCTCGACGCCATCGCTCGAGAGCGCGGTCAAAGTCTGGCGCAAATGGCCATCGCCTGGATTCTTGCCAAGCCCGCCATCACCAGCGCGCTCATTGGGGCGAGCAACTGGGCGCAGATCCAGGAGTCCTTGGGCGCCTTGGGCAATCTTGACTTCAGCCGCCAGGAACTTGATTCCATCGATCGGCACGCACGCGACGGCGGGCTCAATATCTGGGCTGAATCAAGCCAATCCGGCTGAGATGCAGCCCGGCTCCGCCCTATGAAATGGCCCGATCGGCGTTACGTGGCCGTAGCGTTGGGGTGGGCGGCGATCGCAGCGCTGCCGCTGTTCACCGGCTTCACCCATTGGGCCTGGGAATTGTCGGAAATCTTGGGTCTGGCGGGACTGCTTGCCTGTCTGGCGCTATGCGGCTGCCCGGTCCGGCCGCGGGAAGCCGCGCCGCCCGTGCTGCTTTCGCTGGGCCATCATGAAGTACTGGGCATTCTTGCAGCGGCGGCTGCGGGATTGCACATTCTTGTGGCGCTGGCCGCCGACCACACCGTCGTTGAGTACCTGAAGCTCACCTCGCCGTTGTACCAGCTGGCAGGGATCGCGGCGTTCTTGCTGCTCCTCATTCTAGTGGCGACCTCGGTGGCGAATCTGCGCCGGCGCCTATGGCGCAGCCACCGCGATTTTCAAGCCACGCACATCATACTGGGCTGCCTGCTGCTGGCGCTGCTTGCAGCGCACGTGCTGACGACAGGCCGCTACACCAACGGCTATGGCCGGCGCGTCGTGCTCTGCGCCGTGGCGGCGGGCGGTATCGCGCTACTGCTGCTGCGCCGACGCACTGTGCAGAGCGCCGCGCCCGACGGTACCGTGCGCCGCTTCGCCTTCGGCCGTCACTCGACGATCATCGTCGGCGTCATTGGCGCGACCATGCTCGCACTGGCAACGTTGGGGTCGGGCCGCGCCGTCATGGCGCTACGCGAGCCTCTGCTGCCTCGCTCCGCAGCGCTGCCCCTGACCTTTGACCACGCCAAGCATGTGGAGGTCAACTGCCTGGCCTGCCACCACAACTATGCCGATGGCCGCGGATTTGACGCCTGCATCCACTGTCATCGCAGCGCCGGCCCCGACATCAAAGTCGGGGTCGAGGCGCGGTTCCACAGCTTTTGCCTCAACTGCCATCGCAACCCCGAGCCGCAATTCGTTCACCATGGGCCGGTGTCGGGCTGCACGGCCTGTCATATTGCAGATGCGGCGCCCCTAAACGGGATGCCCGCGCAACTAGCGCCCCGCTAACCGAAGCCGTACCATGGTGGCGTAGGGCGCGCCGGCGCGCCGTCGCGGCCTTTGCGCGAGTGAAGGTGCACCATGAAAGCGATCACATCCAGCGACCTGCTCGAGGCAGCAGCCTATGCTCTGGTGAGCGAACGTTGCCGTGCGTCCTACGTACATGACATCCGCGGCGGCCTACAGGCGTTGTACGGCGGAGTCGAATTGCTCTCCCGCGCGGCTAAGAACCCCGACACCGGATCCTTGGCGGATAAGGCCGCCGGCCTTGCCAGAAGCGCCTTGGTCAAACATGAGAAATCCTTAGTCGACCTGGTGGATCAGTTGGCGCCGCGGCAGGAGGCCGCGGTCCCCGTTAACATCGGGGAATTGGTCGGTGAAATATTGCGGTTCATCAGTAATGATGTCGCAAATAAATGCATCACATTTCGCTTACACACCGAGCGCGACATCGTGGTGCTCGCAGAGGCACACAAGATTCGCTTCCTGCTTCTGGGCTTGAGCATTACGCTCACCGACGGCCTCGACGCGGGCACGGTGATCGATGTCAACGTGAGGCGATCTAGTGACTACGCATTGATCGAGTACGCTTCGGTCATTCTTAGCCCGACTATTCCCCAACTCGCAGAGATCTGGGGCAGCACGACTCCGTTGTCCTCCGCCCGCGAGCTCCTTTTGTCCCTGTCGCAGGCCTGGGCGTCCGACAATGGGGGCCGCCTCGAACTCACCGCAGAAGCGACTGGGTCCACTGCCGTGCGTCTGTATTACCCCGCGATTCCGGGCTAACGTGTCGGCAATCCACTTCAGCGGCGCAACTCGCGATTATGTCTTTCCCGGACTTCATTCGGATTGGAGGGATCGTCCGGATCATTCTGAAAGCCGCCGGGCTTAGACACTGTGGGCGCCTTGCTTTCTTCCTCGGCCTGACGCTCGTCCAAACTGGGCCCTTGGTCCAGAGATGCACCCTTCCCTTGGTCCACTGCACCCTTGTCGACACTTTTCGTACTGTCTTTCTGCATATGTGCTCCGCATAACCGCCGATTGTATCCATAGGCGCGATAAAGACTGCGCTTGAGCGCCGTAAATTAAAATCGCTACCCGCCGATTCCAGTGCAGGAGGGCTCCTACTAATTTTTTTTGGTATGCGTAGGCAATAACCTACAACGGCATACGGCGCGTAGGAGGTGTCTGACCGGCATCGCTGGCTGAAAGCCCTGGAAACCCACGCTGGTATGCCTATGCTTGCATCTACCGAAGTTGAGAATTCTTCACAAGGATAGGCGTTATGGGCAATGAAGTGCCGACGGCAGCAGAGCTCGACGCATTAGTGACCTTTCTTCAAGCCGATGGCGAGCGCAGAAGCAGTTCGGTGGCACGCAAGCTGCATGACGAATTGGGCGGATGCGTGATCGGTGCGACGATGGACGTGGCGTGGATTGAACAGCACGACCCGCTGCCTGCGGACACCGTCATGCGCCTGGCGCGGGTGAACGACGGATTGCGCGGCGTCATCGATCTGACCAGAAAAATTGTCGAGGAGCTCCGCCCGACCCTGCTCGACTCCATGGGGTTGTTTGCCGCGCTTAGTTGGCAATTCCGTCTGGGCTGCAAACAGGCCGGAATCAAGTACACCGAAAACTTCCCGGCATCGGTCCCTGAGATGGACTCGCATCGCTTGATTAGCTTGTTCCGCATTGCCCAGGAGCTGTTGAATCTTGCCCTGCAACGCGAGTCGCTCAGCACGCTCGCCCTGGCGGTGACCGTGAAAGACGGCGCATTGCGCTTGCAAATGACCCTGGATGGAAAGCCCCCTGTCGTTGCCGACGAGCGGCAACCCATAGCGGTTCCGATGCTATCCCTACTGCACCGCGTGCGACAATTGAAGGGCGATATTGCCATTGACTCCCCGCATGACGGTAACGCCGTTTTTTGCGTCACCGTACCGGTGAATTGATCACGCTGAATGCTCAAACAGGCACTGGCGCAGTCGACCGCCGCTTCATAGTAGGACACCGCAATACGCGGCATTGTCTGACAGACATGGGCGTGTGTCGTCGACATAGTGAGGTGTCCTTAGATGATGGTGTTTTGGCGTTCCTATATTTGGCGTTCTTATGAATGAAATTGGTGCCAATTCGGAAGCCCGAGCAGCTGCAGCGCTGCTCCAGGTGTTGCAAAAGCGACTTGACGCGCTCGTGCGCAGCGAAGGCGGCGAGGCGGAGATCGTCGACGAAATTACCAGCCTCCTGGCGGCGGCCCCGAATTCAGCCTGGGACATCGCGGCAGTGATCCACCAGCGCTACCGGCAAGGGGACATATCAGCCGAGCTGTTTCATTCGCTGGCTGCAAAGATCGGCGGCGGCTTGCCTGCCGCCGATTACGGCACTACCGTCGGCCTGCAGGCGCCCCCGATGAGCCGCCTTGCCAGTGTTGCCAGACAGGCTCAACCTCCCACTCCGCCGCTGGAAATTGGCCGCGTGTTGCGCGATCGATATGTCCTTGAACAGCGCTTGGGACGCGGCGGAATGGGGACGGTGTTCAAAGCGTTGGATAGCTACCGCGCCGACCTTCCCGAAGCCAACCAATATGTCGCCATTAAAATTCTGCATGGCAACAGCGACAACCGCCTCGAACTCCTTGCCAAGTTGAGGCGCGAGTTTTACTGCGCGCAAATGCTCTCGCATCCTAACATCGTTAAGGTCTACGAATTGGACCGGGACGGTGATGTCGATTTCTTTACCATGGAACTGCTCGATGGAGAACTGCTGAGCAGCGTGATCGAGCGATTTCGCGCGCGCGCCATGCATCGCCCCCAGGCGTTGGCAGTCATCCGGGATATAGGCGCTGGTCTGGCACACGCCCATGCACGCGGCGTTGTTCACTCAGATCTCAAGCCGCACAACGTGATGATCACCCATTCGGGAGACGTTCGGATTCTCGATTTT
>JANXZQ010000319.1 GCA_025355445.1 Gammaproteobacteria bacterium
GAAACGTTCTTCGATGAAGTAATCGAAGCGCGCTTTGCGGTTGACGGCGATCGGCGGCAGTTTTTCGGGAGCTTTCACCACGGAGCGAGTCTACCGATTCGCGGCTGGCGGCGCCTGCGGTTTTGCCGGAGAATCGGCGGCAGCGGCGAGCCCAGGGAGAACAAATGCAGCTAGTCGAGCGCAGCGCACTGGTGAGCTTCACGGCCGCGCAAATGTTTGCACTGGTGAATGACGTCGCCCGCTACCCCGAATTCCTGCCCTGGTGCGTCGCCGCCAGCGTAGAGGAGAATTGCGCAGGCGAGCGCGTTGCGTCGTTGAAAATCGCGCGTGGCGTGCTGCGGACCGAATTCACCACCCGCAACACGCTGCTGCAAGATGCTCGGATTCACATGCAGCTGGTGCACGGGCCGTTCCGCGACTTGATCGGCGAGTGGCGGTTCGATGCCATCGGCAGCCGCGGCTCGCGGGTGCAATTTCGAGTCGAGTTCGAGTTCAAGAATCGTCTGACCGCGACCGCGTTCAACGCGGTCTTCGAGGCGCTGTGCGGCACCATCGTCGAGGCCTTCGTGGCGCGTGCGCAAAGTATTTATCCGAGCGGGGCGTGAAGGATACGACGCTGCAAATCGAAGTAGCGTATGCGGAGCCGCGGCGCGCCATCGTGAAGAGTTTCCAACTGCCACCGGACTCGCGGGTCGCGGACGCCGTGCGCCTGGCCGCGCTCGACCCTGATTTCAGCGGCGTGGAACTCGAGAACGCGGCGCTCGGCATATTCGGTCGCGCGGTGAGCATCGATCAGCCGCTCAAGGACGGCGATCGAATTGAAATCTACCGGCCCCTCGCCGCGGATCCGAAACTGGCGCGGCGCGCCCGCGTCAAGCAAGCCCGCAAAAGGAGCGGCTAGTAAGTTCTACCGTTCTTGATCTGCGCCGCGGAAGCATCCTGAGCCGCCGCTTCGGCGGCTGTAGGCTTATCGAGCTTCGCGACCTTTTCGCCGTCGAAGTAAACCGTGACTCGCCGCGAGTCTGTGTGGCGGCTGCGGCCTTTCTTGAGATAATAAATATAGTCCCAACGTTCGTGGTTGAAAGGATCCGCGACCATGGGTGTTCCCAGCAGGTACCGAACCTGGCTGCGTGTCATGCCGGGCTTGACCTGTTCGACTGCCGCTTGATCAAGAAAATTGCCTTGCTGGATGTTGATGCGATAGACGCATCCGCAGGCCAGCCAACCGAAGGTGATTGCCAGCAGAACCCGTTGAAATATTGTCGTCAAAGTGGTGCGCAGCCGTTAAATGGTTGATAATTGGACCTGTATCATACCCGAGGGCACAGCATGCCGCAGCGCCTGAAATCCGATTCGACCAGCGAAAGCAATGACCTGCGCAATGCGGGCCTTAAAGTTACGCTGCCGCGACTGAAAATCCTCGATATTCTGGCGGATGGCTCCGCACGCCACATGAGTGCCGAGGACATCTACAAGAAGCTGCTGGTGTCCAACGAAGACATCGGCCTGGCCACCGTCTACCGCGTACTGACCCAATTCGAGGCCGCCGGTCTGGTCACGCGCCACCATTTCGAAGGCGGCATGGCGGTGTTCGAGTTGAATCAGGGCGGACACCACGATCACATCGTGTGTGTTGACTGCGGCCGCGTCGAAGAGTTCATGGACGGCGGAATCGAAGAGCGGCAGCACGCGGTGGCCAAGCGCTTGGGGTTTGAGATCAGCGATCACGCCTTGATTCTGTACGGGCATTGCCGCAAGGCCAATTGCCCGAATCAAAAGCGCAACCGGTAGCTGCCGCCCGAGCGGCGCCTGAGGCGCACCCGGCTAGCGGCGCGCCGTGGGGGCCCGCTTTTTCTTCCCCTGAGCTCCTGCCGCCGAAGCATGTGCCAGCATCTCGAGCGCATGTGCCCTTGCCTGCTCGGTGATGTCGATGCCGCCCAACATGCGCGCAACCTCATCGATGCGCTCAGTCTCACCCAAGCTCTTCACCGCGGTGCGGGTGATCTTGCCGTCGGTGAGCTTGGTGACTCGAAATTGGCTGTGTGCCTGCGAAGCCACTTGCGCCAGGTGAGTCACGCACAGGACTTGGGCGCGCTCGCCTAGTTCGCGCAGTTGACGCCCGACGATTTCCGCCACCGCACCTCCGATTCCGGCATCCACCTCGTCGAACACCATGCATAGCACGGAGGTTTTGGCGGCCGCTGCAACTTGAACCGCGAGACTGATGCGCGACAGCTCGCCGCCGGAGGCGACCTTGGCCAGGCTTTTGGGCGCCTGTCCTGGGTTTGCGCTAACCAGGAACTCAATGTCGTCGCTGCCCTTGGCGCTGAATTCGCCGTCGCTGGGCGTGACCGCGACGGCAAACCGGCCGCCTGCCATCCCCAACGCCTGCATGAGCCGCGTGATATGGCTGCCTAGTTGCTCGGCGGCGGTAGTGCGCGCCTGCGTCAAGCGCTGTGCGGCGGCGCGATAGTCTTGCGTCAGCGCGGCGAGCTCGACTTCAAGATTGCTGAGGCTCAACTGCACATTGTCGAGCGCCCGCAGTTCGGTGTCGGTGCGTAGCCGCTGCTCGGGAAGCTCCAGCACGCTCAAGCGGTGCTTGCGGGCCAGGCCCTCGAGCGCCGCGGTGTGGCGTTCGATCTCCTCCTGGCGCTTCGGGTCGATGTCGAGAGCATCCAGATAGTGGCGCAGCGAATCCGCCGCTTCCTGGGTGTTGATCATGGCCTCGGCGAGCAGCGCGGTCGCGGGCGCCAGCTGTGAGTCGGCTTCCCCGACATTGCGCAATGCGGCGTGCGCCTTGGCCAGCAGACCGTGAGCACTGTCGCCATCCGATTCGTAGGCAGCGCTCAATGCCCCCTGCGCGGCCGCGCCCAAGCGGCCGCGGCCGGCGATGCGTTTGCGGTCGGCGAAGAGCTCTTCGATGGCGGCGGCCGTGGTGACCTCGGCATCGAGCTCGGCAAGCTGGTAGCGCAGCAGGTCGAGCCGTGAGTCGCGATTTTCCGCCGCAGCTTGCAGCGACTCGAAGTTGCGGCGGCAGTCGCGGTAGCGCTCGTACGCTGCGGCCACGGTGGCCAGCAGCTTGGGATCGCCCAAATGCTCATCGAGCATCTCGCGCTGGGTGCCGCGATTGACCAGGCGCTGGAATTCCTGCTGGCCGTGGATTTCGATGAGAAACTCCGCCAGTTCCTTCAGTCCTTGAATCGGCACCACCTGGCCATTCACGTAGGCGCGTGAACGGCCATCCGCGCCGATCACCCGCCGGACCACGAGTTCGCCGTCATGCTCAATGGCCTGCGCCTCCAGCCACACCTGCACCGCCGCCGGAAGCGCAGCGAAACTGGCCGTCACTTCCGCGCGTTCCGCCCCGTGGCGCACCACGTCGCCGGCGGCCCGGCCGCCGGCAATGAGCAGCAGGGCGTCGACTAAGATGGATTTGCCGGCGCCGGTTTCGCCGGTGAGCGCGGTCAGGCCGGGTTCGAGTTCAAGCTCCGCCTGATCAACCAGAACGAAGTCCCGCAGTTGTAAGTGCGTGAGCATGGGATCAATTGCCCTCGCGATTGTCGTCCGGTCGGCCGTACGCGCCGCGGCCCCAGTGCAGTTTCGAACGCAGCAGCCGGTAGTAGTCGTAGCCCGGGGGATGCAGCAGGGTGATTTGCACGTCGGAGCCCTCGACAAACAGATTGTCACCCTGCTCCAGATCGCCGATGGCGCTGCCGTCACAGGTGACTTGGGCGCGAGACTCGAACCGATCCGACATCCGCAGCTGGATCTTGCTGCCCGCGCGCACCACGATCGGCCGGTCACTCAATGTGTGCGGACTGATGGGGGCCATCACCCAGACGTCCAGATCCGGTTCGACGATGGGGCCGCCGCAGGACAGGGCATAGGCGGTCGACCCCGTTGCAGTTGCGATCACCATGCCGTCGCCCCCATGCGAGTTCACGAAACGCCCGTTGATCGAGGTTTCGAAGTCCATGGTGCGGCCGGTCTCCCATTTATTGACCACCACGTCGTTCAAGGCCAGTGCGCTTGACGGTTCGGCCCCGAGCTTCTCCAGCCGGGCGGACAGCAGCGAGCGCCGATCTTCGGTGTAGCGCCCGGCAAGTACCGTGTCCACGTCCTCGAGCATGGAATTCGGGCTGACGTCCGTGAGAAATCCCAAGCGGCCGCGATTGATGCCGAGCAGCGGCACGGCATTCCCCGCCACCAGTCTTGCCGCATACAGCAGCGTGCCGTCGCCGCCGATGGCAATGATTAGATCCGCCCGCGTGGCAAAGTCCGCTTCCGGGCAGGGCACGACGCTGTCCGGCGCAAAGGCGAGCCCCACCCCGGGATCCACCAGGGCGCGCACGCCCTTGGAATAGAAGTGCGCGGCGAGGCTGAGCATGCATTCGGCGACGCGCAAATCCGTGGGCCGGCCAACCAGTGCGATGGATTGAAAGGTATGGGACATAGGCGAATCCTTGTAGCAGACGGCGGCGGGCCGGTCACGCGAAGAAGCAGAGGATTTTAAGCCGAATCTCTCGGACTTGACTTAGTGCGGATAGGCAAGGAGCCTGGGTAGCTTCAAACATGTTATATGGACCGTATGACAGAAGGTAGCGATGAAGGGCTGAGTGAGCGGGCGCAACTGCTGCTCAAGGCTCTGATCGAGAGTTACATCCGCGACGGGCAGCCGGTCGGCTCTCGTACCCTGTCGCGCGATTCAGGCTTGAGCCTTTCCTCCGCCACCATTCGCAACGTCATGGCAGATTTGGAGGATTTGGGCTTCGTCGCCTCGCCGCACACGTCGGCCGGGCGCATACCCACCGACAAGGGTTACCGCTTCTTCGTCGACACTCTGCTCAAGTTGAAGCCCCTGCATCACGAGGAGATCGAGGAAATCGAGCGCCGCTTAGGGGGAGAGGCGTCCAACGGCCGCTCGCTGGTTCAAACCGTGTCGCAGATGCTGTCGAGCGTCACGCACATGGCGGGCCTGGTGACCTTGCCCAATCCGAACTATGTCGCTCTGTCTCAAATCGAATTCATCACGCTGTCGGAGAATCGTGCGCTCGCCATCATGGTGATGAGCAATCGCGAAATTCAAAATCGGGTGGTGCAGCTCGATCGCTACTATTCGACCGAGGAATTACGCCGCGCCGCCAATTACCTCAACGAGGCATTCGCGGGACGCTCGCTGCCGGATGTACGTGCCCAACTGCTGAAGCAAATGCAGGAAACGCGCCAGCACATGGACCAGCTCATGCAGGACGCCATCCAGGTGGCGCAGAAGGTATTCGACGCAGGCACCGATGCGGGTGTCGAATACGTGATTGCCGGGGAGACCAATCTGATGGGCTTCGCGGAGCTCTCCAACGTCGAGCGGTTGAAGCGCCTGTTCGAGGCATTTAACGAGAAGCACGACATACTGCGCCTGCTCGACAGCTGCCTGCGGGCGGACGGCATTCAAATCTTCATTGGCCAGGAATCGGGGTACCGAATTCTGGACGATATCAGCGTGGTGACGGCGCCCTACACCCTGGATAACCGGGTGGTTGGGGTGCTTGGCATCATAGGCCCCACGCGCATGGCCTATGAGCGGGTCATTCCCATCGTGGATCTGACGGCAAAACTGCTCGGTTCGGCCTTGAACGCGCGCAAATAGCCCCCAATACTCTACTCTTCGAGCGGCTCGAAGCCGCCAATCCGTTGAGGGCAGTTAGTGAACGAAACCAATCATGCCGAGGGTGCGGTTTCCGCAGATGCGGCTTCAGCAGACGCCGGCGACATGGCTGCGGCCTTGGCCGCCGCGGAGGCCCGCGCCACCGAGGCCCGCAGCAGCCATTTGCGCGCCGTGGCCGAACTCGACAATTTCCGCAAGCGCAGCGAGCGCGAGCTCGACAACGCGCGCAAGTTTGCCATCGAGCGCTTTGCGCAGGAATTGGTGACGGTCGGGGAC
>JANXZQ010000249.1 GCA_025355445.1 Gammaproteobacteria bacterium
TGCCGGGCCGCCGAACTCTTTGAAGGGAATGTGTCCCAGACCGACCTTGAGCTGGTCCGCGCCGAACGTCTCTTTATCGAAGAACACCCCGCTCTGCAAGCCGAGGTGTTCGTAGAACTCGAGGTTTTGAGTTTGCTTGGCGAGCTTCGCCACGTCGATGCCGAGTGTCGTCATGAGGCCCGCTGCGATGGGACCGTAGGGACGCGGGCTGTCGATTTCCAAGGTGCCGCCATTCAATAAATTCAGGTGGCCGTCCAGGTTGAACTCGTTGCGCTTGGCGTGGCCGCCGAAATCATCGTGGTTGTCGAGGATGAGAATGCGGCTTTGCGGTTTGCTTGCGCGATAAAAGTGGGCGGCGGCGAGGCCGCTGATGCCCGCACCGACCACGATCAGGTCGTATTCCTCGCCGGTATCCGTGGCGGCGGGGAAGGTTCGGCCGTCGCGCAGTGCGTGGGCGTCCTCGAAGGAACCTGCGTGGCTGCCGCGCAGGCCGGTGAGCAGGGGCGGGTAGTAGCCGAAGGCGTCTTGTGCGGCGGCGGGCAAGGCGGTGGCAGGCGAGGTGGCGCCGGCCGGAGCGGTAGAGTTCGCGGGTGTCGCCGCGAGCAGGGATTCGGCGACGGCTGTGCCTCCCAGCGCAGTGGCGCCCAGCGCAGTGGCGCCGCCCAAGGCTATGCCGTTCAAGAAGTCGCGCCGGGTAATGGGTTGATCCATGCCGAGATAGCGGTCGCGCGCAGGATCTTGTTTTTCTTGTGTCATGGATATTCCGTCAAATGGGTAGGGCAAATTACCGTGCCGGCCGCGGACTTGCCAGCGGCAGGTAACTGTATATAATACCAGTCACTGTCTACATATACAGGTGATGCATGACGGACCTTACTCCGCGCCAAACCCAGATCTTGAGGCTCATTCAAAACGCCATCATGGAAAGCGGGATGCCGCCCACGCGCGCGGAAATTGCGCGCACCTTGGGCTTCAAATCTCCGAATGCCGCTGAGGAACATTTGCGCGCCTTGCAGCGCAAAGGGGTCATCGACCTCATTCCGGGTGCCTCACGCGGCATCCAACTCAAAGACATTCTGCGTGAACAGTTGGGACTGCCGCTCATCGGGCGGGTCGCCGCCGGCCGGCCGATCTTGGCCGAAGAGCATATCGAAAAGCGCTATCAGATCGACCCGCAGCTATTCCAGCCCACGCCCCACTACCTGCTGAAAGTGCAGGGCATGAGCATGAAAAATGCCGGCATCCTGGATGGCGATCTGGTGGCCGTGCATCGCACACCCGAGGTGCGCAACCGTCAAATCGTGGTGGCGCGATTGGAAAACGAAGTCACCGTGAAGCGCTATCGGCAAGAGGGCAGCATCGTATGGCTGCTGCCCGAGAATGCCGATTTCGAACCCATTCGTGTCGATCTCAAAGCACAGCCCATGATTATCGAAGGGGTGGTGGTCGGAGTGCTTCGTCGCGGTAAAGATGTGGATGCCGCGTGACGCATCAACGCTCGCGGATATTTTGGCCGATGCACGCGTCTGGAAGTTAAAAGACGCCTCGGCTGCCCCCGCCCGTCCGGTTTGGTCCACCGGTAAAAGCTCGCTCGATGCCCGCTTGCCCGGGGGTGGGTGGCCGACGGCGTCGCTTATCGAGGTGCTGCTGGACGATACCGGCTTAGGAGAGGTACAGCTGTTCTTGCCGGCTCTGGTGGAATCGCAGCGCGGAGCCGGCCTCGCCGGGAGCGGCGAGGCTTCTTGGCTGGTTTGGATTGCACCGCCTCATGAGCCTTACGCACCTGCCTTGGCGCAACAGGGAATCGAGCTGGGGCGCTTGCTCATAGTGCGGCCGGTCAGCGCGACCGAGGCACTGTGGGCTGCGGAACAGGCGTTGGCTTCCGGAATCTGCGCCGCGGTATTTCTCTGGCTGAAGGGCACTGATGATCGCTGGCTGCGGCGTTTGAAGCTGGCGGCCGAGGCGGGCGGTGCACTCGGCGTGCTGTTTCGCCCTGAGCGGCATCGTTTCGAATCTTCGCCCGCCAGCCTGCGCTTGGCCGTGAGCCGGCGTGAAAATGAGATGCGCCTCGATCTGCTCAAGGTGCAAGGCGGCCGGCCAGGACCTGTGGATCTCGGTGGCCCGTGAAACCGCGCAAGGCGAAATCAGCGACGGCAGATCTCTTTGCCGCGCAGGACGCCGCGCCCCTGACGCCTGCGGCTTCGAGCCCCAAAAAGTCACACGCCGCACCTAGAGCATTGCAGGCAGGCGGCATGCCGCCGCAGCCACAGACAGCGGCGCGCACGCGTCCAAAGCAGCTTTGGTATGCCGTGGTGTTTCCGGAATTGCTCGACATGGAACATTCCGCCGCCGTATTGCAGCGCCTCTGCCTGCATGCGCAACGCTTCACCTCCCTCGTCAGCATCGAGCCGCCCAACGCTCTGCTGCTGGAAATCAAAGGCAGCCTGACGCTATTGGGCCCGCTCGCAACCTTGCATGCCGCTATCGATGCCTGCTGGCGTGGGCTTAAGCTGCAGGCATACAGCGCCACGGCACCGACTGTGGCTGCGCTGTGGTTCGCGCGCGCCGGCGTTGCAGTACGCATCGAAGATCCTGGAACTCTGCCCGGACACATGGCGGCGTTGCCGATTGCTTGCACGGCCTGGGATGGCGTGCGATTGCAAACCTTGCGCGCCATGGGCGTGACGCGCATGGGTGAATTGCTGCGCCTGCCGCGCGCAGGCCTCGCGCGCCGTTTGGGCACAGCGGTGGTGCAGGATCTCGATATTGCGCTGGCGCGGCAATGCGCGCCGCGGCGTGCATTCGTGCCGCGCGAACGTTTTCGAACGCGCTGCGATTTTGAAGCGGAGATCGAGACCGTTGCTTATCTGGAAAAGGCGCTCGAGCCGCTGATCGCGTGCTGCGCGCAGTTCTTGCGTGAGCGTCAGGCCGGCGTGCAGCGGCTGCGGCTGAAACTGCGCCACCGCGCAGGTCCTGCAACCTGCGTGTATTTGGGATTGGCGAGCATCACCGGCGAACGCCGCCGCTTGATGGACGTACTGACTCAAAAACTGGCGCGGCTCGAACTGCCGGCGCCGGTGCGCAGCATGGAATTGCTGTCCGGTGCTCTCCAGCCTCTCTCAGCCGGCTCGCTCGATATCTTTGCGGGATTGGCGCGCGGCGCCGGCACGGGCGCCGGCCGTGACACGGCACCGCAATTGGTGGAACGCCTGCGCGCGCGCCTGGGCGAGGCAGCGGTGTATGGGGTGGTGCCCATTCCGGAACATCGGCCCGAAGCGGCCTGGCGGCGCGTTCATGAAATGCGCCCGGCTTCTACTCTGCCTGCCGGCGGCAAGATGCCTGATCGGACGGGAGGCGAGGGCTTGCCGCGCCCCGTGTGGCTGCTGGACGCGCCGCTGCTCCTGGCAGGTGATTTGATTCTGGAACAGGGTCCTGAACGCATCGAGAGCGGTTGGTGGGACGGCAAGGGTGTGGCGCGCGATTACTATATTGCGCGCCAGGCAAACGCACATCCGCCGCAGGGTGCGACGCCCCTGGGCGCGACGCTGTGGGTTTTTCAGGAGCGTCAATCCAAGCGTTGGTACCTGCATGGGATGTTCGCCTGAAACGGCGGATGCCAGGCTCCCAAGGTCCGTTCCGTGTACGCCGAACTCCATACCCTGAGCAATTTCTCTTTTTTGCGCGGCGCCTCGCAGCCCGAGGAGTTGATCGCGCAGGCTAAAGAGTTGGATTACCGCGCTCTGGCACTCACCGACGAATGCTCGCTGGCAGGCGTGGTACGCGCGCATGTCGCCGCCAAGCAGCATGGCTTGCCGCTGATCATCGGCACGGAACTCATCTGCATCGATGAGCTGAAGCTCGTGGTGCTGGCCACCGATCGCGCGAGCTACGGCGCCATGAGCCGCTTGATCAGCCGCGCACGCCGCGCCAGCCCCAAAGGCAGCTATGCGCTGGCACGCACCGATCTCGAGAATGCCTTGAATGGCTGCTTGATCATCTGGCTGCCGCGCGCCGACCGGACATCCTTGCCGCGGCAGGAACAGGACGGCCGGTGGCTGCGCGAGCGCTTCCCGGAGCGTCTATGGATAGGCGTGGAATTGCTGACCGGCGGCTTCGACATGCGGCGCTTGGCGTCGCTGCAAGCGCTGGGCGGTGCGCTAGAGTTGCCCACCGTTGCCGCGGGCGATGTGCATATGCATCGGCGCAGCCGCCGTGCCTTGCAGGATGTGCTGACGGCGATCCGCCTGAACTCGCCGCTGCAGAGCTTGGGTTTTGCCGTGTTTCCGAATGGCGAGCGCTGCCTGCGTCCCCTGCAGCGCCTGCGTGAGCTGTATCCCGCACCGCTGCTCGAACAAACATTGGTCATAGCCGAGCGCTGTAGTTTCAAGCTCGATGAATTGCGTTACGAATACCCGGAGGAAATCGTACCTGCGGGCGCCACTCCCACCAGCCATTTGCGGGAGCTGACCCTGCAAGGCTGCGCGCATCGCTGGCCTGCGGGCGTGCCGCCCGCGGTGCGCGAGAACATCGAGCACGAATTGCGTTTGATCGCCGAACTCAAATTCGAACCGTTCTTCTTGACCGTGCACGATGTCGTCCAACATGCGCGTTCGCAAAGGATTTTGTGTCAAGGCCGCGGTTCGGCGGCCAACTCCACGGTCTGCTATTGCCTGAGAATCACCGAAGTGGATCCCTCGCGCATGGTCATGCTGTTCGAGCGCTTCATTTCCAAGGAGCGCAACGAGCCGCCCGATATCGATGTGGATTTCGAGCACGAGCGGCGCGAGGAAGTGATTCAGTATATCTATACCAAGTACGGCCGCGAGCGCGCGGCGCTGACGGCCACCGTCATTTGCTACCGCCCGCGCAGCGCTCTGCGCGATGTCGGCAAGGCGCTGGGGCTGGACCTCGAGCAAGTCGACAAACTCGCGCGCGGCATGCAATGGTGGGATGGCCAGCGCATCGATCCCGAGCGCATCCGCGCCGCCGGTTTCGATCCGGACGATCACGTGATTGCGCGTCTGATTGCGCTCACCGCCGAAATCTTGGGATTTCCGCGCCATCTCTCGCAGCATGTGGGCGGCTTCGTCATTGCGCGCGGGCGCTTGGATGAACTCGTGCCCATCGAGAATGCGGCCATGCCCGATCGCACGGTTATCGAATGGGACAAGGACGATCTCAACGCGCTGGGGCTGCTGAAAGTGGATGTGCTGGGCTTGGGGATGCTGAGCGCGATACGCCGCGCATTTAATCTGATCAACGAATTCGGCGGCCCGGCGCGCCCCGGTGCACCTGCGCCCGGGAAGCTCGATTTGGCGAGTGTGCCGTCAGAGGATAAGGCCGTATACGAGATGATTTGCCGCGCCGACACCACCGGCGTGTTTCAAATCGAATCGCGCGCGCAAATGTCCATGCTGCCGCGCCTGCGGCCGCAAAATTATTACGACCTGGTGATCGAAGTGGCCATCGTGCGGCCGGGCCCCATCCAGGGAGAAATGGTGCATCCCTACCTGCGCCGCCGCAACGGCGAGGAGGCGGTAACCTATCCGAGCAAGGCGGTCGAGGAAGTGCTCGAGCGCACCTTGGGCGTGCCGATTTTTCAAGAGCAAGTCATGCAGCTGGCCATCGTTGCGGCCGGATTTTCGCCGGGCGACGCGGACCGGCTGCGCCGCGCCATGGCGGCCTGGAAGCGCAAGGGCGGCTTGGAGCCCTTCCAGCGCCAGCTCATCGACGGCATGCGCGAGCGCGGCTATCCCGACAGTTTTGCGAATCAAATATTCAATCAGATACTGGGATTTGGCGAGTACGGATTTCCTGAATGTGTCGTCGGTGAGACGCGGGTGGTGGATGCCGATACGGGACGATGGGTGACCATAGATGAAGTCATCGATGGGAAGACGCGGCTTGAATACACTCTGGCGTGCGACGAGGAGCTGCGTTTAAGGAAGCGTAAGGTGTTGCGCGTCATACGTAGCGGTGTGAAGCCTGTATTTCGTCTACGTACCGCTCTTGGTCATGAAATTATGGCGACCGCTGAACATCCTTTTATGACGATGACAGGGTGGCGCCAGCTTGGGAAGCTCGAGACCGGTGATCATGTGGCTACGGCACGAGACTTGGCCGTAACAGAGCTATGCGGCTCCGACGTCTGTTGGGGTCAGATTGCAACGATCAAACTCATCGAGAACAAACA
>JANXZQ010000354.1 GCA_025355445.1 Gammaproteobacteria bacterium
TGAAACACCCAGCCACGCGAAGAGCTGCGACATCAACTCGACCGGTTTATCGACCAGGTCCTCGAAACGCAGCATGTACAGATGATTCTGGACGGCCTTTGGCAGATCCGCCACCGCCTGCAATGAGGTCAGAGGGGCGCCGATGGTCCTGTCCTTTGCGAATAATACTTCGGCACGGCCGAAACGATCGAAATCGGCCAGCTCATCGATGAAATCCATCAGGATGGTGCGTTGATGCTGGGCCTCGATCGAACCGTATATCTGGCCCAACTCCCTCAAGCAAACGATCAGTTTGGCATCCGGCTCTATTTGCAGCAGCAACTCGACCGCGTGCAGCCACGCGCGGTTCTTGTCCACCGCCAGCTTCCTGTCGCAGCCGCGGTACCAACCTCGCACGAAGCCCTGCATGGCTCCCGCCAGATGCGCGTAGCTCCGTTCGAACGACCGGTCGAGCTGCGAGAGAAAGAACCGGTCCTTGCCGATCATGCGCCGAATGCCGAGGACGGTATTGCACAGCGGCGAGCTCACGCCTTCGCATTGAATCTCAGAGTGCTGCGCGAGCAGCTGGCACAGCAGCGTGGAGCCCGCGCGCGGCAGCCCCGTCACGCCGACGAATATCGGATTGGTCATTGCGCAATGCTCATGAATTTGACTCCCCAGCTGCCTTTCAGTGCATCCTAAGTTATCGTATGTGTTAGCGGAGAGAAACTTGATGGCATTCAAAACACCGGCGTCGTCGCGGGGCTACTTTTTGGCGCTGGCGTTGTTCCTGGCGGCCTTCGAGGCCGCGGCTGCACCGCCTGCGTCATACCACCTCATCGACCCCAGCATGGCGGACAAGACCGTCGTCCTGACGGGACGGGACCTCACACCGGAACAAGTCGTCCAGGTGGCGCGCTACGGCGCGAAGGTAGCGTTGACTCCCGAAGCACGCCGGCGTTCCGCCGATGCACATGCACTGCTCCTCGAAGCGGCCGCCGAAGGCGTGTCGGTGTATTGGTTCAATCGCGGTTCGGGCTCGGGCCGGGAGAAATTCATCTTCACCGGCGATCCCTTGTCGCCGCAGAACAAGATGTTCCTCGAAGCGCGGCAGCTCGCGATATTCCGGCGCGGCGCATTGGCCGGCCTCGGCCCGGAAATCAGCGAGGAGGAGCTCGTTCGCGCCATGTTGGTGGTACGCGCCAATACCATGAGCTTCGAGGCGGCAAGCCCGCAGCTCACGCAACGCTTGCTCGACTTGCTGAACTACCGCATTACGCCGGTGGTGCAATCGCGCAGCACCGTTGGCGAGGGCGATCTGGGTCCGTTCACCAATGTCAGCGCCGCCATGGTGGGCGCCGGCAACTCCTACTATCGCGGCATACGCATGCCGGCCGCGGAGGCGTTGAAAGCGGCCGGGCTCGAGCCCTTGGTGCCGTTCGGGGCCGACGATAGTGAACTGGAAAGCACCAACTCCTACGCCACCGGCCAAGCGGCGCTGCTGCTGTTCGACGCGCGCGAAGCACTGTCCTGGGCGGACCTTGTGTATTCCATCGATCTTAACGGCATGAACAGCAGCATCTCGCCGCTGTCGCAACCCGTCCAGGCAAACCGTCCATTCAAATGGTTGAACTGGGATGCCGGGCGCGTGCTCGACATGTTGCGGGGAAGCTATCTGTTCGAATTGGATGAGAAGCGGATCATCCAGGATCCGGAAAGCTTGCGCGCCTCGTCGATTCGCCAGGGCGCGGCCTGGCAAGCCTGGGCGCAGCTGCGCGATGTCGTGTTGATTCAAATGAATTCTTCCGACCACAACCCTGCAGTGCGCGTCGGCGCCTCGCCGACGGATTCATGGGAACTCGCCACGCCGCAATTGGCGCAGTTCTATGTCAAGGGCAGCGCGCGCAATCACGGCCAGCACGGTTACATATTCTCGAACGCCAATTGGGATCCTTATCCCATGGCCAATGAAATCGAGGCATTCACCATCGCTCTCGCCAATATGGATACGGCCGTTGCGCAGCGCATGCTGCGATTTACCAATACCTTCTTTACCCTCATCGCGCCTTCGGACGAGTCGCCGGGTGAGCCCGGCCGCTTTCATGTCACCCAGGGCAGTGAGATCGCCGCCACGGCGCTCATGCAAGAGATCCAGGGATTGATCAATCCCGTGCCGCCCGAAGGCAACGCTCTGATTCAAAACGTAGAGGACTTGCAAGGCCAGACCCGGCTCAAGGTCACTCGCGCGCGCGCGGTGGTCGAGAACACCGTTGATCTGTTGGCTGAGGACCTTCTCACCGGCACCTATTGGCTGGACATGCGCAAGTCGCAAGATTCGAAGCGTAGTTTCGGTGCCGCGCCCACGGCGGTGTGGACGGCCTTTCGCGCCACGTTGCCGTTCAATGGCATTGGACCTGAGTCGGCCGCGCGCCCCATCCATGAAATCGCCGCCACTTTCATCCGCAGCAACCCTGCTGCAAGTTTTTACAAGGACAACTCGCGCGAGCCGGGAGGCGCGCGGCAAATAAGCGAATGATTGCCAATGCCCGAATGTACTCGGTGAGTCCCGAGGCGGCCGGGCTGTGGCGTAGGCTGCTGACCGCGGTCATCGAGCATGCCGGCCTCGACGTTCAATTGCTCGAACATACCGAGCCCAAGCCCATCAATGACCTTTGGCAGCGCGCCGATAAGGCGGCCGTGTTCATGTGCGGCCTGCCCTTCTCACGT
>JANXZQ010000402.1 GCA_025355445.1 Gammaproteobacteria bacterium
GTTGGCCGACTGCTTTCAGCCATCGAGATCATCAACCGGGCCCGGCCAAACGTCCGATCCAACTCCCCGGGCCTCGTCTTCGACCGGTCGAGGTGCTACGGGCAGCATCCGTCAGACGGTGCCCGCCCCGTGCCCCCGTCAAGCTGCCATAAGGGCGACTGCTCCAGATGGGCAGTCCCACGCCCTCGGTGCCATCTCGTATGAGTTCGCCATAACGGTGCGAAACGGGACGGCACTTGAAGTAACGCATGGCCTCCATGCCTACAGCCGGCCGCCAGGCCTTCCGACGGTCGCGTTCGGCGATCGAGGCGATCATCACGTCAAGCAGAGAGGTGACCTACGACTCCGCGGCGTTCGGAATCAACCTAACCCACCGAGACAATCGATAAGGGCCGCGGCGCGGCCGAAGATGGAGCACTCAAATGTCTAATCCGTGGTTGAAGAAGAACCCGTTCATGAGCATGTGGCTCAGCGGCGCTAATTCTGTCGCCAATGCCGCACGCGGCAAAATCGCCGCCGAGGCGAAGCGGCAATCCGCTGCGATGATCACGAAGACGACGAGCGAAACGCTCGGTGCTTGGCCGGGGCTTTTCACGGCCACCAAGCGCAAGCGCAAGAAGACCCACTTCCCTGGTGTCTGAAAGCTGCCAACGACCCGTTTCGTAGGATCGCTTTCACTCTTTCCGCAAACCGGACGTTGATCGAGTGCTCGCTAGAGTCGAGTAGTGATGATGAAGTCAAAACACAAGCGGCAGGCTAACGGCGTGGCCGTCAAGCTGGCCGAGCTCGGACTGGCAGCTCCGCAAGTCATTGCGCATCGGCTTGCACGAATGGCCTTGGCCGGCCCGACGCTCAGTACCCGCGATCGCAAGGAATTCGCCGGCATGGTCTCGGAGAAACAAGCCGCCGTGGCGCAGGCGTGGATGGGCATGTTTTCGGAAGGTGTCCGCTCGCAGCAGCAATTCGCGCTCTCTCTATTGACTGGCGCCACGCCACGACAGCATGCTGCCAGGGTTGAAAGTGCGGCCTCCCGAATAGCCAGCGCCGGCTTGGCACCGCTTCATCGCAAGGCAGTGGCGAATGCAAGGCGCCTAGCGCGCACAAAGTTGCGCTGAAAGAGTCGCGCCGGTGATGTAGCCGACGACGATCCGCGATTCGTCCGCGGCAAGAGCGATTATGTCAACCGGGTCGCGCACCCCTGATAGGCCTGCTTGGGGGCTGAATGGCTGCTTGAGCTCGGCCGCGTGCACGCGGGTGCGGCTCTCCGAAGTCAGCCCGCCGCGCCAGCTTCCAGCGAGACCAAGTACTGCAAGACGTCCTCAGTCCGGCCCTCCCGCACGAGCTGCTCGGCGGTCTTGGATGCGAAAGCGAGTTCATCAGGTGGGCGTCGCCGCAAGCTTGCACGCGGATGCCGCTCGCGGGGGTGGTGGCCAGGTCGGCGGCCATGAGTGCGGCCGCGCCACGGTAGAAGGCGAACGGCGACGCCGACATGCGACCGAAGCGAATCGGGATCAGCTGCGCCATGCGCCCCTGGTTGGACGCGCTTACGATCTCGACAGGATCGCCGCGATCTTTCGAAGCCTTCCAGCCGGCCTGCGACGCGCGGGGCACGGCGTCGCGCAACGCCTTTCCCCTGCCGCGCCGTTCCTCTAGCAGGATGAGCTTCGGCATGTTGATGCCGTTCCGTGCCTTTGAGGCAGGGAGGGTCGTTAGACGGACTCTGTGGACCCGGCACGTAAACGCTTCGGGCGCGAGCCACTCGCGCTTCCAGTAAGGTGACTCGACCGCGAGTGGGTTCAAGAACACGCACTTCGAGCAGTAGAGCGCATGTCGCGTCGGGGCGTCGGGGCTTGCTTCGCTTCGATGATCAAGCTGCGGTGGCGTCGCCTGAGATGCGGGCGAGCGGCTGGCTCCTCTGGCCGCACTTCCAAGACCGAGGCGACCCTCGTGTGCAGCTTGCGGCCCAGCCCGACGTCGACGGTGGACGTCATCCTTCCCGGTCAGCTGATTCAGACCGAGCGTCGCTGCGCGTTCCAGCCCAGGAGTGCGAGCCGGCCGACGAGCAGCGCCCAAGTCTCAGGAGCGTGTCAATTTGCAGAATAAATGCGATTACCCCAATCAACCATGACCCCGATCTCGGGCCGGCTGTCAGCGGACCGATATTCCGATCAGCTTCGGTTTTCCGAAGATGCATCCCGAAACTACGAAGCTCACCTCCTTGTGGTTCAAAAACGCCGCCAACGCCACCGTGTGGAACAGGCTGTGTCCCGGATCAGCGGGGTCGGAAGCATAGCCCCCGGAGGTCACGGTGCAGTTATCCGGATTGACGAGGGGCGCGCTGTGGTAAATCGCCATGGAGTCTAGTTTCCAACCGGCGCTGATGGTGGTGATGGCACCCCAGGGCGACCCGACTTGTGCCAGGCATGCCGGGGAGGAAAGGAAAATCGCTGCCGCAACCCCGAAGGGCTGCAGAAAACGGAGGCTTGGAACGGAAATAGACACGATGTTCTCCTTTGATATAGCGTTCGCTATTGCAAGAGAATGACGTCGGACGACGAACGCTCGGACTTTGATCATCTACTAGTGCAGAAGTAACAGACGACTCGTCACCTCCGGCGTCGCGCATCCCGCCGACACACCGGGGCAGGGGCCCGCTGCCGCTGGTCCGAATATCGCAATCGTTCCGGAAAAGGTCGGCACGTACACTCTGGCGTTGGCCACGGTAACGGTGTTGAATCGGGCGAAAAGCCCGAGATTGGCGGAGGTATACAGAGGTGCACCAAGCCGTCCCGCGTCGTACGCCAGCAAGACGCTCTGCTTGCCTTTCGCATCGGTGTCCGGGGGGGCATCGGCGACACATGAAACGCAGCCGATCGCCCACAACACACCGTTGCGCGCGCCATCCGCTGACCGTGACAATTGGTTGATCGCATACCGATTGCGGTCGTCGCGCGCGATGAGAAACGGCGACGTTTCCAGAAGGCCGTTATCGAGAAGGCGATAGGCGCGAATTCCCAGACCCCAGTCTGAAGCGACATACACGCGGCGTCCCGTGTCGGCCTGCCAATACGTCGGGGTGGTGTGTATGTGTCGCTTTGGCATCTGCGCGTTGCCGGGACTAGGCTCCTCGAATACGCTGACCTGCTGGATCGGATTGCTGTTCTCATGGAAGTGCCCCATGTTGTCTCGGTTCAAGTTGTAGAGGATTCCCTGTATGCTTCCATGCAGCAGCCTCCGCACGAGGCCGCCTCGCCCGTCAGGCCATTCAGGTGGGATCATCGGACCTGACACGCTGAGGTCCAGATCGTTGTCGTTGAGGAACCCCTGGAAGGAAGGCGTGAAGTAGTCAACGACGCGCAACGTGTTGTCGAGCTTCACGTCACTCGAATCGAAGTCCTGGCCGGCGTGCGCCTCTTGGCTGTCGCCATTGCCGGTCACGACGTAGAGGAATTGGTTACGTTCGTCGACGGCCGGCCCGCCACCGCTGTGCCAGATCCCACCGCTCTTGTGGCGTGCAAGCAGGAGTGGATTGAAGCGCGATACCTGAAACTGCTCATGCTTGACCATGCCACCGGGAGCATCAACAATGCCGTACGCCATTACCAGTCCGTCGTACGGACCGATGTCGCCAAATCCGGCCCATGAGATGTAGACCCGATCCCCCATCAACGCGATGGCTGCGCGCTGGTTCTGCCGGGCTGAGTTGAAAGTTCCACCGCCCTCGATCTCGCCTGTGATCCGGATCGCGCTGCGAGTTTGATGACTCGCGAGGTCCACCGCAAACAACGTGTGAACGTACTCGCTATGGCCCGATTCCGTCATCGCGACGAAGTAGATTGTCGAATGTTGGAGGTCGATCACAGGAGTTCCGGTGATTCCAATTTCTGGAGAAATGTCGGTGCCCCGGCCCGGATATAGCGGCCCGGTCGACGCGGCGCTACTGGAGCCGGCATCAAACTTCCACAACAGCGCCTCGCTGCCCGATCGATCGGCGTCGTAGGCATAGAGCCAGTTGTGCGCAGTCGCCACGAACAGGACATTCCGCCGCCCAACCCCTGCGATATTGATTCCGCTAGCGTACAAGGGCTGCGCAAAGACTTGGCCTTCGACTGGATAGGAACCGGTCGGACCGAATCGATCAGACGCGACGAGGGCGGGCGACAGGACTGATTCAGCCAAGTTCGCCCCCGTGCGTTGCGGGTCGTTATGCTGGGTCAGGATTTGGACATCCGCAGTTGCCCCGCCACTGAATGCAGTCAAGACAGAACCGGCTACCAAAAAACCGCCGAGACGAACGCACATCGATCGGAATAAGAGTCTGGTTCTGGAGGCTTTGTGGAACATCCGGATCCGCAACTGAGATCCCGCGTCGTGCCACCCCTTAGACACGTCTTCGTTGAACGGCACCGGTCTGGGAACGGCTGTTGCGGCGCACCGACTTAGCTGCACAGGCCGAGCTTCATCACCTGGCCGGGACGCGGACGGTAGGGCGAACAAATCTGCCGTGTTGTACTCGGGCCTTGACCTCTCAAAGTCGCAACGAACGCGTTGCCAAGAGGCAGATTGTCTGCAACCGAGGGCGATCTACGCATGTGCAATTTTTGCGACCTCCCAAACTAGAGCTCATCTTTTTCTAGGCTGGACTGGAATGCGCTTGCACTACAAAGAAGGCCGGCCGCGAGGCCCGAAAACAACTACCGCCTGGTGGGCGGGTACCTTGGGAGTGTGATCTTGCCCCAGCCGTCCGGTCAAGTCATGTCTTCTCTAGCGATGTGTGAGCCTGGCGCCGGCTCGTGATTCAACGAGGAGTGAGCCTTGAAGGAGGTCTGGGTGGGGTGGCACTAGCCGAGGGCAACAAGGCCTCGCGCGTCGAACGCCGAAGCGATGGTTGTCTCGCCACACATTCGCTCGCGCATCGCGCTGACGGCGGCTTCGACTGAGCGCGCCGCCCTCGTCGGGAAAAGCTGTTTCGTGGTCGCGCATCGATATTCCCAGACGTTATATCTCCACCGCCCGGTACATGAGTTCCTCGCAGTTGCCGGGAAGCGCCGAACGAACTGACGCCCTCCGCACTGTCGCTATCGCCGCGGCCATCGCCGGTTTGCAGCGCGGGCGCCCGTCGTGTCACCGGTCTTGGGCTTGTCGTGAGTGACGG
>JANXZQ010000425.1 GCA_025355445.1 Gammaproteobacteria bacterium
TCCTCAATGTCGGGGCTGTGTTTGACAGCCTGAGGTGCGCCGACGTCCCGAAGTTCCAGCTCCACATTCCACCCGTCGCCGACCAGCGCGCCATCGCCCACATCCTCGGCTCCCTCGACGACAAGATCGAGCTGAACCGCCAGATGAACGAGACCCTGGAGGCGATCGGGCGGGCCCTCTTCAAATCCTGGTTCGTCGACTTCGACCCCGTCCGCGCCAAGTCCGAAGGCCGCGACCCCGGCCTGCCGCCCCACCTCGCCGACCTGTTCCCGGATTCGTTCGAGGACTCGGAGCTGGGGGAGATCCCGAAGGGGTGGAAGGTCGGCCAGTTCGGCGATGTCGCCGAGCATCCGCGCCGGGGAATTCAGCCAAACGCCATCGACGCCTCGACTCCGTACATTGCGCTTGAGCACATGCCTCAACGCTGCATCGCGCTCTCGGAGTGGGGCGTCGCCGATGGCGTGGAAAGCAATAAATCCGAGTTCAGGAGGGGCGAGATCCTGTTCGGGAAGCTGCGGCCCTACTTCCACAAAGTCGGTGTTGCGCCAGTCGATGGCGTCTGCTCAACCGACATCGTCGTCGTTACACCGCGAGTCGAAGACTGGTTCGGCTTCGTGCTCGGCCACGTTTCGAGCGATGCGTTCGTCGAGTATACAAACGCGGGATCGACCGGCACCAAGATGCCAAGAACTAGTTGGGGCGACATGGCGCGCTACCCCGTTGTCCTTCCGTCCGATCCCATCGCGCGTGCCTTCACAGCCCAGATTCGACCGTGGGTAACGCGAGTCCTTGCCGTGATTCACAAATCTCACACCCTCGCTGGCGTGCGCGACACGCTGCTGCCCAGACTTATCTCGGGCGAGTTGCGGCGTAAGGAGGCGGCGGAATGATCGTGACCGAGAACCAGCTAGACGTCTGGGTCCGCGGCAACGAACGCGATGCGCAGGGAGTCATTGTCGAGCTGGTTGCGCGACTGGTGGCGGCATCTTCCCCAGCTCCCAAGGATCGGCGCTTTCCACTGGGCGACAGCATTGGTCAGCCCGGACCGGACGGGGAACTGGATACGGATTTCGGTCTTCCACCCTTTGTTCCGGAGGGAAGGTCGTATTGGGAGATCGGTGCCGGCGGGAACCCGGGCGCGAAGGCGACATCGGACTACAACGGGCTGACCACACATGGAAGTACTGCCATACCTGCATCGACCAGGATGGAGTCGACCTTCATCTTCGTAACGCCGCGCTCGGCGACAGGCGGTTGGCATAGCACAGCACAATTCAAGTGGACTGACGTGCGGAAGCAGCGGGGCGACTGGAAGGATGTTCGCGTCATTGACGCGACCAAGCTGATTCACTGGCTGCGCCTGTATCCCGCGGTGGAGGTGTGGCTTGCGAAGACAATGGGCCTACCGGTTCAGCAGATTGACACACCCGAATGGCATTGGGGTCTGCTTAGGTCCATTGGTGAGCCGCCGCCGCTATCTCCGGGCATCTTCCTCGCAAACAGAGATGCCGCGTGCGCAAAGCTCGAGGAAGTCTTCGCCTGGACCGTGGTTCAGCTCAAGCTAGAGACCCACTACCCGGATCACGTGGTGGACTTCGTCGCCGCGTACCTGGCAGCGCTTGACGACGAGAGCCGTGCGGATGCCATGGGTCGGTGCCTCGTCATTTCTGGAACCGACGCGTGGAACGCGATAGCAGCCCAAACGGACAAGCACATCCTGGTCGCCGACTCCGCCCTCGATCTAAGCGGTGAGACAGGAACGAAGCTAATCCAGAAGGCGCGCAGGGCTGGCCATACGGTCATCTTCGGTGGATCTCCTGGAGGCATACCAGATCCGACAAGTACGCCACTTCCGCCTCCGCGTAGGCACCAACTCAAGCAAGCGCTCGAGGAGGCTGGATACAGCGAGGAGCGTGCCCGGACTCTGGCGCAGAAGAGCGGTGGCAACCTCGGCTCATTGCTCAGGTGTATTCAGAACGCTTCTTTGATGCCGGAATGGGCCGAAGGATCACCTGCAGCGGAGTTGGCCATCGCGGCGCTCCTTGGCTCGTGGAGCGAACAGTCAGAGGCCGACCGCGCCGTTGTGGAGAACCTATCGGGAAACTCCTACGGGGAGTGGATCGCGACGATGCGTGAGCTCGCGCTTCGTCCGGGCACTCCCCTAATTCAACGGGATGGTGTCTGGAAGTTCGTTGCCCGCTATGAAGGATGGTATGCACTGGGCCCAAGGCTGTTCGATGAACACTTGGACCGACTGCGCGCGACGGCGGTCGCCGTGTTGCGAGAGGAAGATCCCAAGTTCGAGCTGCCCCCGGACCAGCGTTATGCGTCGAGCATTCACGGGAAGGTGCTCGCGCATTCGCAACTCCTGCGAAATGGCCTTGCGGAGTCTTTGGCCCTTCTTGGGAGCCATCCCGAGGCACTCACATCGTGCACGCTGGGCAAGGCCGAGGCAGCAGCGGTACTTGCCGTGCGAGAGATCCTGGCAGGTGCTTCGTGGATCCAGTGGGCGAGCCTCAATGATCTCCTCCCGCTACTAGCGGAAGCGGCACCTGGAGAGTTCCTCGATGCTGTCGAGGAAGCCTTGAACCGCGATCTGTGCCCCTTCAACGAGATGTTTCGCCAAGAGGGCGATGGGGTCTTCAGCGGCACCTACATGAGTGGGTTGCTCTGGGCACTTGAGACGTTGGCTTGGGATGCAGAGTGCCTCAGCCGTGTGGTCATCTGCCTGGGGGAACTTGGTGCACGTGATCCCGGCGGGCGATGGACGAAT
>JANXZQ010000459.1 GCA_025355445.1 Gammaproteobacteria bacterium
CTGCCGACGCAGACCAAGCCGGAAAACATCACGATTGCCATCGATAAGCAGGGCGACATCTATTGGAACACCAAGAAGCTGTCGGGGCAGGATGAACTGAAATCGCAGCTGCGCGGCATCGTCCGCGTGGAACCCCAGCCGGAGGTGCACATTCGCGGTGACGCCAACGTTCGCTACCAGTTCGTGGGTCAGGTACTCGTGGTGACGCAGCAGATCGGAATCCGCAAAGTGGCGTTCATCACCACCCCGGATCACTTCGGTCCCGGAACTTAAGGAGAACACCCATGGCCATGAATGTAGGCGGAGGAGGCGAGGGCCAGTCGTACTCTGATATCAACATGACGCCGTTGATCGACGTCATGCTGGTGCTCCTGATCATTTTCATCATCACGATTCCCAGCATGACGCATGCGGTGAAAATCGATAATCCGCTGCCGCCGCCGCCGAATTTCGTGCCGCCGCCGCCGCCCGAGGTGATCGATTTGACCATCGATTTCGACGGCACATTGCTGTGGAACAAGTCGCCGGTGGATCGCGCCACACTGCAGGGCTACATCAGTCAGGAAGCGGCCAAGTCGCCGCAGCCGGAAGTGCATATTTCGGTCGACAAGTTTGCCAAGTACGAAATCGTGGCGCAGACCTTGGCGGATCTGCAGCACCGCGGTTTGAAGAAGATAGGATTCGTCAACAACGATTATTTCTGACCAGGCAGCCTCTCGGTGGCATTACGGCGCGTCAGTCCCCGAACTGGGGTTGTCGCGCCGTTTGTTTGACCAAAGGCGAGATGTTCAAGGCTTGTACGTAGCGAGGTTTGGTAATGACTCATTCGATACATGAAGTTGGTCGCCGGCAGGCGAAGTTCCGGATCGCCTCGGTGAGCTTGGCGCTGGCGCTGACGCTCGGTTGCCTCGGGTTCAGCCCGCAAGCGGCCTTCTCGGCCGAGAAGGAGAAGGGCCAGCAAATCAGCAGGGTCATCGCGAAGGAAATGACCGCAGCGCAGAAAGCCCTGCAGGCCAGCCAATGGGCGGAGGCGCTGAAGAATCTGGAAGCGGCGGAAACGAAGTCCGGATTGACGCCCTTCGACTTGAAGACGATTCACTACTTCAAGGGCTTTGCCAACATCAAGCTGAACAACATGAAGGCTGCTCAGGGAGAATTGGAAAAAGCGCTTGCCACAGGAGTTGCGACCTCGGAAGAAAAGGGCCAGTACACGCGCACGCTGTTCGGCATTGCCGCGAGCACCAGCCAGTTCCAAAAGACCATTGATTACGGCAAGGAGATGTCGGACGCAGGCAGCGCAACACCCAATGACCTTGCCATCATTGCGCAGAGCTATTTTCAGCTGAAGGACTGCAAGAGTGCGGGAGTTTGGGTGGATAAGTCGGTGGCGGCGAGCCGCAAAGCCGGGGAGGCACCGAAGGAAAATTTGTTCCTCTTCAAACTGCAGTGCGCATCGGATGCGAGCGATAACGCCGCCATGATTCCGGTGTTGAACGAGTTGATTCGGCTCAACAACAAGTCGACGTATTGGAACACTTTGCTGCGCATCGAGCGTCAGGACGAGCGCGACGACCACAACACTCTGATGCTGTACCGGGTCATGTACGACACCAACGCGATGACGGTGGGCGGCGATTACATCGAGATGTCGCAGCTGTTGGGCGATGCCGCGCTGCCGGCCGAGGCGCAGACCGTGCTCGAGAAGGCCCTGAGCGCGGGACTGATTGCCGATACGCAAAAGGAACGCACCAGCCGCCTGCTGAACTCGCTCAAGACCCGTGCCGAGGCCGATAAGAAGGGCCTGCCGGCGTTGGATGCCGAAGCGACCAAGAATGCGGCCGGAGAACTCGACGTCAAGCTGGGCGAGGTGTATTACGGCACGGGGGACTATCAAGGCGCCGTGACGGCCATCACCCGCGGCATCGGGAAAGGTCAGATCAAGCATCCAGACGAGGCCTATGTGTACCTGGGCCGCTCGCAGGCCGCCCTGAAGAACAACGCGGAAGCCAAGAAGGCATTTGCGGGCCTGAAGTCCGTCCCGAACATAAGCCCGCGTGTGCTTAAGTTGTGGGAGCTGTACGCCGATACGCTGAGTCGATAATCGGATCGCGGGGGGAATTGCAATGACCATCAAAGCCGGCGACAAAATGCCCGAGGGCTCCTTTACCCGCATGAGTGGGGACGGACCGCAGAAGATCACCACGGAGCAGCTGTTTGCCGGCAAGACCGTGGTGCTTTTTTCGGTTCCCGGAGCGTTCACACCTACCTGTGATGCCAAGCACTTACCGGGTTTTGTTGAACTTGCTTCTCAGTTCAAGGCCAAGGGCGTGGACACTATCGCCTGCACGGCCGTGAATGATGTGTTCGTCATGAACGCCTGGGGTAAGAGCGGCGGCGTCGGTGACAAGATCTTGATGCTGGCGGATGGCAACGGCGCCTATGCCAAGGCCTTGGGACTGGAACTCGACGCGACAAAATTTGGTATGGGGACCCGCGGCCAGCGATTTGCGCTCATCGTCAAGAATGGGGTGGCGACGCACGTCAATATCGAGGGGCCGGGCGAATTCAAGGTCTCGGCCGCCGATTTCGTCCTCAAACAGCTGTAGCGCGTATCGCTTGCTCGCTCTGCGGACCTCGCCGCAGTCATTTGGCGTCGCCGAAGCCGAGCGCATTGCGCGTGAGCTGTACGGGCTGGCCGCTTCGGTCAGCGCCTTGCCCGGCGAACGGGATTCCAATTTCCGCCTGCGCGCAGCCACGCGCGAGTTCGTACTCAAGATACAGGACGTTGCAACCGATGCCGACAGCAACGACTGTCTGGTATCCGTGCTCGACCATATCGCGGAGCAGGATCCAGGCTTGCCGGTGCCGCGCTTGTTCCCCACGCAAAGCGGCGAGGCGGTGGGCCGTGTCAGCCGCGATGGGATCGACTACGCCACCTGCCTGGTGAGCTTTCTGCCCGGCAGCCTGCTGGCGGAGAGTTCGCCGAGTACGGCCCTGCTGCAAAACGTGGGCGCCACCCTGGCGCGCGTTGACCGTGCGTTACAGGGATTTTTTCACCCCTCCTTGAAGCGCCGCCTGGCCTGGGATGTGAGGCGTCTCGGCGAGCTGGCGGAATTCGGCGCCGCCATCGAATCGACCTCGCTGCGCGAAACGGTTGGCAAGATTGCCGGCACATTTCGCGATTGCTTGCCGCGGTTGCGCGGCTTGCGCAGCCAGGCCATCCATGGCGACTGCCACGCGAGCAATCTGCTGGTGGCTGCCGATGGCCACACGATCTGCGGCATTCTCGATTTCGGTGACATGATCCACGCCCCGCTGATATTCGAGCCGGCCGTTGCGATGTCGGAGCTCCTGACGGAGGCGGCGGCGCCCTTCGACGCGCCGTCCGCCGTGCTGCAAGGCTACGCGCAGGGCCAGGCGTTGCAGGCCGATGAGGTGGAATTGCTCTACGACATCATTACCGCTCGCCATGCGACGACGGTGTTGGTGCATGCCTGGCGCCGTCAGTACGACCGCCAAGGCGCGAGAGCGCTGGATGCTGCCGGCGTGCATGCAGCACGTTCTCTGTATCAAATGGTGAGCATGGATCGCCAGGCCTTGAGCCGTGAATGGCATGAGGCGGCGGGAACCTCGGCGCCGCCGGCGGTGATGGCTGCCGTGCCGGCCGCCGTGCCGGCCGCCGAGCTCAAGCGCCGGCATCGGCTGATGGGTGCGGGTGCCGAACTGTTCTACGAACAGCCCCTGCATCTGGTGCGGGGCGCGGGCGTGTGGCTGTACGACGCCCAGGGCACTGCCTATCTGGATGTGTACAACAATGTCCCGCACGTGGGGCATACGCATCCCACCGTGGTGGCGGCGATCCAGAAGCAGTCGGCCATCCTCGCCACGCATACCCGCTACTTGCACGCCAATATCCTGGATTATGCAGAGCAGCTCACCGCCAGGCTCCCCGAGAATCTCAACGCCTGCATCTTCGTGAATTCCGGCAGTGAGGCCAATGACGTGGCGTGGCGCATGGCCAAGATGGCCTCGGGCCACGCGGGTGGTCTGGTCATGGAACATGCCTATCACGGGATTACCGATGCGGTTGCGGCGCTCACTCCCAGCACCGGCCGGCCTCGTGACGCGGGAGTGCTGACGATTGCACCGCCCCCCGCTGACTTGCGGGTGGATGACCCGATGCAACCGGCGGCGATAGCCCAAGCATCGCAAGACGCCGATCGCGCCATTGCAGGCCTTGCCGCCCGCGGCTTTGCGCCCGCCGCCTTTTACATCGACACGGCCATCACCAGCAGTGGAATTTTTGACCCGCCGGCCGCTTGGGCGGACGCGGTCAGTGATCGAATCCGCGCCGCCGGCGGACTCATCGTTGCCGACGAGGTGCAATACGGTTTGGGCCGATCAGGCTCGCACTTTTGGGGCTTTCAGCGGCGCGGTCTCCTGCCCGATATCGTGACGCTGGGCAAGCCGGTGGCGAATGGCTATCCCATGGGCGTGGTCGTCGCCAACCGCACATTGATCGAAGCCTTTCAGGCAAAGTTCGGCTTCTTCTCGACTTTCGGCGGCAATGCGGTGGCCGCCGCCGCCGGCCTCGCCGTGCTCAAGGTGCTCGATGACGAGGAACTGGTGCCGAACGCCTTGAATGTCGGCAATTACCTGCGCGCGCAACTTGAATCCGTCGCCGCCCGGCACGCATCCTTGGGAGAGGTGCGCGGCACCGGTCTGCTGTTGGGCCTCGAGGTCCGCGGCCGCGATCTGGCCGCATCGAAACGGAACTGCAAGCGAATCATCAACGCTCTGGCCTCGGAGTTTCGCATCCTCATCGGATATGAGGGCCCGCACGCCAACATCCTCAAACTGCGCCCGCCCATGCCATTTGCCCGCGAGCACGTGGAATTGTTAGCCCAGGCAATCGACGCCGCTGCGGCGGGCGTCGACGCCGCGGGCGTGTGATCGGCTTACCGCCCGTGGCTAACCGCCTGTGGCTAACCGCCGATCAAGCGTTCCAGCTCAGGCACGATCTGGAACAGGTCGCC
>JANXZQ010000260.1 GCA_025355445.1 Gammaproteobacteria bacterium
GAAGCCGCCGATGCTGCCATACCATCCGTCGATGATCTTACCGCTCAAGAACGCATCGACGCGCTCCGACCCTTCCGATCCGTAGGTAAAGCCGACCGAGCCCGTGGTCTTGTCCGAGCCGGTTCTCAAGATGAAGTTCGCGGTGGCGCCCGCCTGACCGGAGCTGAAAATTGCGCTGGGTCCGCCCTGGACGATTTCGACGCGCTCGACGGTGTCGTCGAGGCGCAGCAGGGAGCTTGAATCCATGAACGACAGATCCGCCGAACCGTAAAGCGGCGAGCCATTGATCATGGTGGTGAAGTACGGGGAGTCGCCGCCGCCGTTGGGGAAGCCGGCGACATCGATGTTGACGCCGGTCTGACCGCCCGAGGCTTCCGGCCAAATGCCGGGGGACAGCTTGAAGATGTCGGCCACGCTCGCGGGATTGGCGTTTTTGATCTCCTCGAGGGACACCGAGACGATGTTGTAACTCGCGTCCAGCTTCTTGACGCCTTGCGCTGAGGCAGTGACGACGATTTCCTGCAAGTCGCTCGACTCGGACGCGGCGGCTGCGGTCGCCGTGTCATCAGCCGCGTATGCCGGCATGCTGGTCGTGCAATAAAGAATGCCGGCGACCGCGGCCGCCAAGGTGTTCACCGCCGGTAAAATGCGTGTGCGTGACCGAGTCAGCGGCGCGCCGTTTCGAGGCCCGTTGTTGCGTTGTAGTTTCATCAAAATCTCTCCCCCACGTAAGCCAGTGCAAGTAGCCGGCGCTACGGATATTTCGAAAAATTCAGATGTCGAGACCTTCATCCCTCCGATGGTTGAGGCACTCGCCGAGCCGAACCATGCCAGCCTTGCGTGGTTTCGTTTTGACGGGTTCGGTGATAAAAACCCACACGCAATGTAATAGTAAAGAGGGGCGATATCAACAGATGAGGCTAATTTACAACATGAATAAAAATGTAACTTTTACTCTATGCACTGCCCTCACCGCTGCTTGCTGCGTGCCCCGAGGGGGTCGGGGATCGCGAGGAACACCGTGCTCCACAATTGTGCGGCATTGGATTCATCGGCATCGGCGGCGTTGGCACCGAAGGGCGCAATGTGAAATTTTTCTGCCGTGTAGGACCATGACCACAGCTCCGAATTTCGCATCGTATGTGCCGCATGGATAACCTTCCAGAGTTGTGTTTGAGCCTTGCGCAGCAGCAGTTTTACTGATGGCCGTAGGTCTTGGCGCTGTAGTTGCCGCTCGAGTCCCGCGGCGAGAACGGCTTGTTGCCAGGACCAGATCACGGTGCCGTGATAGGCGCTGCGGGTAAACCGCGCTTGAATGGACGGCAATGCGTACACGGGATTCGCCACCACGATTCCCACAGGCGTCAGAAGTCCGGCCGGAAACGGTCGAGTCAACGCTGTCACTGCTTGAGTCAGTGCCGTCGGACTTGGCCGGCCAAACAGGAATTCGAAGCCTTCGTCCGAGTGCAAGATGGCAATCGTGTTCGCATCGGCATCCAGCGACAGTGCATGAAAGCGCAGCGGCAATACACCGACGGAGCGAAGCGCCGCGCTGTCCGGTATTTTGAGCGCAGCCGCATACGCGGCGATGTCCCGCCGGGCCGCGGCGTTCGGCACACTCACATCGAACAGCGGTGCGGCCTTGGTGCGCCACGTTCCGGCCATGGTGCCGGCGCGCGCGAACATGGCGCGGTCCGCGGCATCCAGAAAGGAATCGAGCAGACCGCTCTCGACGAAACGGCCGGCAGCAGCGAGCGCTGCGGGCACGAACACCGCATTCACATCATAAGCGAGGCGTCCGCCGGCCAGTCCGTCGTTGCTGTCACGCCAATCACCCACGGAAACACCGGCCTTTAATGCAATGAGATTCTGCGCGCGCGGGTCATCGGCAAACTTCGCGGCGGCCTGCAGCACGAATCTGAGATTGCTGACCAGATCCGCGCCCATGGTCCGCTGCACCTCACCGTAGCGGCCATCCATGCGTGCGAGAAATTCCTTGGCCTGCGCTCGGCCGCGGCCATCCTCGAGCAGCCATGCGGCGGCCACGGGCGCCAGCATGAAAGTGCTGTCGATCATTTTGTAATCGAAGGTCGGCGCGTCCGACTTGATACCTTCGCGCAGATGCTCGAGGACGGCGAACTCGCCGATGTTCTCCTCGTGCGCCACCTCACCCTGCGGCGACAGTCGCGTCAACACCGCGCCGAGTCCGGCGGCCACCGCCTCCGGCGTGAGGGCGGGCATCAGCAGGCGCATCGACATCAGAGTGTCGCGGCCGAAGTATGTATCGAAACGCCAGGAGCCAGCGAGGAATTTCTCCCGGTAGCTCAGAAAACTCAAGGCATTGCGGGCGGCAACGTCATCCTGTGCGCCGGCGCTCAGCAAATGGTTTCCGGCAAGCGGTGTCAATGGAGTCTCGCCACTCAGCGCGGTGATCTTGAGTTCGATACCACCGCCACCGGCGGCTGCGACACGATCTGGGTGCAGCGAGCCTCGGGTAACCTCAACGCTGAGGCGATATCCAGCCGCGCCGTCGAGACGATCCCGCGCCCAAGTGATCGTCGAGTCCTGAATCTCCGGTTCGGCGGCGACTGCGGCGGGAAAGGTGCCCAGAGCCTGATAGTCGCGCAGCACCCGAACGCTGGACAGCACCGCCTGCTTGATGGACAGGACCGTAGCTCCGGCCGCACTCACGTTTGCCGTCATGCCGTACATAGGACGGCCGCGAGCGTCCTTGACCTCGAGCGGCTGCGGCCTGTCGAGCAAGGTCCAAGTCACCGGTGTCGTGCCGTGCGAAAACCACAGGCCGACTCCGCTGTTGCCGGCGGGAAAGGCAACCAGGATTCTGGGATCCGTTCCCGAGCGCAGCAGCAAATGCGCGGCGACCGGACCCTCGCGCAGGAAACTGTTGAGATTGAGCCCTTCATCGACATCGAACGATAATCGCTGCGGTGAAGCGGCGTCACCGGCGGCCGGCCGCGGCAGGGAGGCGGCGATACCGACACCGACACATAGGAACAACGCACAGCGCAGGGTTGGCATGCTCAGGAGATCTCCTCAACAAAAATCAACTCGGAGGACAAGGGCAGCGGCAGAATGACTTCCACTCCCGTGCGCATCAGGAATTGCCCCGCCAGTACTTGGTCGGCGGCGTTGCCCTGGTCCTGGAACTTGATCCGATAGCGGCTATTGGGGTCGAGACCCTGCAACAGAAATCGATGCACAGGCTGGTCCGGCACCGTGCCGCGAAAGGCGTAAAGCACGCCTCGTCGCAGCGGCGCCGAGAAGTATTCGATGCCGTCCCAATGCACGCCGTCGGGACGCTCGGCCACGTGATACAAGTCGGCCTCGCGGATCAGCGGACGCAGCGCTGATTTGTAAAGAGCGAACTCACGTCGCGCGACGCTGCGCTGCTCGGGACTCCATTGGCTGGTATCCTGCATCAGCGAGAACCAGCCGAGCATTCCGCTGCGCAGCTCGTAGCGAAAATTCTCGATGCGCGGCGCCGGCCACTTCTCCACATAGCCCTCCAGCATGGCCGGCGGCAGCACGTAGCTCGCATCGTAGAACGCGCGGCGGTTGGACAGCGGATCATAGGTGTCCGTGATGGAGAAATAGTCGCCGTGCGCGGCGCTGCCGAAATCCACCATGCGGCCCCCGTCGTTGCACACTTCCAGCAGCAGCTTGGGGTGTCGCGCGCGCAGTTCCCGATATAGATCGTAATAGGCGCGAGTCGCGTGATAGCTCACGTCCGTCGCATTGGAGCCGTCGGCCCAGAGAAAGCCTGAATTCTCGTAGATTCGCAGCGTTGCAGGGTCGGGCGCAGCTGCAGGATGATCGGAGCGGGAGCTGCCCTGCGCCACAAGGTAGCCGTCATGTTCGAGCATATCGAGGTGATAGTCGCGCACGACGCGTTCGAGCTCGCGTGCCGCCCAGGCTTTAGCCGCGGGAACGCCGAGATCGACGGTTATACCCTTGAAAGGCTCGCTGTGTTTCCAGCCGGCCGGCGGATCGGCGATCAGCCAGTCACGCGTCGCGCGATCGTTAACATTGAGCGCACCCGCTTCCTCGGAGGTGCCGGCCTGAGTCCAGTCCATCCACAGGCCAAACTTTAGCCCGCGGCTGTGGGCCGAGTCGGCGATGCTCGCGATGCCATGTGGAAATTTCTTGGGATCAGCGTGCCAATCGCCGACATCGCGAAACCAACCCGCATCCAGATGAAACATCTCCAGCCCCAACTCGGCCGAATCGGCAATCATGCGCTGTGCCAGCGCTTCATCCACGGCCATGCCGCTGCCCCAGCTGTTGTTGACGGTCAAGGGATAGTCAGGGTCTTGCAAAGTGCGGGGATTGTTGAGCACGGCTCGCACCCAGCGCCGTAGGATATTGCCGGCGCCATCCGGCCCACCCTCGAATCCTCCGATGAATATCACCGGTGTTTCAAAAGTGCCCCCCGGCGGCAGTAGAGTCCGGTAGGGACCGGGCGCCGGATCGAGACCCGCCTCGCCGCGCAGCGACGCACCGTCCCGCTGCAGGGTGATGCGCGTGCGCGCACTCGATTCGATGCCGATGTACCAACCGGGGCTGTCGCCATCCGGCTCATCGATGAGCACATAGGGAATCATTTCGCGCGCCCGGCTGGGCAGTGGCCTCGCATACGTGCTGGAGTAGCCGGCCCAAGCATCGCCGTCCTGCAGCGCGTCGAGATGCGTGCCCGCGGCGGAAGGCGTGTCGGCGCCTTTTTCTACCCAGAATCGCCGCAGCGCGGATTTAGGATCGATCTGCCAGTCAAAGCGCAAGCTCGGCAGCAGTGGCAGGCTCACCGCCGTGTCGCTCAAGTTCTGTAGGGAGATGCTGTGTTCGAGCGGGCCGTGTGCAGCACGCGCGCGCCACTGCCATTTGACGAGCAGATGCGGCGAATCGGCGACGTACGTGAGCTGAATTTCCTTCGGTTCGAAGCGGCTGGCGGAGCGATCCAAGCGCCAGACCACGGGTTGTGACGATCCGTGAACAAAGACCTGGCCGGGCAGGGTCTCTTCGTCCCGATTATTCCACAGCCTTGCACCGCGTAACTGCAGCGAACGCAGGCGCGGTGCATGCTCGCCGGCGTCAACGGCGATCAAGGTCTCAGCGCCTGCGAGTTGCCCGCTCAAGGTACGCGAGTCGACCGTGTCCGCGCCCCGCGTCACGCCGCAGGCGGTGACCAACGCCGCCCAACAACCCAAAACATGAAGCGCTGTTGTGGTCAGGACGGCAGCACTTCTTGGTAGTCATTGACGGTGTCCGACATGTCCCAACCTCCCGGTGGCCCCGCGGGCACAATGCGGCGAGCGGGGCGTCAACGCAACTCCCGGCAAAGCGCTATGCTCGCGCCTGCCCACGAAGGAGCAAGGCCTTGAAGTCATTGATCGCCGTTATGCTTTGGCTGGCGCTCGCAGGGGTGCCGGCGCTCGCCGCCCCAGATTCGAGCTTCATCCTCAGCGCCGGGCCTGCGGATTTCGATCGGTATTTTCCGAGCTATCTTGCCAATGGGTATTTTTCCACCATCACCGCGCCGCGCGGTACCGAGGGCAATCTCGCCTACATGGTGGCGTTCATGGATTACGCCAAGGACGACATCGCGCGCCCCGCCGCGATTCCCGGCTGGAGCGAGATCGACTACTCGGCCGGCGACTCAGCCGCGGGCCACTTCTGGATGAATCAAGTTCGACTGAGCGCCGCTGAGTTCCAGGACTACCGCCAGACCTTGAACCTGCACGAGGCAACGCTGACGACCAGCTATCGCTACTTCGACCACGGCCGTGCCACACAGATAAAAGTCAGCACCTTCGTCAGTCAAGCATCGACGCATCTGGCCGCTTCGCAGATTTTGTTGACCCCGGATTTTGACGGCACGGTGCAGCTGTCGTTCGCGCTCAATCTATGGGCACCGTATCAGCCGCGCCTGCCGCTCGCCACGCTCACGGGCGAGCAAATGCAAGAAGCGGTCGCTGCGCACAATATGAAGCTCGTCTCGATTCCACCGGCGACCCCCGACCGTGCGGCGGTCTGGTATCACGGCGATACCCACGTGCTCAACGCGGACGGCGACATCAAGGAATTGACCCTGTCTCTGGACGGCCGTGCCGAACAGGGTTTGGGCATGGCCGAGGCGGCGGCGATTGCGTTGCCGGAGGGCGTCGAGGCGCGCGACATCGCCTTGTATAAAAGCCAGTATCGCCTGGCGTTGAACCTCAATCTCAAGGTAGCCAAGGGCAAAACGTACACCTTCACAAAATTCGTAGCAGCCTCACGCGATGGATGGGGCGGTGACGCGCAGGCCGATCTTGCCCTCGCGACGGATGCGCGCCGCGGCGGTTTCGACAAGCTGCTGGACGAACATCGGGCCGCCTGGCGCGACCTTTGGAAGTCCGACATCGAGATCGAAGGCGATGCGCGTGCGCAGACCGCCGTGCATTCAGACCTCTACTATCTGCTCGCCACGTCGACGGCGGATACACGCTGGCCGATGGGTGCGTGCGGGCTGTCCCCCGGCTATACGGGACATGCGTTCTGGGACAGCGATTCGTGGATATTCCCGGCGCTGTTGCTGCTGCATCCCGAGCGCGCGAAATCGCTGGTGACATTCCGGGCTCATACGTTGCCCGCTGCGCAAGCTCGTGCGCAGCTGCGCGGACTGAAGGGCGCCATGTATCCCTGGGAGGCGGACCCTGAAAACGGCAGCGAGCAGACCCCGCATTTCGCCTATGTGCTCGGCGAACGGGAGATCCACGTCAATGCCGACATCGCGATCGCGCAGTGGCAGTACTGGCTCGCCACGCATGACCGCGGCTGGCTGAAACAGTATGGCTGGCCGGTCATTCGCAATGTCGCGGACTTCTGGGCCAGCCGCGCGTCTTGGAACTTAGAGCAGCGCCGCTACGAGCTCGTGCATGTCACCTCCGTTGCCGAGAATTTCAACGACGTACCGAACGACACTTTCACCAATGTGTCCGCTAGAAAGGCATTGCAGATTGCGGTGACGGCGGCGCGGCTGGTCGGCGATCGGCCCGACCCGCATTGGGCCGAAGTGGCCGCGAAGCTGTATATCCCGTTCTCGGAGGCCGATCAGCGGCATTTGGATTTCGATCCCAGTGTGCCGCGCCCGGAAGGCATGAACCAAGGCTTGAATCTAGGCTTGCTCAGTTATCCATCGCTCGATGTGCCGATGACGGCCCAAATCCGCCGCAATGACTACGCTTACACCACGATCGCCGTCAAGGAGGGGCATCACGAGCCGCACGGCATGGGCGCGGCGCCGGCATCGATTGCCGCCGCTGCGGTCGGTGATACAGAGTCGGCCGTTGCGTGGCTGCAAAGTAACTTCACCAGCAACTTGATCAAGCCGCCGTTCAACGTGCGCACCGAAACGCCGGACAACAACACCGGTTATTTCGTCACTGCATCCGGCGGCTATCTGCAGAATCTCATTTACGGATTTGGGGGATTGCGAATCGAAGAGACGGGCCTCACCGACGCCTACCCGCCCGTGCTTCCGCCTGAATGGAAATCAATGAGGCTCAAGGGCATCAACTTCCGCGGACTGAAATATGACATTGTCATCGATCGCGACGCCCGGGGTCGTGTGAGGTCGCAACGAAAGACACTGCGCCCGATGTAGTAGGCACCCTGGGGCGCGTAGTCAGATCTCCCATCCGGCACGATATTCGCGGGTCAGGTATTGGTTTGCCGACGTGCTATTGGTGACTTGGCCCGCAGCGCCGTCGTAGAGAATCTTTTTTCCCTGACCCGCACGCAATGCAACAACACCGAGGAGCATGGTTTCGGTCAGCCGTGCCGCATATTCGAAGGGGGAGCTCGCCTTGGCTTCGCCCCGAATCGCCTTGCTCCAGTTCAATTCATGACTCCAGGGGATCCGCGGGATGATCTTCGGTACCGCGGACGCCGCCTCCAGCAAGGCTTGCGGATACAACCGCGGATTGGCACCGTACGTGTCGTGCAGAAGAATGCCCTTCTCGCCGATGAATATCACGCCGCCTTCGCTCTTCAGCTCAACATCCTCAGGCAGTACGTCGGGGCGCGGCGGATAAATTCCGCCGTCGAACCAGGAGAGTTTCACGGGCGGTTGCGCACCGCGGGCCGCGAATTGATAGTGTACGCAGGTCGCCACGGGATACGACACCGCCTTGCCGTGGCCGTTTCCCCACGGAGTCGAGGTTGCCTCGACGCTCTTTGGAAGATCGAGTCCCAAGGCCCAGAAAGGATGATCGATGAGATGCGCGCCCATGTCACCCAGGGCGCCCGACCCGAAGCTGAGCCAGCCGCGCCAGTTGAAGGGATGGTAGACCGGATGATACGGGACATTTTCTGCGATCGGCCCGAGGTACAGGTTCCAGTCGAGCCCCGGCGGCGGGGCGCCGCCTGCGCCCATGGCGTCGGCGAGCACATCCTGCACATGGCGGTACGTCCAGAGGTTTCCATACCCGCCGGGCACCTCGGCCGGCGCGAGGCCGGTGGGGAGCGGCAGGCCTTGCGGCCAGTAAACGACGGGCCGATTGGTCCAAACGTGCACCTCGCGCACCGGACCTAGGATGCCCGCGCCAATCCACTCGTTGATGAGGCGTGCGCCTACGCTGGAATGCCCTTGATTCCCCATTTGAGTGACGAGTGTCGGGTTGGCCAGCGACAGCGCGCGCAAGATTCGCGCCTCGTGCACCGTGGCGGTGAGGGGCTTTTGCACGTATACGTGCTTGCCCAGATCCATCGCCGCCTTCGCGATGACCGCATGCGAATGATCGGGAGTTGCAACCACGACTGCATCGATGCTCTTTTCCTTTTCCAGCATGTCGCGAAAATCGGTGTAACGCTTTGCCTTGGTGAAGGGGTGTTCCTGTGCATCGGTCGAACCATTCGCCACGCAGTGTTCACTGTAGGAGAAATCGACGTCGCACACCGCGCCGATATGCTCTGTTTGCGCGAGCACGAGTGCATTTTGACAGCCTATCCCGCCGCATCCGACGATGGCGACGTTTAGCTTGTCGCGGGGCGTGCGCCGGCCACGAGCGAGCACGCGGCTTGGAACAATCCCGGGCGCGCTCGCAGCCATCACTGCGCCGAGCGTGGCGCCGCCGGCGCCGGCGACGAACTCACGGCGAGTCAGGTCTTTCGTATTCGGCATCCTGATACGATACCGCGACTTTGATACGAGGGGGAATGGTCATGCATAGTCGTGCGCCTTGGATATGCCGGGGGCTTGCGATTGTCGGTCTTGGTTGCTCGCTGCTGTCGGCGACGGCGGCCCCGCTCCCCGAGTCGCCGCAGGCGTTGTTCAAGGACCTGTTCGATGCCGTGCAACAGGCGCAGGTTTTCGCCGACAGCAAGACCTTTGCGGACGCGGTGCCGAAGTTGCCGCCGCCGCAGATTCTGGCGCTCTTCCACGCTGCCAAGCCGGAGTCGCGAGAGGCTCTGCGGGTCTTTGTCGCGGACAACTTCACGTTGCCGGAACAGGTCATTGGACCGGAGCTGCCCGCGGAACGCGTCGCCATAGGGCGCCATATCGACTCGCTGTGGGATCAGTTGACCCGTACCAGCCCCACGGCCCCGCAGTATTCCTCGCTGCTGCCGCTGCCGGAACCCTATGTGGTGCCCGGCGGGCGTTTTCGCGAACTGTACTACTGGGATTCCTACTTCACGATGCTGGGATTGGCAGAGAGCGGGCGGAATGATCTGGTCGAGCATATGGTGCGCGACTTTGCCTACTTGATAGACGCCTACGGTCACGTGCCGAACGGCACGCGCAGCTACTACTTGAGCCGATCGCAGCCGCCGTTCTTCTATGCGATGGTGGGACTACTGAGCGAGGACTCCGCGGGCTCGTACTCGCGCTACCTGCCTGAGCTGCGCCGGGAGCACGCATTCTGGATGCAGGGCGAGGTGGGTCTCAAGCGTGGCACGGCGCATCGCCGAGTGGTCTCCATGCCCGACGGCGCGATATTGAACCGCGATTGGGACGATTCCGACACGCCGCGCGATGAGTCATATCGCGAAGACATCGAGCTCGCGCGGCGCAGCGGGCGTATTGCGAAGCAGCTGTATCGCGATCTGCGCGCGGCGGCGGAAAGCGGCTGGGACTTCAGCACGCGTTGGTTCGCCGATGGTCAGACCCTCGCGGCCATCAATACCACGCAGATCGCTTCCGTCGATCTGAACAGTCTTTTGTTTGGTCTCGAGGAAGCAATCGTTGCCGGTTGCAAGCGGGCGGGTAATGCCGCCTGCGCTACCGAGTTCGCACATCGGGCGGCGGCACGGCGCAATGCGGTCAACCGCTACCTGTGGGACGAGGCGGCCGGCGTGTATCGCGATTATCGCTGGACGACACACGCGCAGGTGCCGCGAATTTCCGCGGCAACCCTCTATCCCCTGTTCGTTGGGCTTGCCAGCCAGCCGCAGGCGGCCGCCGTCGCGACGGCAGTCTCCCGCGATTTGCTCAAAGCCGGCGGCATCGTCACGACACCGCTGGTCTCCGGACAGCAATGGGACGCACCCAACGGTTGGGCACCCTTACAATGGATCGGTATCTCGGGACTGCGCGGGTACTCCCTTGCGCCGTTGGCGCAGACCATCGCGTGTCGCTGGATGCAGAGCGTCAATCGCGTGTACGGCGAGAGCGGTAAACTGGTGGAGAAATACGATGTCATATCCAGCGGGCGATCCGGGGGCGGCGGCGAATATCCGACGCAGGACGGATTCGGCTGGACCAATGGCGTGTTGCGCAAGCTCATGGCGCTGTACCCTGAGTATGCGGAGCGCAGGAACTCCTTACCTTGCTTCGCCCGGCAGATCGAACACCAGCACTTCCGCATCGCGGCCGCCACTGAGGTTCAACGCCTCGCCATCGGTGATGCGTAGTGCGTCCCCGGCCTCGAACACCGTGCCGTTGGCCGTTATCGCTCCCCGCGCCACGTGCAGGTACAAACGCCGTCCCTTCTGCACCTTGAGTTCCGCGCGCTCATCGTCTGTGAACAGGCCCGCATATACGCGAGCGTCCTGATGAATGGCCAATGATCCGTCGGCGCGATCCGGAGATACGATGAGCCGCAAGCGCCCGCGCTTCTCCTCTGCCGAGAAGCGCTTCTCTTCGTAGCTCGGCTCGATATTAGGCTTGTCCGGCTGAATCCATATCTGCAGGAAATGCACGGGCAGAGCGGCGCTGGGATTAAACTCGCTGTGACGCACACCGCTGCCGGCGCTCATGCGCTGCACATCCCCGGGCCTGATCGTCGAGCCGTTGCCCATCGAGTCCTTGTGCGCCAGTTCACCGCCCAGCACATAACTGATGATTTCCATGTCGCGATGGGCGTGAGTCCCGAAACCTCCGCCTGCCTGCACCCGGTCTTCGTTAATCACCCGTAAGGGCCCGAATTCCACGTGTTCAGGATCGAAGTAATCAGCAAATGAAAACGTATGGTAGGACTTGAACCAACCGTGGTCGGCGAAGCCTCTTTCGTTACTGCGTCTAATATTGTTCATTGCAACCTCCGTGGCTGCAAGAATAAGGTCGAATTGCCGAATAAAAAAGCGCAGAATTCGATGCTAATTGATCAGAAAATTGGATAGATATCCTTGGCTATCGCGAAGACAACCCTGGAGCAGTGGGCCGTTCTGGCCAGCGTGGTCGATACCGGCGGCTTCGCGCAGGCGGCACAGGTGCTGAACCGCAGTCAATCAGCGGTGAGCTATGCGGTGGCGAGATTGCAGGAGTCCCTTGGGGTTTCCCTCTTGGTGGTCGAGGGCCGCAAGTCCGTACTCACGCCGCATGGCCGCACGCTGCTTGGCCGCGCCCGGGCCCTCGTCAAAGACTTGGATACTCTGGAGCAGCTCGCGCGCAGCTTGAAGCAGGGCTGGGAAGCCGAACTCACGCTGGTCGTGGACACCGCGTTTCCGCGCTCGCGCCTGCTCGGCATCGTCGCCGAGTTGCAGCACAGTTGCCCCGGCACGCAGATTCAGCTCGCGGATGTCGTGTTGTCGGGAGCCGAGGATGCCGTCACCGCCGGCGCCGCGGACCTGGTCATTACCAGCCGGGTGCCGCAGGGCTTTCTCGGCGACTGGCTTTTGGACGTGAATTTCGTTGCCGTCGCACGGCCGGATCACCCGCTGTTCCAGCTGCAACGAGAACTCACCACGGACGATTTGGTCCGCCATGTGCAAGCGGTGGTGCGAGACTCTGGTACCGCCGACCCGCGGGACGAGGGTTGGCTCGGCGCCGCCCACCGCTTCACGGTGAGCAGTAAGGACGCGTCGCTCGCGACGCTGCTGGCCGGACTTGCCTATGCCTGGCTTCCCGAGCATGTGCTCACCGATGCACTGCGCAGCGGCGCGTTGCGGCGCCTGCCTCGCTTGCGGCCGGCGGGTCACGCAATGTCTCGTTGTACATGGTCTTGGTGCGGCCGACGTCGCTGGGGCCGGCCGCGCGAGCGGCCGTCGATGCCTTCCATCGGTAGGACTGACCCTACACGCTGTGACGCACCGCCCTGACTGCGCCCTCCTGAAATCAGGAATAACGTCGGCTCCATTGTAAACAAAGGGAGAGGAAAAATGTCCGTAGGCACCATCCTGCTGATCGTCCTGGTTCTTCTTCTAATCGGCGCGCTTCCTACTTGGCAGTACAGCAGCGGCTGGGGCTACTTTCCGAGCGGTGGATTGGGTTTGCTGCTCATAGTGCTCCTCGTTCTCGTGTTGACCGGACGACTGTAGCCCGCGTGTCCTTCCTATCCTTATCCCGGCATTTGGGAATATTGATTGCGCTCGGCGCAGTGATTGGCGCGGGCACTCTGGCAGCAGCCGAAGCGGGCAGTTCCACGAGTCAGGATTGCAGGCAGGATTGCGCGGCGCTCAATGCCCCTTCGAAGTTGGATTACTTGGTGCTCGCAAGTTTCCTCGACAGCCCTCATCTCTTATCGATGGCGGGATATCGTGCAACGGCCCAGCACGGCATGATTATTTCCGACGGCAACATCCCGCCGGACCGCAAGCCGCGGTTAGGGATCGCGCGCCCATAGCATCGCCGAGTCCGCGACATCAAACGCGTCGGCAGCGGGGCAGGGGCGAGTCGCGGTACGGCCCTGCCGGCGGACCATATTCCGCCCAAACGATTCTGGCAGGCACTCGGGCCCGGCTTGATCACCGGCGCGTCGGATGATGATCCGAGCGGCATCGGCACCTATTCCCAGGTAGGCGCGCAGTTTGGGTTCGGCATGTTATGGACCATGCTGTTCTCGTTTCCACTGATGGTTTGCGTGCAATCGATCTGCGCGCGAATCGGCCGCGTGACGGGCGAGGGAATCGCGGGCAATCTGCGCCGTCACTTCTCCACCAAGGTGTTATTTCCCATCGTCGGCCTGCTGCTGATCGCGAACACCATCAATATTGCGGCGGATTTGGGCGCCATGGGCGCGGCACTGCAATTGTTGATCGGCGGCCCGGGCCTTGCCTACACGGTAGGTTTCGCCTCGCTGTCCCTGCTGCTGCAAGTGTTCATTCCGTACAGCCGCTATGTACGGCTCCTGAAATGGCTCAGCCTGGTGCTGCTTGCCTACGTCGCTGCCGCTTTTTCATTGTCCGTCCCTTGGCGCGAGGTGGCGTTGCATACATTATTGCCGACGCTGTCGTTGAAATCCGACTACATCACCGCCGTAGTAGCGATATTCGGCACCACCATCAGCCCTTATCTTTTCTTCTGGCAGGCATCTCAGGAAGTCGAAGACCAGGACGCGGCGCCCGGCGAGGAGCCTCTCATGACGGCCCCCGCGCAGGCCGAGGCGCAACTCTCGCGCATCAGCACCGATACCTATATCGGCATGGGGATGTCGAATGTCGTGGCGTTTTTCATCATTCTCACCACGGCGGTTACTCTGCACTCGCACGGCGTAAAGAACATTGCCACCGCAGCTCAGGCCGCGACGGCGCTGCGCCCGATTGCGGGGAACTTCGCGTTCAGCCTGTTTTCGCTCGGTATCATCGGGACTGGTTTGCTGGCGGTCCCTGTGCTGGCCGGCAGTGCGGCTTACGGCGTGGCGGAGGCCATGCGCTGGAAATTCGGCATGGAGCGCAAACTGGCGGAGGCGACTAAGTTCTACGCCATCATTGCGGCGGCGATGCTGGCGGGCCTGGTCATGAATTTCATCGGCGTTGATCCGATAAAGGCCTTATTTTGGACAGCGGTCATTAACGGCGTGGTCGCTGTGCCGCTGATCATCGTGATCATGCTCATGGCATCACGTCCGGTAGTGATGGGACAGTTCGTCATACCCTCGTACTTGAAATGGGGCGGCTGGATTACTGCGGCCTTCATGACGGCAAGCACAGTAGCCATGTTTGCCTTGTGGCCGCACGCTTAAGCTAAGCCGCCGTGCGCGTGGCCAAATCCCGAGCGGACTTCAAAAGTAGCCGTGCAGCTCGACGAAGTACAGCCTTTGATGCTCGGAATCATCTTGCGGAATGCCGTCATTCCAGCGCAGGCCGCCGCGTATTTGTACGAACTGAATCGGCGTGAGTTCGTAGACCAGGCTCCACCGGGTTTGTTCGCCATTCGGCACGTCGCGGTTCGGATTGAGGAATTCCTCGGTGATTTTCAAATTGTTGCCGCGCGCAATCAGCCAATTTGCCTCGAGCAGGGTCGCGAGCTGTCTGCCTTGTCCATGGAGGATGCTTTGATCATCGGTTATTTCCGCCTGCGCCAGCCATGAGACAGGGCCCGTCCTGAGGCCGCCGAAGATTCCGTAGGCGCTCTTGGCGCCGGCGGATTGAGCGTTGCGGTTTGCGGCAACTCCCACGCGCCAGCGCGATTCCACGAACGCCAGCTGTGTGCTGTATTGCTTGCCGTTGCCAGTCACAGCGCCGCCCGCGGTGCCGTTGCTGACAGCGAGTTGCGCATCCCAATGCCCACGTTCCCAGCCGAGCTCTACACCCTGGTCGGGCGTCGTCATATTGATACCGGTGGCGGTGAGGACGTAGGCGCTCTGGTCCTGCAGCCGCAGGCCGAAGGGCAGGTACATATGTCCGGCCTTCACATTCCAGTCGTGGGTTGCGGACCAGTACAAAAGATAAGCTTCACGGTTGAGGGCGCCGCCCGGCGCGACCTGCTCATCGACGTACGCCAGGAGCCGGTTCGGAATGACGTCTGCTTCCAAGTAAACGCGTGTCTGCTCCATTTGGAATTGCTGAACGGAATTCGCGTGCGGCACCTGGGTCAAGGAAGCGTCAAAACGAAGATCACCGCCGGCACGCAGGTAGGGCCCGAGTTGCCCCGTCCAATTGTCGGTCGGCGAAGCCAAATGCTCTGCCGGCAATACGGTCTGTGCAATGACGTCGCCGAACGCCGTTCGCAAGCCGCCGCCGGTGGGATTGACGTGGCATTGACCGCATTTGAGGCCCAGTTGTACGGCGAGGTAGGGTTCGGCGTGCGCGCCGAACGTAGCGCAGCACAATGCGGCGCAGCACAATGCGGCGAATAGGCCGCGCGGCGCCCAGCGAGTGCGCGATGCATTCATGGCGCAGCCTCCACGGTGAACTCAAATGTGGAATCCGCACCCAACGCCGCGGCGCTCATGTTTGCCAGGCCGCCGCCGCCGCTGCCCCGCAGTGTGACCCGATAGATTCCCGGGGCCAGAACCGCGTCCGGGGTGATCACCAGTACGGCGGAATTGTGCGCGGCGAGGGCGCTCCGTGCCGGCATTCTCTGCGCAGCGCCGCTCACCACAGATTGCGGGCCGTCGATGCGCTCGAGCGTCACGCTGGTGTCGTTGACGAGCGATGCGTCGACGTCGGCGGTGAACGCGACCAGGATTCTCGCAGGAGCAGACCGCACGATCGACTTATCCAGCGGCACCGTGGTCTGCACCGCGAATATTCCAGAGGCGGCCGCAGCCGCCGGCGCATTCGGTGCGCCGTTGGTGATCCACTGGCGCATGGCATCGATCGTGGTTTGGGGCAGCGGCGTTTCTCCCAGCGGCATTTGTCCGCCGGTAATACCGGGCAGGCCTTCGATCTTGTGCACCATGTAGCTGCTGTCGGGGTTACCGGGAAAGACGCGTTGTAAACCCGGCTGCTCCACGCTGGCCACGCCGACCAGCAGGTTGTAGCTGTGGCCGGCATCGAGCTGCAGGCCTTCCGGCGCGCTCGCTCCGATATGGCATTTCGAGCAGATGGGTGTGAACACATTGTCTTGGATGGATTGGAAATCCGCGGTGATCGCCGTGGTGCCGCCGCCGCCGTCGGAGATCGGCTGGCCGTTCTGATCCAGTCCCTGGCCGTTGCCCGCGCAACCGGCGGCGCATCCCAGCAGCAGTGCGCTCCAGAAACGGTATCGATCGATCTGCATTCACGAACTCACAATGATGACGACTGGAGTAAGTACCGCGTAGCCGGCGTTGGGTTTAGCAGCGGGGGCTTTTCGTGTAAGAAACGGTTAATCTGTGCATCAGCGAGTGGCGCGAGGTGTTGGGATGCAATGCTCGGGAAGGGATCCGGCGGTTGTGAAGTAGTGCGTTCGCTCGCGAGCGGCGTTGCATTGTCGGCAGCGCTCCTTTGCGCAACGCCGATCTGTGCGGCGGCGGACCAGTGGGGCGGTTCTCTCGCCCTGACCAGCGACTACCTCGTGCGCGGCATATCACGCAGCAATGATCGCGCCGCGTTGCAGCTCGATGTACATTATTTGAACAACTCCGGTTTTGTGGCCGGACTGTTTGCATCCAACACTCAGATCGATCCCGGCGAGGCGAGCGATATCGAACTCGATGGATTCGTCGGGTTTGCTTGGACGGCGAACGGCGACTGGCGCGGCCGGGCGCTGTTGAGCCACTACGCCTATCCGTGGGATCGCCACGGCTCCGGATATGACTATGACGAACTCAACCTCGATGCCATTTACCAGGAATGGCTGAATATCGGTTTGGTGTATTCCCCGAATGCGCCGCGCTACTCGGTATACCGCGGACTCATCGGCGTAAGCTCCAAAGCGGTGGAACTCAGCGTGCAGCGGCCGGTGTGGCGCAAGCTGTCCGTCAACCTGGGACTAGGCTATTCGCGCCTGGAGGGGCCCGATCCGGCCGGCTACACCTACTGGAGCGCGGGCGCCGCCTGGGACCTCGCGCCGGTATCTCTGGCGCTGTCTTATGTCGACACTACGGCGGGGGCTAAGGCATTGTTTTATAATGCAGCCGCACGCGGCCTCTGGACCGGGACGGTGATTTGGCGGTTCTAGTTTAGCCTGCGGAATTGCAACTCTTTGGTGCGCCGCCGGTACTTACGGTGAATGGCCATAGATTGATGAGGAGCGGCTGCCGCTGATGACCGTGCTGGCAAAGATTTCGGCTAAGGAACACGACAACGATCTGCTGATCGCAGTGGCGGCGGGAAATCGCCGGGCGCTCGAGGAGCTGTATCTCGGCTATCACCGGCGCCTGACCCGCTTCTTATCGCGAATTACGCCGCGTTACGAGAACGTCGAAGAAATCATCAACGACACTTTCATGGTCGTTTGGCAAAGCGCCAAGGATTTCCGCTACGCCTCCCAGGTCTCCACCTGGATCATCGGCATTGCCTATCGCACGGCCTTGAAATCTCTACGCCGTCAGAAGCACCACACTGCCGCCCGCAGCCTCGATGACTATCCCGAGCAGACGACCGACCCCACCTTCGATATGGAAGTCCAGGATTGGCTCAGGCATGGCTTGAATCAACTGCCGGTCGAGCAGCGGTTGACGTTGGAGCTTGCCTACCACATGGGCCATTCGCTGGAGGAGATCGCGGCG
>JANXZQ010000484.1 GCA_025355445.1 Gammaproteobacteria bacterium
AGCTCGCTCTGGTCGAACCAAACTTCGATGCCGGCGGCGCGCAATGCCTCGCAAATCCTCCGAGCCGCCTCCGCATCCTGTGAGGCGTAGCTCAAAAATACCGCGTGCGCAGGCTCAGTCATCGGAAGGATCCCCCCAGGAGGTCTTATCATGGTCTCCGTGGGCGGCAGCTAGCTGAAGTGGCTAGACTTGGCCGAGCTGGGCTGCCGGCTGAGGGCGATCGGTCCGGATGGAATGATGGTGCAATCGCTCCGGGTCGATCTCGGTCGTAAAGGAGGCCAGCCCGCGCAACCAAAACGCAACCAACCTGCGCCAACTTGGCACAACCTGGGCCGACTTCCGACGGAGTGTTGTCTAGGAAATTCAGGTTCTTAGGGCTTCCTAGCGAATGAGCTGATCGCTTTGGCATGCTCCGGCACTGGTGCGGTTAAGTGTGAACTCGCCCAGCTAGAGGCCGCTCAGCCTGCGACAGTCAGTCGCGTGGGCAATCAGAAACACTATCAATTGAATGCATCGGCGCCCATATTCGAAGAACTGTTTGTTTTGGTGTTAAAGACATCGGGCCTGGTGGATGTTTTGCGAGCAGCTCTTGCGCCACTAGCGGCGCAGATCTATCAGGCGTTCATATACGGTTCTGTCGCGAAGGATTCTGGATGATCATGCCTTCGTCAAGCGTGTGCTGGCACAGCCTAAACTGTGGGCGATCGGACAAGGTCGTGGCCTCGCCGCTTGAGAAGTTGAGTAGTCCTCCCTCCATGGGACAACGCAAGCGTCTGGACTCAATCGGCCCATTTCGCATCGGAACAATGGCTGAGCGCTAAACTTAGCGTCATGCGGCGCCGGCCTTGGAGAACGGCAGCACGTAATGGCGTTTGCCTGTGGCCGCGAATATGGCGTTCGCGACGGCAGGTCCTAACGGTGCCACCCCGGGCTCGCCGACGCCGGTCGGCGGCTCCGCTGACGCGACGATGTGCACTTCCACCTGCGGCATTTCGTTCATGCGCAGCACACGGTAGCTGTTGAAATTATCCTGCTCGATGCGGCCTTTCTTCAAGGTGATCGCGCCATAGAGGGCCGCGCCGAGTCCGAAGCCGATCCCGCCCTCCATCTGCGCCGCAATGATGTCGGGATTGATCGGCGTGCCGCAATCGACCGCGCACACGACCCGGTCGACTTTGATTTGACCGTCCTTGTCGACGCTGACTTCGGCAACTTGCGCGACGAAGGTCTTGAATGCTTCGGCCACCGCGATGCCGCGCCCCTTGCCCGGCGGCAGCGGCGTGCTCCAGCCTGCCTTCTCGGCCGCGAGTTCGAGCACGGCTTTCATTCGCGGTTGATGTTCGAGGAGCTGGCGCCGGAACGTAAAACCATCCTGGCCGGCGGCATGGGCCACTTCGTCGATGAAGGCCTCGACGGCATACGTAGTGTGCGAGCTGCCGACCACGCGCCACCACAGCACCGGCACGCCGGTCTTGGCGGTGGAGAGGTCGACTGAGATATTGGGGATGGCGTAGGCAATGGTCGAAGCGCCTTCCACGGAGGTGGGATCGATACCGTCCTTGATCATTCCGGCAAATGCGCCTCCGGCCATGATGGACTGGCCGACAATGACGTGGCGCCAGGCGTTGACGTGCCCCTTGTCGTCCAAGCCGGCTTCCAGCTTGTGGAAGTACATGGGCCGGTACAAGCCACCCCGGATGTCGTCTTCGCGCGTCCATTGCAACTTGATCGGGGTACCGTCCGCGCCGTACGCCTTGGCAATCGATACGGCCTCGACGATGTAATCGGAACCTACGTTGGCGCGCCGGCCGAAGCTGCCGCCGGCATACAAAGTGTGAATGCTGACTTGCTGCGGATTCAAACCCGCCGTGTGCGCGGCGTTGGCCTGATCGAGGGTCTGGAACTGATCTCCCGCCCAGATTTCGCAGCTGTCGGCAGTGAGCTTGACCACTGCATCGAGCGGCTCCATGGGTGCATGAGCAAGGTACGGAAACTCGTAAGTGGCCGATACCTTTCGTGCGGAGTTTTTGACGGCCTGAGCGGCGTCGCCATCCTTGCGCGCGGATGCGGCGGGTTGATCGGCGAGGCGCTTATATTCATCCAGTAGCTCCGAACTGCTGCGCTTCTCGGCCTTGGAGTCATCCCATTGAACGATGAGGGCGTCGCGCCCCTGCTTGGCGGCCCAGAAACTCTTCGCGACCACGGCGACGCCGCCCGGTACCTGCACGACTTTGACGACGCCGGGCACTGCGGCGGCCGGCGCCGCATCGAAGGATTTTACCGTGGCTCCGAATAAGGGCGGGCGCTGCAACAGCGCGACCAGCATGCCAGGCAACGCCACATCAATCGTGAATTGCGCTGTGCCGTCGGACTTCGCCACCGCATCGACGCGCGGGACACGGCGGCCGATCAATTTGAAATCCTTGGGGTCTTTCAGCTGCACTGTATCGGGGATGGGCAGAGTGGCCGCGGTGGCGACCAAGGCACCGAAAGTAGCCTGGCGCTTCTTGCCGGCGTGATACACGGTGCCTTGTTCCACCGTGAGTTCGGCGACGGGCACGTTCCATTCCTTGGCGGCGGCCGCCAAAAGAATGACGCGCGCCTTGGCGCCCGCCTCGCGTAGCTGATTCCAGGAATTGGCCATGGCGGAGCTGCCGCCGGTGCCCTGAATGGTTCCGAATGCGAGATTGGCATAGCGCTTGGCATCGGCCGGTGCGCTTTCGACGCGAACCTGTGCCCAATCCGCGTCCAGTTCTTCGGCGACCACCGTGGCGATGCCGGTGTAGGCGCCCTGGCCCATCTCGACGTGCTTGGCGATCACCGTCACGCTGTTGTCCGCACCGACGCGCAAAAACGCATTCGGGGTGAACGTGGCATCGGCCACCGGCGCGACTGGAGCGGCCAGTGCGCGACGCGCGGAGCCGGCCCATTCGAATCCGATGGTGAGCGCCAAGGCGCCGACGGCACCCGCGCCCTTCAAGAATTCACGCCGTGTCGGCAATGCGGCAAAAGAGTTGGCGGCCATGGCTTATACCTTGATGGAGTCGGCAGCGGAGTGGATGGCGGCGCGAATACGCGAATACGTGGCGCAGCGGCAGATATTCCCGCTCATGGCGCTATCGATGTCGGCGTCGCTCGGTGCCGGATTCGTCTCCAACAATGCCGTTGCCGACATGATCTGTCCTGATTGACAGTAACCGCACTGGGGTACCTGAAGCTTGACCCAAGCTGCCTGCACCGCCTTCGCGCGTGCCGTGGCGAGTCCCTCGATGGTCGTGATCTTGCGGCCGGCGACGGTCGATAATGGCGTAACGCAGGAGCGGACCGCTTTGCCGTCCAAATGCACCGTACATGCGCCGCATAGAGCCATTCCGCAGCCAAATTTGGTGCCGGTCAAGCCGGCCACTTCGCGGATGGCCCACAGGAGGGGCATTTTGGGGTCGGCATCCAAAAGGGTGGGATTGCCGTTGAGAACGAAGGATGTGGACATGGGGACTCCGCCTGACACTGGATTGGCCGTCGATTCATCATCTTTTCCGGCACGGACACCGGCGCTTGCGCCGGGGAGGAAGTTACTCTGCTGATGTTGGGATTTTGCTTCGCAAAAATGGACGTTTCCGTCAGGGTCGGGGGCTTGTCGAATGTCTTCGCAGACGTTAACTTTCGACGATGTTGCTGGTCTATCGCTACCGCGTCAAGTCGCTCACGGGACTGCTCGGCCGCCAGGCGCGAGCCTGTAACTTCGTCTGGAATTTCTGCAACGACACGCAACTGCAGGCGCTGAAGTGGAACAAGCGCTGGCCGAGCGGTTTTGATCTGAATCGCTTGACCGCGGGAAGCAGCAAGCAGCTGGCCTTGCACGCGGGCACGATCAATGCCGTTTGCGAGCAGTACGTCAAGTCGCGCCGCCAGAGGAACCGGCCGTGGTTGCGCTGGCGCGGCCGGCGCTCCTTGGGCTGGGTGCCCTTGAAAGGCCGGGACCTCAAGCGCGAGGGGGAGGCCTTTCGCTTCGCCGGACACACCTTTCGTGTGTTTCACTCCCGGCCGCTGCCACAGGGCAAAATCAGGGACGGAACGAACTTCTGCTGCGATGCGCGTGGGAATTGGTTCCTGAACATCGTCGTCGAGGTAGCAGAGGCGCAGACGCGGCCGGTGCACAGCGGGATCGGCATTGACCTGGGTCTGAAGGACTTTGCGGCCCTGTCGACCGGGGAGAAGATCGAGAACCCGCGGCATCTGCGCCAGATGGCCGAGAAGCTCGCCGCCGCGCAGCGCGCTCACAAACGGCGTCAGGCGAGGAATATTTATGCGCGTATCGCCCATGCACGTCGAGACTTTCAACATAAACTCTCGATGCGCTTGGTTCGAGACTTCGACTACATCGCGGTTGGCAATGTGAATGCCGCCGGACTCGCCAAGACCCGCCTGGCGAAGTCCGTGCTCGATGCGGGCTGGTCTTCCTTCCGAGGCATGCTCCGCTATAAAGCGATGGCGCACGGGGCCTGGTACGAGGAAGTGAATGAATCGTTCTCCTCCCGGGTCTGTTCGTCTTGCGCGGGCGAGACGGGGCCGAAAGGTGTCGCAGACCTTGGAATAAGAAGCTGGATATGCTCTGAGTGTGGTGTCTCGCATGATCGTGATATTAACTCGGCTCGCAATATCCTCTTCCGTTCGGGACATCGAACGCCTGCGGAGGGAATCTCCACCCTTTAGGGTGGGGAGGATGTCAATCTACAATGCGACAGATCATAACGGGGAGTTAGGGTGAATAGACGCGAGCTGCTCGAACTGGGAATCAATGTCGCGGCAACTGCCACTGCAGGATCGTTCCTGTTGAGTGAGGCGCGGGGCGAGGCGGCCAGCCGCTACGCGCCGGCATTCGCACTGTTGGACCGCTATGTCGAGCAGTATCTAACGGACATGAATGCGCCCGGGTTGACGCTGGCGCTGGCCGATGGCGGTGGCGTGCAGCGTGTGTGCGCGTATGGGCTCGGCGACACTGCGCTGCGCACGCCGCTCGATACGGACGAGCTGTTTCACATCGGCTCCATCACCAAGTCATTTCTGAGTCTGTGCCTGCTGCAACTTCGCGACGAAGGCAAGCTCGATCTGCACCGCCCCATTCGGCAATATCTGCCATGGCTGCGATTCGATGCCGCAACTCGACCGCTCACGGCCCATGACCTTCTGACCCACTCGGCGGCGCTGCCGGACGGACCGCTGTTTCCCGCCGATCCTGCCTTCAGGCATCGCGCAAACGCCGCGCCGGGCACGTATTTCCACTACTGCAGTATGGGCTACGAGGCGCTCGGGCATCTGCTCTCAGAGTTGGACGGACGTCCGCTGGCGGCGTCCTTTCGCGCACGTCTGCTCGAGCCACTTGGGATGGCGGCAACCGAACCCGTGATCACCGTCGACGCCTTCGAGCATATCGCGGCGAGTTACCAGGCTGCGTACAACGAACGGCCGTTTGCTCGGCTGGGGCGGCTGGCGCGAAGTCTGCCGATCGCAATGTCCGCGGGATCCGGTTGCATCGCCTCGACGGCGCGCGACATGGGTGCCTACCTGACCATGCTGATCAATCGCGGCGCGGCTCCCGCCGGCCGAGTCGTCTCGCAGGCCGGCTTCGAATTGTTCGCGCAAGCACACATGGCGGCAAAAGAGTTCGGACCGGACGCCTCGTACGGCTATGGTATCGCGGTCGATCGGATCGATGGGCACAAGCGTCTACGGCACACCGGCGGCATGGTGTCCTTCGCCTCCGCGCTGGAGGTCGATCTCGATTCGGGGGTGGGCGTGTTCGCCTCCATCAATGCCATGCAGGGATACCGGCCCCGCCCGGTGGCCGAATATGCGCTGCGGCTGATGCGCGCCTGTCGCGAGGGCGCCGTGTTGCCCGACGTGCCGGCGCGCGACCCCTCCTGGCGAGTCCCCACGGCTGCCGACTATGCCAACCGCTATGAGGGGACGGGCGGCCGGAGTCTTACCGTCATTGCCGAGGGCGACCGATTGTTCCTGATGCATCAAGCGGCGCGGGTGCCGCTCGAGCCGGCGCAGGAGCCGGACGGCGCGTTCGTCGTGCTGCATCCAGAGTTCGCCCACTATGCGCTGCTGTTCAGCCGTGCGGGCGCCGCCGGCAAGGGTGCGGTGGTAGAGGTCGGCTGGGGTGAGGATTGGTATGCGGCGGCCGGTTACAGCGGCCCGCGCGAATTCAAAGTCCCTGCCGAATGGCAGCGCTACGTGGGCCACTATCGCAACGAGGATCCTTGGATCGGCAGCAATCGCATCGTGGTGCGGCGGGGCAAGCTGTGGCTGAACGGAGTGGTGCCGCTCGAGGCCGCCGCCGACGGAAGATTCTACCTGCGAGACGAACCTGCGAGCCCTGAGTGGGTGGGATTCTCCGACTTCGCCGGCGGGCGCGCGATGCGAATGCGCCTATCGGGCGCGGACCTTGCGCGTGTCTGATGTCAATCGTCCGGAATATCCTCGCCGGGAAACAGAGCGTCGTTGAAGCCGAACTGGGTCAGATCTCGAATGCGCTGCGGATACAGAATCCCGTCGAGGTGATCGACTTCGTGCTGCACCACCCGCGCATGAAAGTCGCTGACCGTGCGGTCGATGGGCATCCCGGCGGCATCCTCGCCGGTGTAGCGCAGGTTGCGGTATCGCGGCACCAGTCCGCGCATGCCGGGTACCGATAGGCATCCCTCCCAGCCCTCATCCTGTTCCTCGCCAAGCGGGGTCAAGACGGGGTTGATCAAGACGGTAAAGGGCACGGAATCGGCTTCCGGGTAGCGCGGGTTGCTCTCGAAGCCGAAAATCACCACCCGCAGACCCACCCCGATTTGCGGTGCAGCGAGCCCCGCCCCATTGAGATCGCGCATGGTGTCCCGCATATCGATGAGCAGGTTTTCGAGCTCGGGAGCGCCAAATCCGCTCACCGGCGCTGCTACCGCCAGCAGGCGCGGATCGCCCATTTTGAGAACTTCGCGTATTGCCATAGTTCCTAGTATCTTAACGGCCTTTTCCCAGGGAGCCTACGACGAGCGCATGCCCGGTCTTTTATACATAAAAACCTTCGGCTGTCAGATGAATGAGTACGATTCCGGCAAGATGCGGGATGTGCTCGAGACGGCGCATGGCATGACCCGTACCGATGATCCCGCTGCGGCGGACGTATTGCTGGTCAATACCTGTTCGGTGCGCGAAAAGGCGCAGGAGAAAGTATTCTCCCTGCTGGGCGAATGGCGGCTGTTCAAGCAGCAGCGTCCGCACGTGATCATCGGCGTCGGCGGCTGCGTCGCGAGCCAGGAAGGCGAGGGCATCACGGCACGGGCGCCGTTCGTCGACGTGGTCTTTGGACCGCAAACCCTGCACCGCTTGCCGTTGATGATTCAGGGGTTGAAGGACTCCGGCCGTTCGCAAATCGACGTGAGCTTTCCGGAAATCGAGAAATTCGACAGCCTGCCGTCGGCGCGCGCGAGTGGTGCAACGGCCTTCGTTTCCATCATGGAAGGTTGCAGCAAGTACTGCACCTTCTGTGTCGTGCCGTACACGCGCGGCGAGGAAATCAGCCGCCCCTTCGAGCAGGTGCTCGAGGAAGTGCGGCAGCTGGCGGCGCGCAGCGTGCGCGAAATAACGCTGCTCGGGCAAAATGTGAATGCTTACGCCGGACCGATGGCCGACGGCACGCCGGCGGATTTGGCGACGCTGATCCATTTTGTAGCCGGCATCGACGGTGTGGAGCGCATCCGCTTCACGACGTCGCATCCGCTGGATTTCAACGACAGCTTGATCGAGGCCTACGTCAACGTACCGCAACTCAATAATTTCCTGCACCTGCCGGTGCAGAGCGGCTCGGACCGTATTCTGGCCGCAATGAAACGCGGCCACACTGTGCTCGAGTACAAGCAGAAGCTGCGCAAATTGCGAGCGGCGCGGCCGGACATCTGCATATCGACCGATCTCATCATCGGCTTTCCGGGCGAGACGGCGCAGGATTTTGAGGCGACCATGAATCTGGTGGCAGAGGTGGGTTTTGATCAGTCATTCAGCTTTATTTATAGCCGCCGGCCCGGCACGCCGGCTGCGGCGTTGCCGGATGAGGTGCCGCATGAGCTCAAGCAGCAGCGTCTCGAACTCCTGCAACAACGTTTGAACAGCCAGGCGCGCGCCATTTCCCAGACCATGGTCGGCAGCCGGCAGCGTGTGCTGGTCGAGCGGCCGGCCAAGCGCAACCCCAAGCAACTGGCGGGCCGGACTGACAACAATCGCTGGGTGAATTTCGATGGACCTGCGGCTCAACCGATGTCTCTCATGAACCAATTTGCGGACGTGATCATTACCGAAGCCATGCCCAACTCTCTGCGCGGACGCCTGGCCGCCGACGGGGTGTCGTGAGCTCGGCGCCGATGACCCGCGACGTGCTGCTCGCCCCGGCGGACAATATCCGATTGGTGGAACTGTGCGGGCCCCTTGACGAGCATCTGCATCAGATCGAGGCTAGACTCGGAGTGGAAGTCAGGCGGCGCGGCAATCGATTCCAAATCATCGGCCTGCCTGCCGCGATCGAGCGCGCCGAGTCGGTCCTGCTTGGGCTTTACGCGCGGGCGCAGCGCGAACCCGTGGATTCCGAACGCGTGCACATCGCGCTGCAAGAACTTGATATGGACAACAACACCACGGATGCCAAGACCGAGTCGGATGAGCTCAAGGTGCACACCTCACGCGGCTCTGTGCGCGCCCGCGGCGCCAATCAGACCGAATACCTCAACAATGTCCGCAGCCATGATTTGACTTTCGGCATCGGCCCCGCGGGCACGGGCAAGACCTATTTGGCGGTGGCCTGTGCGGTCGAGGCGCTGCAATCGGAGAAGGTCAGGCGCATCGTGCTGGTGCGTCCGGCGGTGGAGGCGGGCGAGCGCCTGGGGTTTCTGCCCGGCGATCTGTCGCAGAAGGTCGATCCGTACCTGCGCCCCATGTACGACGCGCTGTACGAGATGATGGGATTCGAGCGGGTCGCCAAGCTGATCGAGCGCAATGTGATCGAAGTGGCGCCGTTGGCGTTCATGCGCGGCCGGTCGCTGAATGACTCGTTCGTCATATTGGATGAGGCGCAAAATACCACCAACGAACAGATGAAAATGTTCCTGACTCGCATCGGCTTCGGCTCCAAAGCCGTGGTGACCGGCGACATCACGCAAGTCGATTTGCCGAATACCAAACAGTCCGGTCTACGCACGGTGATCAGCATATTGCGAGGCGTGCGAGGCATTGCCTTCACCATGTTCACCTCGAGAGACGTGGTGCGGCATCCGCTGGTGCAGAGAATCGTTCAAGCCTACGAAGCCAACACCCCCGACGACACGGCCTGATGCCCGCCGTGAGGCTGGAATTCGACGTGAGCTACGCGGCGCGCAAGCCGTGGGTGCCGAGCGCGCGGCAACTGGCCACGTGGGCCACGGCGGTGCTGACCGCTGCGGTCAAGGTTCCCGCGGGCCTGAAGCGCAGACCGAGCTCCCTGGTGCTGTCGGTTCGAGTCGTGGGCATGGCGGGCAGCCGCCGCCTGAACGCGCGCTACCGGCGCAAAGACCACGCAACCAACATTCTGTCATTCGGCGGCGCCGGTGCGGCTCCGGACGGCCGCTATTTTCTCGGTGAACTGGTGATCTGCGCGCCGGTCGTCGCACGCGAAGCCTTGGCGCAGGGGAAAACTTGCCGGTCACGTTGGGCGCATATGACGGTCCACGGTGTGCTGCACTTGCTGGGATTTGATCACGAGACTGCCGCAGAGGCTGTCGAAATGGAGGCGAGGGAAGCTCAAATCCTTGATCGGCTTGGGTTTTCGGACCCTTATCGCTGATCGAGTATCCTTACGGCCCCATGTCAGAACAACCCCAAGGCGGCAGTACAGGCCGCTGGTTAAAGCGCATTACCCAGTCGATGTCCGGCGAACCGCGCGATCTCGCCGAGCTCATCGAGGATTTACGCGAAGCGAGCGAGCGCGGCCTGTTCGACGGCGACGCGCTGGTCATGCTCGAGGGTGTGCTGGCGGTGGCGGACATGCAGGTGCGCGACATCATGGTGCCGCGATCGCAAATGGTGTTCGTCGCGCGCGATGAGCCGCCGGAGAAGCTGGTCGAGCTGGTCGTCGAATCCGGACACTCCCGTTTCCCCGTCATCGGCGAAGATCGCGATCAAATTCTCGGCATTCTGCTGGCGAAGGATTTACTGCGGCTGCAGGCCGCGGGCGACGAGAGTTTCGAAATCCGCGAGTACATGCGTCCGGTGGTGTTCGTGCCCGAGAGCAAGCGGCTCAACGTGCTGCTCAAGGAATTTCGCCGCAGCCACAATCACATCGCCATGGTCGTGGATGAATACGGCGGCGTTTGCGGACTCGTCACCATCGAGGACGTGATCGAGCAAATCGTCGGCGAGATCGACGACGAGCATGACGTCGAAGATGACCAGACCATTCGCAAGGAAGGCGCCAAGGAATTTACGGTGCGCGCGCTCACCCCCATTTCCGACTTCAATCACTACTTCGGCAC
>JANXZQ010000265.1 GCA_025355445.1 Gammaproteobacteria bacterium
TACCATCCTAAGGGGCCTCCCCTTCCCCGAGGTGTATATACAGCAGGTTACCGCGCCTGAAACCGGCCAAGAAAAACACATTGTTGTGGACGGGCAGCAGCGAATCACATCTATCTTGCGGTTCATCGACAATCAAGTCGCTATGCCCACTGCCGATGACTGGTCGGGTGAATATTTTCGAGACTTAGCCGACGACTTCAGGGCCAACTTCTGGAACTACAAGATTGTCGTCCGCGGTCTAAGTGAAACGAACGACGCTGAGATCCGCGATTTGTTTACACGACTCAATACGAATAACGTCGCATTGAACGATCAGGAATTGCGTAACGCGCGATATAAGGGAAGATTCAAAGCAACGTCTGAAAGAATCGCTGATAATCCCATCTTTCTCGGCATCGGATTATTTTCCGCGCGCGATATTCGTCGGATGCTAGATGTCGAATTTGCGAGTGAGCTCCTCATATTGGCTATTGAGGGCGTCACTAACAAGAAGGATTTTATTGACGACGCTTATGCTCGCTTCGAGGAAGATTTTCCGAGAGAGTCCGAATACGAAGGCGATGTGAACACCGCGTTGTCTCTCATTCGTTCGATACTTTCTGACAAAAACACTTCTGCAATAAAGACTAAAAGCAATTTCTACAGTGTTTTTGGCGCTTGCATCCAATACCTGCGTGCAACAAAACGCGCAGCATTCCAGAAACCAGATGCCGTGTCATTAGCGGTCGGGCACATCCTTAACACCGTTCGCGCAGGTGACCCTTCCAATATGGACCCAAAGTATATGGCGTACTTCGAAGCGGTATCACGCGCTGCGTCTGATAGAACGAGACGCGCAGCGCGTGAAGAGATTTTGACGGAAGTGATCAATTCTGCTGACCGCTAAATTCCCGCCGCATAAGTCACTCCTTGCTATTTCAAGGGGGTGCATCCAGCGATGCCGGCTTTACGCATGATAACTTAAACGACCCTTCACCCGTTGGACAGAGAGCTCCCGTGTTTAGCGCCTGTCCCCCGTACATGCCACTCCCGACAGGTCGGTATATGTGGGGTGTCGCGCAGTCACATCGAGGTCGAATCGACCGTTCTGGTTCACGTGCTTCCCTCCTACGGGCCAATTTCCAATACAGCACAGACCATAACCGACTTGGTTTCGTTATGTCCCCAAATGGGTTATGCTACTTGGGTGATCAAGAGCTTCAGGCACAAGGGATTGGCGGAGTACTTCAACACGGGAAGTCACCGCAAGGTCCAGGCCAAGCACGCTGGGCGACTGAAGCTGATCTTGGGTTTGCTGCATGGTGCCACTCATGCTGGCGTGTTAAATGCCCCTGGGCTAGGGTTTCATCCCCTCAAGGGTAAGCCGAAACGCTGGGCAGTGAGCGTGGATGAGAATTATCGCGTGATCTTCCGCTTCGAGGGCGGGCACGCGCTGGAGGTTGATTATGACGACTACCATTAAAGCAGCGTCGATGATGCATAGTCCGCCCCATGCGGGCGAGATTTTGCGCGAACTGTATCTGAAACCGCTGCGCGTCTCGATTGCCGAGGCGGCGAAGGCCTTGGGCGTCACAGCCAAGCACGTATCGGGGATTGTGAACGGCCACGCTCGCATCACGGCGGACATGGCTATCCGGCTTGCTGCGGCGCTCGATACCGATGCGCAGACGTGGGTGAACCTGCAGGCGCAGCATGATTTATGGGTTGCGAGTCAGAAAAAACCGCCTGATGTGAAGCCACTGCGGAAGGCGGCTTAACATGGAGACGCGGCGGCCAACGGCCAAGGAACAAGCCGGAATACAATGGTGGAATTCGCTGACGGAAGCGGAGCGCGCTGCGGCTCTAAAGGCCGCTGGCTGGAAATCGGGCGGAGCCTGGACGCCGAGTGCAGCGGATGCGTGGACGGTCCATAAAATGCGCTCGGGACTTGGGGGGCCTGTCCTGAATTTTGTGTGTTCTGAGCCGGTGGTTTACTGATTGACCTGAAACCGATCGCCGAACACGACCGCAAATTGCGCCTTGGCAGCACTCCATTCGCGAGCTGGCATTTTCCATTTTTTGGTCAGCTCGCGCAATCGTAGCCAGATGAGTTTCGTTGCCGCCTCATCGCTCGGGAAATGCCCACGTGCCTGAACCGCACGGCGCAGCGTGCTGTTCAGGCTTTCAATGGCATTGGTGGTGTAAATCATTTTTCTGACTTCCTGGGGATATGCGTAAAAAGGGATGACGTGCGTCCAATGACGGCGCCAGGCCGCCCCGATGGCGATGAATTTCTGACCCCAGGGGCCGTCCTCAAATGCCTGCAGCTCGACGGCCGCCACGGCGGCATCCTCGGCCTGGTAGATGCGCTTGAGCGCCTTGGCGACCGGTTTGCGGTCCTTCCAGGAACAAAAATCCAGCGAATTACGAATCAAATGCACAATGCAGGTCTGGATTTGCGTCTCAGGGAATACCGAGTTGATCGCTTCCG
>JANXZQ010000504.1 GCA_025355445.1 Gammaproteobacteria bacterium
AAGGCTGCACCGGACTCTCGCAAATGGCCGAGATCGCTCGCGAAATATTGCCCGTAAATCTCGAAGACGAGATGCGCAAATCCTACCTCGATTACGCGATGAGCGTCATCGTCGGCAGGGCGTTGCCCGATGTTCGCGACGGCTTGAAACCCGTCCACCGGCGCGTGCTGTTCGCCATGCGCGAACTGAGCAACGACTGGAACAAGGCCTACAAGAAATCCGCGCGCGTTGTGGGCGATGTGATCGGCAAATACCATCCGCACGGCGACGCGTCGGTATACGACGCCATCGTGCGCATGGCGCAAGAATTCTCGATGCGCTACATGCTGGTCGACGGGCAGGGGAATTTCGGCTCCGTCGACGGCGATCCGCCGGCGGCGATGCGCTACACCGAAGTACGCATGTCGAGATTGGCCGGCGAACTGCTGGCCGACATCGACAAGGAAACGGTCGACTTCAACCCGAACTACGACGAGTCCGAAAGCGAGCCGGCGGTGCTGCCCGCGCGCATCCCGAACCTGCTGATCAATGGTTCATCGGGCATTGCCGTGGGTATGGCGACCAATATTCCGCCGCATAATTTGACCGAAATCATCACGGCCTGCATCGCGCTGATCGAAAATCCAGAATTGACGCTGGCAGAATTGCTGCAGATCGTTCCAGGGCCGGATTTTCCGACCGCGGGATTCATCAACGGCACTCAGGAGATCGTCACCGCCTACAAGACCGGCCGCGGCCGCGTGCATATGCGCGCACGCACTCATTTCGAGGACGTGGGCAAGGGCGATCGCCAGGCGATTGTCATCACGGAGTTGCCCTACCAGGTCAACAAGGCGCGCCTGATCGAAAGGATTGCGGATCTGGTGCGCGACAAGCTCATCGACGGCATCGCGTCGGACGGCCTGCGCGACGAATCCGACAAGGATGGCATGCGCGTAGTGATCGAGTTGAAGCGCAACGAGGTTCCCGAGATATTGCTCAACAACCTGTTCGCTCAAACCGAAATGGCGAAGGTGTTCGGCATCAACATGGTGGCGCTGGTCGACGGCCAGCCGCGCCTGCTGAGCCTCAAGGAAATGCTCGATGCATTCCTGCGCCATCGGCGTGAAGTCGTCACGCGCCGCACCATGTATGAGCTGCGCAAGGCGCGCGAACGCGGCCATATCCTGGAAGGCCTGGCGATTGCGCTCGCCAACATCGATGAGATCATCGCGGCGATCAAAGCTTCTCCATCACCCGCCGAAGCGAAAATAGCCTTGATGGCGCGCGCTTGGCATTCCGGCGCCGTGCCGCAAATGCTGGCCCGCGCCGGCGCCATCAGCACCCGGCCCGAGGGCGAGGTCGGCGCATTCGGCATCGTCGAGGGCGGCTACCGCCTCACGGAAATCCAGGCACAGGCCATTCTGGAGATGCGGCTCAACCGCCTCACCGGGCTCGAGCAGGACAAGATCATTGCCGAGTTTCAGGAATTGCTGGCGCAGATTCGCGACTTGAACGACATCCTGGCGCGGCCCGAGCGTTTGCTGCAGGTGATCCGCGCGGAGCTCGAATACATCCGCGATACCTTTGGCGACAAGCGGCGCACGGAAATTCTCGTCAATCACGAAGACCTCACCACCGAGGATTTGATCTCGCCGGAAGACGTGGTGGTCACCCTGTCGCATGGGGGTTACGCCAAGGCACAGCCGGTGTCCGATTACCAGGCGCAGCGCCGCGGCGGCCGCGGCAAGGCCGCCACCAGCGTCAAGGACGAGGATTTTGTCGATAAGCTGTTCGTGGCGAACACGCATGACACGCTGTTGTGTTTTTCCGATCACGGCAAACTGTACTGGCTGAAGGTCTACCAGCTGCCGCAGGCCAGCCGCGGCTCGCGCGGCAAGCCCATCGTGAACCTGCTGCCGCTGCAGGAGGGCGAGCGTATCAGCGCCATGCTGTCGATCAAGGAATTCGAAGAGGGCAAGTTTGTATTCATGGCGACCGCCTTCGGCACTGTGAAAAAGACCTCGCTCGCGTTGTTCTCGCGGCCGCGCGCCAGCGGCATCATTGCGGTTGCGCTCGATCCGGGCGACAAGCTGGTAGGCGTGGCGATCACCGACGGCACCAAGGACATATTGCTGTTCACCACAGGCGGCAAGGCGATCCGCTTCCTGGAGGAGGAGGTGCGTCCCATGGGCCGCGAAGCGGCCGGCGTGCGCGGAGTCAAATTGAGCGAAGAGCAGCGGGTCAATGCGTTGATCGTTGCGGATCAGGGCTTCATCCTTACGGCATCGCAGAACGGCTTCGGCAAGCTTACGCCGCTCGAGGAGTTTCCGACCCACGGCCGCGGCGGCCAAGGCGTCATCGCGTTGCAAATCACCGACCGCAACGGCCGGATGGTCGGTGCACTGCAGGTCGGCGTGGACGATGAAATCATGCTGATGAGTCAGAACGGCGTGCTGGTGCGCACCCCCGTCAAGGATATTTCCGTGGTGGGCCGCAATACTCAAGGCGTACGCCTGATTCGGCTGGAAGAGGGCGATCAACTCTCCGGGCTCGAGCGCATCGACGGTCTGGCCGGGGAATCGGACGACGATGGCGATCCTGCGGCAGGCGATCCTGCCGCCGGCGATCCGATCGACGGTGGAGCGCCGCTGGACGAGCCGCCCGTCAACGACACCTGACCGCAATTTTCAAGGATGCGAGTCTTTAATTTCTCCCCAGGACCCGCCGCGCTGCCGCTCGAAGTGCTGGAGCAGGTGCAAGGCGAATTGCTCGATTGGCAGCACAGCGGCATGTCGGTGATGGAAGTCAGTCACCGCGGCAAAGCTTTCGAACAGGTGGCTGCGCAGGCCGAGGCAGACTTGCGCGAGCTTCTGACCATACCGGCCAACTACAAAGTATTGTTCCTGCAAGGCGGAGCGTCGGCGCAGTTCTCCCTCGTGCCCATGAATCTCACGGCCCCCGGCTCCCTGGTCGACTACGTCGATACCGGACATTGGTCGCAGAAGGCGATCGCGGAGGCGGTCCGGTATTGCAACGTGCACGTCGCGGGCGACGCCGGGGGCAATTACACGCGCGTGCCGCCGCAAAGCGAGCTTAAGTTCAGCGACGGCGCCGCCTATGCTCACTACACACCCAACGAAACCATCAGCGGCGTGGAGTTCGGCTACATACCGCAGACCGGCGGCGCTCCGCTGATAGCGGACATGTCGTCGAGCATTCTATCTCGACCGATCGATGTAGCCCGATTCGGACTGATTTATGCGGGTGCGCAAAAGAATATCGGGCCCTCCGGCCTCGCAGTGGTGATCGTTCGCGAGGACCTCATGGGCCGAGCGCGTCCCGAGACACCGCTGGTATTCAATTACCAGTCGGTCGCCGAGAATCATTCCCTGCTGAACACGCCGCCGACATTCGCGTGGTACATGGCGGGTCTGATGTTCAAATGGCTGAAAAGAGCCGGGGGACTGGCGGTGATCGGCGAGCGCAATCGCATCAAGGCGCAGACGCTGTATGCTGCCATCGATGCCTCGCAGCTGTATAAGAACTCTATCGCGCGGGATTCGCGCTCGTGCATGAACGTGACATTCAATTTGAAGAAACCGGGATTGGATGCGGAATTTTTGACCCAGGCCGGCCAGGCTGGGCTGCAGGGGCTCAAGGGCCATCGAATCGCGGGCGGTATGCGCGCCAGCATTTACAACGCCATACCGCTGGCCGCCGTCGAGGCGCTGATCGAGTTCATGCGCAGTTTCGAGAGTCGACACGCATGAGGTACGGGCATGGCAAAGCGTAAAACAGGACCGCGTAAGCGCGTGCCCGCCAAGGGCTTGGCTCGCAAGGGTCCGGCCGCAGGCGCTGCGGCTGTCGGCGTCGCCGCCGACCGCGTCGCTCCCGCCGGCGGTCTTGGGAATATCCGCAACCGCATCGATGCCGTCGATGCCCGAATTCACGCCCTGCTGAATGAGCGCGCGCGCTTTGCGCAGCTGGTTGGAATCTCGAAGTCTGCGTCCGGCAAGGCGGTGGACTTCTATCGCCCCGAGCGTGAGGCCGAGGTGCTGCGCCTGGCGCTGAAGCGCAATCAAGGGCCGCTTCGCGATGAGGAAATCGCACGGCTGTTTCGCGAAATCATGTCGGCCTGCCTGGCGCAGCAGGAACCTCTCAAAGTGGCTTTTTTAGGGCCGGAAGGCACGTTCACGCAGGCCGCGGTGCTCAAGCATTTCGGCTCGTCGGTGCGGGCGTTGCCGCTGCCGGCGATCGACGAGGTGTTCCACGAAGTCGAAGGCGGTGTCGCCGACTTCGGCGTGGTGCCGATCGAGAATTCGAGCGAAGGTACCGTCAATCACACCCTGGACATGTTTCTGTCGTCGGCCCTGAAGATTTGCGGCGAGGTGGAATTGCGCATCCATCATTGCTTGATGGGGAAGATGAGCGGCACCGAAGCGGTGCAGCGCGTGTGTGCGCACCCGCAGGCGCTGGCGCAATGCCGCGGCTGGCTCGATGAGCAACTCCCCGATGTCGAGCGCGTTGCGGTATCGAGCAACGCAGAGGGGGCGCGTCGCGCTCGCGACGAGCGCGGCACCGCGGCCATAGCCAGCCGTGCCGCCTCCGAGATCTACGGTCTCAAGCTGCTCGCCATTGAAATAGAGGATCGATCCGACAACACCACCCGCTTCCTGGTGGTGGGCAGGAAACTGTTCAGCGCCAGCGGCGCCGATCGCACCACGTTGCTGGTGTCCGGCGCCGACACGGATGATGCGGGCGCACTGTTCCGCCTGCTCGAGCCTCTTGCGCAGCATCGAGTCAACATGACCCGCATCGAATCCCGTCCCTCGCGCAAGCGTAAGTGGGACTATGTGTTCTTCATCGACATCGAAGGCCACGTAAGCGATCCCCCCGTGGCCAAGGCGCTGGCGGCTCTAGAGCAGCGTGCGTCCTTGTTCAAGGTGCTGGGGTCGTATCCGCGGGCCGTGCTCTGATCGCGATGGCGCCCAGTTTGGCTATATATTCGGCGCGGCCGGCACGCAACGTGTCGGGAGCAATGGCGGTTCCAGGCGACAAATCCATTTCGCACCGGGCCCTGATGTTGTCCGGCATCGCAAATGGCAGCAGCGAAGTGAGTGGGTTTCTGACGAGCGAGGATTGCCTGGCGACCTTGGCCGCGATGCGCGCCTTGGGGGTGCAAATCGAGCAGCCTGAGCCCACGCGGGTGGTGATTCGCGGCGTGGGCCTGCGTGGCTTGCGTGACGCCGGTCAGGCGCTCGACATGGGTAACGCTGGTACTGCCATGCGCCTATTTACCGGCCTGTTGTCGGCGCAGTCTTTCGGCTCAAAATTAATTGGCGATGCATCGCTCATGAAGCGCCCCATGGAACGGGTCGCCAAGCCGCTGCGTGAAATGGGAGCGGATGTGCGCACCTGCCATGGAACGCCGCCGGTCGACATCGGCGGCGTGCGCCGGCTGCACGGAATAGAATATCGAATGCCGGTGGCAAGCGCGCAGGTGAAATCCGCGGTGCTATTGGCAGCGCTGTATGCAGACGCGCCAACCACCGTCATTGCGCCGGCGCTGAATCGAGACCACAGCGAACGCATGCTGAAGAGCTGTGGCGTGCGGGTCGATACGCAGGGCCTGAGTACCACACTGCATCCGCCGCAGGAATTGGCGGGCCAGCGGCTCGACGTGCCGGGCGACTTCTCGTCCGCGGCTTTCTTCATCGTTGCAGGACTTTTGGGCGCAGCTCCCGCCGGTTTGTTGATCCGTAATGTGGGGATGAATCCTACGCGCAGCGGCTTGCTCGATATTTTGCGCAGCATGGGCGGCAATATCGAAATACGGGATGCACACGAAAGCGGCGCAGAACCGGTGGCGGATTTGCTGATTCACGCCTCTGAATTGCGCGGGGTGCAGGTCCCTGTGGAATTGGTGCCCCTCGCCATTGACGAATTTCCCATCCTATTCATCGCCGCCGCCTGTGCGGCGGGCGAGACCGTCGTCACGGGCGCGGAAGAGCTGCGCGTGAAAGAGAGCGACCGGATCGCGGCAATGAGTGCCGGTTTCGAGGTCTTGGGCGTCGTGCACCAAGTTTTGCCGGACGGCATGCGGATCGAAGGCCGCGGGGAAGGACCCGCATTCGGCGGCGGCGAAATCGACAGCTGCGGCGATCACCGTATTGCCATGTCCTTTGCCGTGGCCAGTCTGCGCGCCGCCGCAGCCATATCGATTCGCGATGTAGCGAATGTGGCCACGTCGTTTCCAGGTTTCGTCGGGCTGGCGCGCTCCGTGGGCCTCGATATCCACGAGTCGGCAGCGTAGGCGGTCCGATGCAGAAGGTTCGGATCATGACCATTGATGGTCCGTCGGGGTCCGGTAAGGGCACTGTCAGCCGCGCCGCGGCACGCGCACTCGGCTGGGCGCTGCTCGATAGTGGTGCACTGTACCGTTTGGTCGCCTTGGGCGGCCGCAGGGCGGGTATCAGTCTGGATGAAGGGCCGAGCCTCGCACGCTTGGCGCAGCAGCTGGATATACGCTTCGGGTCCGATTCGGCGGGCGCGGAACTAGTCTGGCTGGACGGTGGGGAGGTCACGGCAGCCATTCGGACCGAACAGGCCGGAAATGACGCCTCCCGGGTGGCTGCACTAGCCGTGGTCCGAGCCGCGCTCTTGGAGCGCCAGCGGCGCTTTGCCGTGCCCCCGGGTTTGGTGGCTGACGGCCGCGACATGGGAACCGTGGTATTCCCACAGGCGGAGGTCAAGATTTTTCTCACGGCAAGCGCTTCAGAGCGGGCCTCGAGACGCCATAAGCAGTTGAAACAAAAGGGGGTTGCTGCTAACCTTGCCGCCCTTTCGCTGGAGATAGCGGAGCGAGATCTGCGCGATACAAGCCGCGCGATATCGCCTCTTGTCGCAAGCTCGGATGCGATCCTGCTCGACACAACGGGGATGTCCGTCGAATTGGTGGTTGAGCGCGTTTTGAAAGTGGCCCGCGGGCGTCTGTCGCGTGAGGTCGACTAGGAAATAGGTTGCGGCTTTCATGGATTGATGGCCGTTATTTTATGGTAACCCCTCGGGCACAAGGGATGAGTGCTAGGGAATAGTCTTTATAGAGAGAACATGACAGAAAGTTTTGCGGAACTGTTCGAACAAAGCATCGCGAGCCAGCGCATTCGTCCTGGCACCATCCTTAATGGATTGATCGTCGAAGTCGGCCAGGACTACGTCATTGTCAACGTCGGGCTGAAGTCCGAAGCGGTGATTCCGGCGGACCAATTCAAGAACGAAAAAGGTGAAATCGAAGTCGTTGTCGGCGAGACCGTAGAGGTCGCGTTGGACAGTGTCGAGGACGGTTCCGGAGAAACCCGCCTATCGCGGGAAAAGGCCAAGCGCGCCAGAACATGGACGCGGCTCGAGACAGCCTTCGAAAAGCAAGAGGTGGTGATCGGTATCATTACCGGCCGGGTGAAGGGTGGATTCACGGTCGAGATCGACAACGTGCGCGCATTCTTGCCGGGTTCGCTGGTCGATGTGCGGCCGGTGCGAGATCCCTCCTACCTGGAAAACACGCCGCTCGAGTTCAAGGTCATCAAACTCGATCAGAAGCGCAACAATGTGGTCGTGTCGCGCCGCGCTGTCGTAGAGCAGGAATACAGCGCCGAGCGTTCCGCGCTGCTGGATAATTTGCAGGAGGGTGCGGCGGTCAAGGGTGTGGTGAAGAATCTCACC
>JANXZQ010000540.1 GCA_025355445.1 Gammaproteobacteria bacterium
AAATCGATCACGTACCCCAGGCGGATACGATCGATGACATTGCCGAGCGCACCGCCCAATACCAAGGCAAGGCCGGCCGTGAGCAACGCATGAGAACCGCGCGGCAGCCTCAGCAACCAGATAACGATGCCGATGCTGACGACGCAGGCAAGGCCGATGAATACCCAGCGCTGCCAGCCGGAGGCCGAGGCCAAGAAGCTGAAGGCGGCGCCGACATTGTGCATGCAGGTGATATCCAGCACCGGCAGGATCCGGACGAACTCGAATTCCAGAAAATGGTTGCTGATGTAGGCCTTGGACAGCTGGTCCGCTACCACCACCAAGGCGGACAGCAGCAGCCATGACGCAGCTCGGTTGCGGCTCTCTTCAGGGGTCATGCGAATTTACGCTCCTCACCGGGACCTTCGACGTTGACGACACAGCGCGCGCAAAGTTCCGGGTGCCGCGGGTCGCTGCCGACATCGCTGCGCAGGTGCCAGCATCGCACGCATTTGGGCTGGGTACTGGGTTTGACCTCGATCCACACGCCGGGTTCGCTGCTTGGAGCCGCCGAGGCAGGCGGCGTGTCGGTCTCCACCACATGCGCCTGACTGGTGATCAGCAAAAATCGCAGTTCGTCTTTGAGCGCCTCAAAACGCTTGGCCGGCGCCGCGGGCGCGTAAATCGTCACTTCCGCTTCGAGCGGAGCCCCGATATCGCCTGCTGCCCGCAACCGTTCGAGATCGCGTGCGACATCCGCCTTCAGGGTGATCAACGCGGGCCAGTCGATCACCGAACCGCGCTCCGCACCCGGCGGAAACGCATGCCAGGTGGTCAGGAACACCGACTCGGCATGGCTCCCCGGCAGAAAACCCCAAATTTCTTCCGCCGTGAAGCTCAAAATCGGCGCCAGCCAACGCACCATTGCCTGTGCGATGTGATACATGGCGGTCTGCGCCGAACGGCGCGGCGCACTGCTCTTTCCGGTGGTGTAGAGGCGGTCCTTGATGATGTCCAAGTAGAAACCACCGAGTTCGACGACGCAGAAATTATGGATCTTCTGATAGATGTCGTGAAACGCATAGTTGCGGTACGCGCTGACCACGTCGTTTTGCAACGCAAAGGCCTTGGACGTCGCCCATTGATCAATGGCGATCAGATCATCGAATGCCACGGCATGCTGTTTCGGATCGAAGCCGTGCAGGTTGCCCAAGAGAAATCGCACCGTATTACGCATGCGGCGATATGAATCGGCCATGCGCTTGAATATCTCCTCCGACACGCTCATTTCATTGGCGTAGTCGGTCGCAGCCACCCATAGGCGCACCACGTCTGCACCCAGAGTGCTGGTCAATTTCTGAGGCACCAGAATATTGCCCACCGATTTGGACATCTTGCGGCCCTTCTCGTCCACGGTAAAGCCGTGCGTGAGCACGCCGCGATAGGGAGCGCGGCCATGCATGGCCACCGAGGTGAGCAGCGATGAGTGGAACCAGCCGCGATGCTGATCCGACCCTTCCAGGTACAGGTCCGCCGGAGAAGTGATTTCCGGCCGCATTTGCGTCAGGCAGTGGTGCACCACGCCTGAATCGAACCACACATCCATGACATCCGTCGCCTTGTCGTACTGGTCCGCGTCCGCACCCAGCAGTGCCGCTGCGTCCAGATCGAACCAAGCGTCGATGCCGTCGCGCTCCACTCGCTTGGCCACCTCCTCGATCAGCGCAGCGGTGTTCGGATGCAATTCGCCGGACACCTTATCGACGAACAAGGGGATGGGTACTCCCCAGGTACGCTGTCTCGATACGCACCAATCCGGGCGGCTGGCGATCATGCTGCTGATCCGCTGCTCGCCCCAGGCCGGCATCCAATCCACATGCGAAATGGCATCGAGTGCGCCCTTGCGCAAGCCCGCCTGTTCCATGCTGATGAACCACTGCGGCGTCGCACGAAAAATCACCGGGGTCTTGTGACGCCAGCAGTGCGGATAGGAATGATGATAGGGCTCGTCTTTCAGCAATCGGCCGTTGTCATGCAACACCTTGATCACATGCGCGTTGGCGTCGAATACCTGCTCCCCCGCGAACAGCGGCGTGCCGGGCAAGAATCGTCCGTCGCCGCCTACCGGATTGTCGATCTCCAGCCCATAGCGGCGCCCGACGTTGTAATCATCCAAGCCATGTCCGGGTGCGGTATGCACCGCGCCCGTGCCTGCGTCGAGGGTGACGTGATCACCGAGCACCACCGGAACTTGCCGATCGTAGAAAGGATGACGCAGCAGCATGTGTTCGAGAGCCGCGCCTTTGACCGTTGCCACCAGGCTCCAATTGGCAATACCCAACGACTTCATGACGGCATCGATCAATTCGCTCGCCAGCACCAGGCGCTCGGGACCCGCGCCTAAATCGAATTCGATCAGCGCGTAGTCGAATTGCAGATGCACCGCCACGGCGCGATTCGCCGGCAAGGTCCAGGGAGTCGTGGTCCAAATAGCCAACGACGTCGGTACTTCCTGGCGCTCGTCGAATACCTCCTCCTCCCCGATCGCCCCGATCCCGAAGCGCTGCGCCGCATCGGCCGCATCGACCACCGGAAAGCGCACGTAGATGCTCGGTGATGTCTTGTCCTCGTACTCGACTTCCGCCTCCGCCAGCGCCGAGCGGCAATTCAAGCACCAATGCACCGGCTTGAATCCCTTGTACACATGACCGTTCTTGATGATCACGGAAAATGCGCGCAGCTGTTCAGCTTCGAAGCGCGGCATCATGGTCATGTAGGGATGATCCCAATCGCCGAGCACGCCCAGGCGCTTGAAATCGCTACGCTGCGCGTCGACTTGTTTGTGCGCATATTCGCGGCATGCGGCACGAAACGCCCTGGCGTCGATCTTCTGCCCGACACGGCCGTGCGTTTTCTCCACCTGCATTTCGATCGGCAGGCCGTGGCAATCCCAGCCCGGCACATAGGGCGCGTCATAGCCATCGAGCGTGCGCGACTTGACAATGATGTCCTTGAGAATTTTATTGACCGCGTGGCCCAGGTGAATCGCCCCGTTCGCATAGGGCGGGCCATCGGTGAGAATAAAAGAGGGCCGCCCCTTGGCGACCTCGCGAATCTTTTCGTACAGGCCGCTGCGCTCCCACCCCGCCAGCATTCCCGGCTCGCGGTTGGCAAGATCCGCCTTCATCGGGAAACCCGTGTTCGGCAAATTAATCGTATTTTTGTAGTCAGCCACTAGCCACCTTCGTCAACAGATTCCGCGCACCGGCGCCGTCAATTTGCATTTGCGCCACCATGGCGTCCAGAGAATCGAACTTCACCTCGTCGCGCAGCTTGGCAACGAACTCAACCTCGATCGCACGTCCGTAGAGGTCGCCGGCAAAATCGAACACATGCACCTCGAGCAACGGCTCAGTGCCATTCACCGTGGGCCGCGTGCCGAGGCTGGCGACACCCGGCAATGAATGCGGCGCGATACCAAGCACCCGCACCGCCAATATGCCCCACACCGGCGACTTGCGGCGCATCAATCGCAGATTCGCCGTCGGAAAGCCCAACGTGCGCCCCAATTGCCGCCCGTGCACCACACGACCCATCATCCGGTAAGGGCGGCCCAGCAAGCGCGCAGCGCCCGCATAATCCGCGTAATCCAAGCGCTCGCGCACCGCCGTGCTGCTCACGCGCACGCCGTCGAATACGAACGGCGCCACCTCTTCCACGCCAAATCCGTGCGACAACGCCGCGGCGGTCAGGGTTTCGATGGTGCCGCCGGCATTGCTGCCGTAGCGAAAGTCATGGCCGACCACCATGTGCCGAGTGCCCAACTTCTCGACCAGCAGTTCATCGACAAAAGCACGGGGCGTCATGGCGCGCACGCACTCGTCGAATCGCAGAGTGACCAACCGTTGGACGCCGTGCGCCGCCAGCGCAACATACTTCTCTCGCCAGCGCGTCAAACGCGCCGGCGCACCCTCAGGATCGATGAACTCCTTGGAACTGGGCTCGAATACCAGAACCGTCGCTGCAGAACGCAATTCGGCGGCCCGCGCCTTGAGCACGCCGATCATTTGCTGGTGGCCCAGGTGTACGCCATCGTAGTTGCCCACGGTCAAAACGCAGCCTCGATGGCGCCGCGAGATGTTATGTAGGCCGCGAACTAGTTCCATGGCGAAAGGCCGTGATTATACTCAGGTTTCCCTGTGCGGAGACAGGCGCCTGGGTTATTCCATTGACAAGCGCGAGGCCAATCGGCAAGCTAGGCGGCTGTTTTTAGGTCCGATTTGGACCACGGTATCTGGTAAGGAGTTTCTCGCTTGGCGAATACGAAATCTGCGGAAAAAGCTGCCCGGCAGTCGACGGTCCATCGAGCCCGTAACGACGCCCTCACCTCGCAGCTGCGCAGCGCCATCCGTAAGGCCACCCATGCTCTGAAGGCCGGTGACCAAGGCGAGGCTGCCTCGGCGCTCGCTGCCGCAACCCCGGTAATCGACAGCATGGTCAACAAGGGCATCATTCATCGCAATAAGGCCGCGCGGCATAAGAGCCGGCTGACCAAACAGGTTCGCGCACTCGCCAAGTAGCCGTCGGCGGCCACAAGGCGGAATTGTCGACCAGGCGGATTTGACCCAGATCAGTCATTTGTGGCATACCTAGGCCATGCGTAACCTAGCTGCCTTGAGTTTCATCCTGGGCCTCGGCGCGTTTTCGTATAGCTTTGCCGACAACCCCCCATCCGCTTCCACAGCTTCAGCTCAGTCGACCCCTGCATCCAGCGCGACGACTGCCGCGGGGGCCACTGCAACGGCCCCGCCGGCGAGCGACAACAAGAAGACGCTCGCTGACGCCGCATTGGTGGCCCAGGTCCATCGCCTGCGCTCCGCCGGCTACAAGCCTAAGGTCAAGGACGGTGTGACGATTTGGTGCAAGCAGCAAACCGCCTTAGGCAGCCGCCTGACGCAGGTTGAGATGTGCGGCTCCCCTGAGCAGGTCGAGCAATCCATCCAGGACTCGAAGGATGCGGTTGAAACGGCCCAAAGGCGAGTTACCGAGCACCAAAGTAACTAGACGAAATCGGCGAGACGTTGCAGATAGAACCGGCCCCGGCGCCGGTTCTTTTATTATGGGGATTGCGTTTCTGTCGCGGCGCGCGGATGTTCTTCGAGATAGCGCATGACGGCTTGCTTGAGCGCGTCGGTGCCGGCGCCGGTAGCCCCCGAAATTTGGTAGACCGGTCCTTTCCAGCGCAGACGCCGGACGATGTCCTTGGTGCGCCGCTCCACTTCTTCGGGCGGCAATAGATCGATTTTATTGATGAGCAGCCAGCGTTCCTTGGTGCCAAGATCCTTGGCGAACTTCTTGAGCTCAGCGACGATGGTGCGTGCATCCTTGACTGGATCGGCATCCGGGTCCGGCGGCGCGATGTCGATGAGATGCAGCAGCACGCGGGTACGCTGCAGATGTTTCAAAAATCGAATGCCGAGCCCCGCACCATCGGCCGCTCCCTCGATCAATCCCGGGATGTCCGCCATGACGAAGCTGCGGCCGAGCCCGGCCGTAACCACGCCCAAGTTCGGGTAGAGGGTGGTGAAGGGATAATCCGCCACTTTAGGACGCGCGGATGAGACAGCGCGGATCAAGGTGGATTTGCCTGCATTGGGAAGCCCCAACAATCCCACATCAGCAATCAGTTTCAGTTCCAGCATGAGTTCGCGCTTCTCGCCGGCGATCCCGAGCCCAGATTTGCGAGGTGTCCGATTGGTACTGGATTTGAAGCGCGTGTTGCCCCAGCCACCCTTACCGCCCTTGGCAACCAAGATGACCTGGCCCTCGATAGCAAGATCACCTAGCTGTTCGCCGGTGTTTAGGTCCGATATGACGGTACCCACGGGTATCGACACGTAGGTATCGTCGCCGCCGTGCCCGGTGCAGTCATTGCCGCTGCCGCTCTCACCGTTCTGGCCCTTGTAGGTCCGCGAGATGCGAAAATCCGCGAGGGTGTTCATTCCTTCGACCGCTTTCAAGTACACGCTGCCGCCGAGACCGCCGTCGCCGCCGTCGGGACCGCCGAAGGGCGCGAACTTCTCGCGGCGAAAGCTCACGCAGCCACGGCCGCCGTTGCCGGCCTGGACTTTGAGCTTGGCTTCGTCGACGAATTTCATGTCGGATCAACTCGGTAGGAGGCGCGGCGGCGCACCAAACAAAAAGGGGG
>JANXZQ010000017.1 GCA_025355445.1 Gammaproteobacteria bacterium
GCCATGGCGTCGAAATCCCGCGCCAGCACTGCGAGCTCATCCTTGCGTCCCTCGAGGCCCGCGCTGACACGCACGTCGAGATTCTCCGAGGCCAGGGCGCGCGCGCCTTCTTGAATGCGCCTGATGGGCGCGCTCAGGTGCTGCGCCAGCCACCAACTGGTGAGCGCGCTCACCACCAGCGCGATGCAGAGAATGGTCAGCGATATCGCCGGCAGGCTCAGCGCGCCGAAGATACTGGGACGTCGCGGCACCAGCAGCACGGTGTAGATCGCGCCGTCGACGCCGACAATCTGCGGCGCCGCGCGATTGCCGCGGAAATTCTCGTCGCGATTGAAGAATTCCAAACGGCGCGCGGCGCCTTCGGACAGCCGCCGGCCGAGGATGTCGGCCCCATCGGGACCGATGATGTACAGATCGCGCCCGCCGATGGTATCGATATTCGACTTCAGCCAGCTCTTCAGCGCAGCGACGCCGCCGTGCACCAACGCCTCCGACGCCTGAATGGCCACGGGCGGCCGCCGCTGCAATTCGGGTGCCTCGTACACGCGCGCGGTGATGGTGAACGTGGTGGCGATGCTGCCGCCGACGATGACCGCCATGGCGACCCAAAACAACATGAAAATCCGCAGGAAGAGACTATGCATGGGCCCAGGTGAGAGTGTAGCCCGAGCCGCGGACATTCTTGAGCTCGGGATTCTTGCCCGCTTCCAAATCGAGCTTGCGGCGCAAATTGCTGATATGAGTGTCGATGCTGCGATCGTAGGCGACGAGCTTGCGGCCCAGAGCGTTCTCGGTCATCGCGTCGCGCGAGATGACCTGGCCCGCGGAGCGCATGAGCAATTCGAGCACGCGGAATTCGGCGCCGGTGAGCGGCACCGATTTGCCGCCCACGTGAACCAGGTGAGTTCCGGTGTTGAGGTTGATCGGACCCACGATCAATTCGTCGGGCGCACCGGGGCGCGCCGGACGATTGTTGGCGCGGCGCAGAATCGCGCGCATCCGCGCCACCAGTTCGCGCGGATTAAAAGGCTTGCTGAGATAGTCGTCGGCGCCGAGTTCCAAGCCCACGATGCGGTCGACGTCGTCGCCACGGGCGGTGAGCATCAGGATGGGCGTTGCGTACGACGCGCCCAACTTGCGCAATACGTCGAAGCCGCCGATGCTCGGCAGCATCACGTCGAGAATCAGAATTTCGAACTCGCCTGCCTTGAGTTCCTCCAGAGCGTCACCGCCGTCGTGCACGCTCTTCACGTCGAAGTGCTCGGCGTTCAAGTATTCGGTGAGCATTTGACACAGCTCCCGATCGTCATCGACCAGCAGCACCCGCGGTTCGTCAGAAATGGTCATAGGCCGCTACTCTGGCACAGTGGGAGGTCAACGAAAGCCCCGGCGCGGGAATTGACAATTCTTAACAGATCGTTGCGCTGTTCGCGACACTTGTCTACACATGCAGCGCTTAGGATGAGGCGTGTGGAAATATCACCGTATTGGAGCAACGAACATGAAATCGATTCGCAATGTGCTATCGGCGACTTTGTTGTCGGCCGGAGCCGTATGGGCAACCGCCTCCAGCATGTCGATCGCGGGTGCGGCCGATGTCACGACGACTACTGCGCCGCCCGCTGGACCAGGGCCGTAGGGTTGGCATCACCACGGCGGACCTGGGCACCTGTTCAGCAAGCTGGGTTTGAGCGATGCGCAGAAACAGCAGATCAAGGGCATCATGACGGCGGCGCATCCGCAGATGCAGAGCCTGCATGAGCAGATTCGCGCCAATTCCCTGAAACTGCAGCAGACGCTGCCCACCGATCCGAACTACAGCAGCATCGCCTCGCAAGTAAGCCAGACGCATGGCTCGCTGGCGGCGCAGGGAATGACGCAGCGGGCGGAGGTGCGTGCGCAGGTGTTCAAAGTGTTGACGCCGGCCCAGCAGACGCAGCTCACCGCGCTCGAGGCGCAGATGCGGACCAGCAAGCACGGCCACTGGGGTGGACCCGCGCCGGAAGGGGCCGCGGAGCAATAGGCAGCGAGGGATCGGCCGCTAGCGTTGGGTGGCGCCGATCCCGTCTTTTTTGAGCAAGTCGATCACGCTTCCCGGACCGACCAAGTGTCCGGTGCCGACGATGACCAGATAATTCTTGTCGTCGTTGAGCAGGGCCTCGATCTTCGGCACCCACTTGCGGTTGCGCGCGACCAGCACGGATTGATAGAGCCGCGGATCGCGGCCGAACTCGGACTGCAGCTCGTTGACGAACCACTGCGTGTCGCCGCGCTGCCAGGCGTGAACCATGGCATCCACTTCGGCAGC
>JANXZQ010000051.1 GCA_025355445.1 Gammaproteobacteria bacterium
GCGTCCTTCAGTCCGCCCAAGTGATCCACCAATCCGATGCGCTGCGCATCGGCACCGGCGCCTTAGCGGCCCGCCAGCGCCTTGAGCCCAATGTGCGGTTCACGGCACCAGCAGTAAGCGTACAGTCCGCGTGGATCGTTCAGCCTGGCAATGGCGCGCGCCTGTTCCAGCACGGGATCGAGGACGCGCTCGATGTCGCTGCGCGGCGCGATGATTCCCGCCATCTGTCCCAGGCGCAGCGACTCGGATCGCAGCTGCATCAGCAGTTGCTGCTTCAAGCTCAATTCGCTCTCGATGTAATCGATGTCGTAGTCGGAGCTTACTTGCGCGAGTTTTGCCGCCGCGTCGGTGGCGTCCTTCAGTCCGCCCAAGTGATCCACCAATCCGATGCGCTGCGCATCGGCACCGGCCCACACCCGGCCCTGTGCGATCTTATCCACATCCTCGACAGATTTTTTGCGGCCGTCGCCCACGCGATGCAGGAATTCCGAATAAGCGTGATCGACCGACGACTGCAGACTTTGGCGGGTCGCAGGACTGAGCGCGCGATCCAAGCGCATGTCGCCGGCCAGCGGTGTGGTGCCGATGCCGTCGACTTTGACACCGAGCTTCTCCAAGGTGCGCTGGAACGTCGGCACCACCGAAAACACGCCGATCGAACCGGTCAGTGTCGTCGAGCTGGCGAATATTTGATTCGCTCCTGCGGAAATATAGTATCCGCCGGAGGCGGCGTAGGTGCTCATGGAGACCACCACGGGTTTACCTGCCTTGCGCAGAGTTTGCACCTCGCGCAGGATTTGCTCCGAGGCGAACATGCTGCCGCCCGGACTGTCGACGCGCAGCACCACCGCTTTCACGGCATTGTCGAAGCGCGCTTGGCGCAGCAGGTCCGCTGTGCTTTCGCCGCCGATCGTGCCCGGCGGTTGATGGCCGTCGAGAATCTCACCGGCCGCCACCACGATGCCGACCTTGGAGTCAGACTTGGATTTCAGCACCCGCTTGGAGCGCATCGAGAGCAGGTACTGTGGCATTGCAATGGAATTGAAGGAATGGGTGTCCTCATCCTCTCCCACCAGCCCCTTCAATTCGTCGGCCATTTGCCGGCGGCTCTTCAGCGCCGTCACCAAGCCGCGCTGCAGCGCTAATTTGGCCGCGTCGCCGTTTGCCGCGGCAAGCGCCGCCGGCTGATCGGTGATGAACTCGGTGAGCGCGCCGGCAGGCAGTGAGCGCGCTCTGGTGACATCTTGGCTGTAAGCGCTCCACAGCGCCGCCAGCCACACGCTGCTCTCATCGCGCTCGCTCGGCGCCATGTCGCTGCGCGAGAATTGATCGGTATAGCTCTTGTATGTTCCGGCGCGGAACACGTTCACGTCGACGCCCAACTTGTCGATGGCGTCCTTCAAAAACATCCGGTAATAGCTAAAGCCGTCGAGGTACACCAACCCCATCGGATCCAGGTATACCTCGCCCGCTTGTGCGGCCAGGTAGTACTGGCTTTGGTCCAGCGAGTCGGCCGCCACCACCACGCGCTTGCCCGCAGTGCGAAAATCGCGCAGTGCAGCGCCGATCTCTTGCAGCTTGGAAAGGCCGGAGCCGCTCATGGAGCCTAAATCCAGCACGATGAGTTTGATGCGCGCGTCGGATTTGGCGGCGGCGATGGCGTCGGTCACATCTCTCAGCAGAGTCTCCGGAGCCGGCCCGCCGGACGCCTGGCCGAAGGCGCGGCGCACCGGGTCGCTGGCCAGCTGTTCGACGAGTTCCCCCTCGGGCGCAATCACCAGCGCCGCCGAGTGCGGCACGATGGGCATGGAGGTATGCAAGGCGGCGAGAATGAAGCCGAAGATCACCAGCAACAGAACCAGGTGCAGCACCTTGCGAATGCCCTCGAGAATTCGCCACACCAGACCGAAAAAAACCGCCAGAGCGGATCCGACACTCATTCGAAGCCTCCCGCCCAAGAGGGTTACACCCTTGAGATCAGATTTTCTCGTCGATGCGCGCAGCCTTGCCGGACAGCTCACGCAAGTAGTACAGCTTGGCGCGCCGCACGGCGCCGCGGCGCTTCACGCTGACTTCGCTGATCGACGGACTGAAGGTTTGAAACACGCGCTCCACCCCCTCGCCGTGCGAAATCTTGCGCACCGTGAACGAGGAATTCAGGCCGCGATTCTTCTTGGCGATCACCACGCCCTCGTAAGCTTGAACGCGCTCGCGATCGCCCTCGACGACCTTGACTTGCACGATGATGGTGTCGCCGGGATTGAAATCCGGAAGCTTGCGCGTCGCACGTTCGCCGTTCAATTCCTGGATGATCTTGTTCATAGCATTCGTCCTCAACTTTGACTGTCTTAGATTCGCGGCGTGCCCCTAGGCGCGCCCGATCTTGAATTCTACCA
>JANXZQ010000059.1 GCA_025355445.1 Gammaproteobacteria bacterium
CAAATAGCCGGGCTCGGGCAGGATGCAGCCCGTGTTGCACATCACCGGCTCCGTCAAAATGCCGGCAATCGAATCGCCGTGCAGAGCCACGGTCTCGCGCAGCGCCTCGATGTCGTTCCACGGCAGGATGATGAGTCCCTCGCCTGAGGCCTTCGACATACCGGGACCCTGAGGGACGGCCACCGGTCGGTGATCGGGTCCCGCCTCCGCTATATCCGGATGCTTGCTCCAGTACACGCCCTCGGAGAAGCCGTGATACATGCCCTCGAAGCGGATGATCTTGTCGCGGCGCGTGAAGGCGCGCGCTAAACGCAGGGCGTAAATCACCGCCTCGGTGCCGGTGTTGCACAGGCGTACTTGCTCGACGCTCGGTACCGCCGCGATGATTTTGTCGGCCAATTGCGCCTCTTGTGCCGTGGGCAGCGCGAACACCGTGCCGCGCGTCTGAATCTGTTCGACGACGGCGGCCGTTACCTTGGGCGGCCGATGGCCCAGAATCATAGGTCCCAGCCCCAGTAAGTAGTCGATATAGACGTTGCCGTCGACGTCGTACAGGTAGGCGCCCTCGCCTTTTTCCACGAACAAGGGATACGGATCCCAGCCCGACCAGGTGGCGCGCGCTGTGCTGTTGATGCCTCCTGGGATGGTCTTGCAGGCGTGCTCGAATAGCTTGGCGCTCTTGGCTGAGCGCGACGGATTACGATATTTCATGGCGAGTCTTAGATCCTCTCGAAGAACTGCACCGCGAGAACGCGATGTAAAAAAATAGCCACCACGGCACCGACACCAATCGAGCCCAAGCCGTAGCCCAGGACGACGGGCGTGACGGCACCGCTGTACAACGATTCCAGCAAAACCCAGGCGCTGAACAGCACGCCAATCGAGGGCAGCACCCCGCCGCAGACTAAGTCACCCACGCTCGACGTCAGGGTGGCGCGTTGCTGCCAAAAAGCCGCGGCAGCCGTGAGGCCGTAGAACACAATGGAGATCAACCCCAAGCTGCTGGCGGCATTGCTCAAGGCCAGCGCAATGCTGCCGGTGCTGAGCGCAAGCGCCAGCAAGATCAGATTGAGCGCGCACATGGTGAGAGTCGCCGCCCACGGCGTGCCGCCCTGCGCCGCGCGGCGCTGAAAGAATTGCGGCATGACCCGGTCGCGCGACATCGCAAACCCCATCCGCGAGGAAGCAACCACCGCCGATTGTAGCGATGCCAGCGTACCGGTGAGCACCACCAGGGCCACGACGGCGTCCCAGGGTTTGTGCAGCAGGCGAATGCCGATGGCCGACAAGGCGTTGCCGGCATGCGCCTGCAAGTCGGCCGGCGACAGCACGCCTTGGAAGGCGAACGTGGTGATCGAGTACATCAGCGCCAGCATGACTACACTGGCCAGCGCCGCCCTCCCCGGACTGTTGACGCGATCTTCGGTTTCCTCATTGACGTAGACCGCCGCATCCCAACCGGAGTACATGAAGCAGGCGATGAGAATTCCACCCATCAGCCCTTTCATGTGACCCATGCCGTCCCACGAGAACCACTGCCAGCTGAATGTCGCCGCGGTGTGTCCGTGAAACAGCGCCGCGATGGCCACCGCCGCGACGATGAGCAGCACGGCGTATTCAAAGATGACAATCAACCATTCGACGCGCGCCACGGCGCGAAGTCCCAAGATGGCAATGGCCGTGATCAGCAGATTCCACAACGCCCCCACCGCGAAAATCGCCCCGTGATGATCGACATAGGCAGGCGCCCACAACTCGAGCGTGTAGATCCCGGCGGGAATGGTCAGCGTCGTGGTCCCGAGGGTGTAATAAAGAAGAATCATCCAGCCGCTCAAGAATCCAAGATACGGATGAAACACCCGCGCGACCCAGGTGTAGGTGGCGCCGGCGCTTTGATCCCAACGATTCAGGCGCTGATAGGCGATGGCGATGCCGATCATCGGCACGAAGCAAATGAGGATGGGGATCACCCCGCCATAGCCGCTGACGGCCACCAGGCCCGCCAAACTCACGGCAATGGTCTGCGAAGGACCGGAACTGGACAGCCCGATAATCAGCGCATCACCCAGGCTGACTTTACTCAGTGGCGGACCCTCCGTGGTGATGCTTAAACATTAGGTCATTATAATGACTTTGGATGTACCAGCCAAGTGGACTTGGAGATTCCGGCGGAAAATGGCATCTATCTGCCTTCCGAGGCTCCGGCTTTATCAAGCTAGGCTTTACCAAGGTAGCCGACGAGATCCTCGAGCCGATCAGCCGCTTCACGGCCAAAGCGACGCGTCACGACGCGTAGCAGATCCAGATCCACGGGGCCCTGCGCGCCCTCGAAAGCGGCGCGACCATCCGCCAGATCTTGCGGACTGCCCACAAAGCACTTCATGGCGATGAAGTCTTCACGACCGACGATGCGCAAATTGACGCCATGAAAGGGTACTTCGATGGCTCGCGAAAAAGCCTTCGGGTCCAGACCGCGTAGGCCGCCCAGCAGCTCCACTCGATTGCCATGGGTATCGCTCAAGATGAGCATGCTTAAGATGGGATCATCGTCATCGCCGCGGCGAAGTGTCACGGTAAATCCAGCCGCTGCGAATGTTGTGGAGACCGTCTTGAGGCGGGCATAGGAAATGCAGAGTAATGCCTCTACGTCACTTGAGGCCCGCACCACAGCATGCGCGGAGAGCGCGAAGGTATCCCGCGTCATTCAACTTGGCAGTGGCGCGTCAATCAGGTTGGCAAGGGTCACGCGGCATGCTGATCATGCCGCTGATGATTGTCGCTAGCAAGCATTAGCTGTCGGTCTGATTGTCGCTGGCTGCCGTTGATTCAACATTCTTGATTGTCGCGTGTTGAGCCGGCCGTCCAGGTCCGGGCTTTTTTCGAGCAAGCGCAGTGCGTCGTCGGTAGCTTTCTACGTTCATTTCGAAGTGGACCGCACCCGTTTCGGTGGACAGTTTCTAACCTCTCTTTCCGTCCCCTTGATCTTCATCCAACGTATACCACAGCGCAGTCTGCCGCCGCAGTCGGCAGAAGCTCGGTGGCCGAGATTTTTCTTCTCTTCCGCTTGGCAGCGACCGAGCATAAAGCTCCAGGCGCCGCGATCTCCCTGAACCCCTGGGGTTGATATCCCCCCGATTTCGCATAATGAACGTCGATAGATCCATCGCTCATGCTGCCCCGATGTTCCAAAGCGTGACGCTCGTAGTTCATCGGCGAGCGATAACCGAGTGAAGAATGTCTGCGGTGCGGGTTATACCAGCCTTCGATCCAGGAAAAAATCGCCATCTTCGCTTCGGCCTGCGTTTTGAAGCGCCGACGACTGAGGACCTCGCGTTCCAGCGTCGCCCAAAACGACTCGGCCATCGCGTTGTCGTAACAATCTCCCACCGAACCCAT
>JANXZQ010000081.1 GCA_025355445.1 Gammaproteobacteria bacterium
CGGTACTGCTTGGTAAGCGCGTTCTTCGGCTGCATCAAGATCGAAATCAACGCGTCTTCGTCCAGCTCTTCCAGCGTCGCGACCACCGGCAAGCGGCCGACGAATTCCGGTATCAGACCGTACTTGATCAAATCCTCAGGCTCGGTGTCGTGAAACACGTCATTGCCATGCGGCCGCGCGTTCTGCTCGCGCACCTCGGCGACGAAGCCGATGCCGCTCTTGTGCGTGCGGTTCATGATGATCTTCTCGAGACCCGCAAAGGCGCCGCCGCAAATGAACAGAATGTTGGTGGTGTCCACTTGCAGGAATTCCTGCTGCGGATGCTTGCGCCCGCCCTGCGGCGGCACCGAGGCGATGGTGCCCTCGATCAACTTCAGCAACGCCTGCTGCACGCCCTCGCCCGACACGTCGCGGGTAATGGAGGGGTTGTCCGACTTGCGCGAGATCTTGTCGATTTCGTCGATGTAGACGATGCCCGTCTGCGCCTTCTCCACATCGTAATCGCATTTCTGCAGCAGCTTCTGAATGATGTTCTCGACGTCCTCGCCCACATAGCCCGCCTCGGTCAGAGTCGTGGCATCGGCGATGGTGAAGGGAACGTTCAAGAGCCGCGCCAAGGTCTCGGCCAGCAAGGTCTTGCCGGACCCGGTGGGTCCGATCAGCAGAATATTGCTCTTCGCGAGCTCCACTTCATCGCGTGACCGCACGCCTTCCGCGCCGCGCGTCTGCAGCCGCTTGTAGTGGTTGTAAACGGCCACCGACAGCACCCGCTTGGCGCGTTCCTGGCCGATGACGTACTCATCGAGGACTTTCTTGATTTCTTGAGGCTTGGGGAGCTTGTCGCGGGTGCGTTCGGCGCGTTCTTCGAGTTCTTCCCGGATTATGTCGTTGCACAGCTCCACGCACTCGTCACAGACGAAAACGCTGGGGCCGGCGATGAGCTTCCGAACCTCGTGTTGGCTCTTTCCGCAGAAGGAGCAGTACAACAGCTTGCCGTCATCATGTTTACCGCGCGAATCTTCGCTCATGCTGTCCTCAAATTGACCGTCCCCGCCGAATAACCGCAGGGCAAACGGCTAGAGTACCGACTATATAGCACCCGGACGACCCCGCGCAAAGAGAAGGTCTCGCAGGCTGTGACCGGGACCCCACTCAAGCCTTTGTCGGTAACTCGCCGCGTTTCTCGAGCATCGTATCGACCAAACCGTACGCCCGGGCCATTTCCGCGGTCATGAAGTTGTCCCGGTCGCTGTCCTGCTTGATGCGATCGACGGTTTGGCCGGTGTGTTTGGCCAATATGCCGTTCAGGCGCTGCTTGGTCTCCATGACGTCGCGAGCGTGAATGTCGATATCGGAGGCCTGGCCCTGAAAGCCGGCAGAGGGCTGGTGAATCATAATCTTCGAATTCGGCAGGGAGTAACGCTTGCCCGCCGCGCCGCCGGCCAGCAATACCGCGCCCATCGATGCCGCCAATCCCACGCAAATGGTGCTCACATCGGGTTTGATGAACTGCATGGTGTCGTAAATTGCGAGGCCCGCACTCACCGAACCACCCGGCGAATTGATGTACAGGGCGACGTCCTTCTCGGGATTCTCCGATTCCAGGAACAGCAGCTGCGCGACGATCAGATTCGCCATGTAGTCCTCGACCGGGCCCACGATGAAAATCACCCGCTCCTTGAGAAGGCGCGAGTAAATGTCGTAGGCGCGCTCGCCGCGAGCCGTTTGCTCAACCACCATCGGAACCAGATTCAGTGCGCGCGTCGTCATGGATACTGCCTTATCAAATTACGTGACCTAACTTAAGCTCTGTGAGGGCTGGTGGCGCCCTTTCAAGGATGGCGCCGGCTACGCCTCGAAATTCATCAATTCCTTAAAGTTCGACACCGTCTCGTGCACCTTAGCATGCGCCAGTATCCAATCCACGACTTGGTCCTCAAGCGCGAGACTTTCCACCTGCCGCATGGCGTCCGCGTTCTGTTGATAGGCCCGTTTCAGGGCCACTGGATCGCCGTATGCACCCACCATCTCGTCAAGTCTCGCGTTGGCGCGCTGCGGGTCCAGCACCAGGTTTTC
>JANXZQ010000096.1 GCA_025355445.1 Gammaproteobacteria bacterium
TTCCATTGCCAAGAAATATACCAATCGCGGTCTGCAGTTCCTGGATCTGATTCAGGAAGGCAACATCGGATTGATGAAGGCTGTCGACAAGTTCGAGTACCGCCGCGGCTATAAATTTTCCACCTATGCGACCTGGTGGATTCGCCAGGCCATTACGCGTTCCATCGCGGACCAAGCGCGCACCATCCGCATTCCGGTGCACATGATCGAAACGATCAACAAGCTGAATCGAATCTCCCGGCAGATGCTGCAGGAGATGGGCCGGGAGCCCACGCCGGAGGAATTGGCCGTGCGCATGGAAATGCCGGAAGACAAGGTGCGCAAGGTTCTGAAGATCGCCAAGGAGCCGATCTCCATGGAGACGCCGATCGGCGACGACGAGGATTCGCACTTAGGCGACTTCATCGAAGACACGTCGGTATCTTCACCCATCGACTCGGCCACCACGGAATCGCTGCGGGAAACCACGCATTCGGTGCTCGCCCAGTTGACGCCGCGCGAGGCGAAAGTGTTGCGCATGCGATTCGGCATCGACATGAATACCGACCATACTCTCGAGGAAGTCGGCAAGCAGTTCGACGTGACGCGCGAGCGGATCCGGCAAATAGAGGCCAAGGCGCTGCGCAAACTGCGCCACCCCAGCCGTAGCGAGCAGCTGCGCAGCTTTCTAATGGACGACTGAGCGCGGACGACGGAGCCGAACCGCTCGGCGGTTGGAACACCCGCCGCCTAACGGTTCAACGCCCAGTCGGCGTTTAGACCGCGGCCACTTCGATGGTGAGGTGACGTTCGCTGCTCAGCGAGTTCGCCACCAGGCAAGAGGTTTCGGCCTTCTCCAGCAGCTTCTTCGCGCGTTCGATGTCGGCACCTGCGGGCACCAGCAATTTGGCGTGCGTATCGAAGCGGGTGAACCGCATCTTGCCGTCGATGCGATCCAGCGTTCCTTCTGTGCGCGATTCGAGGCTGACCCACGCGAATTTTGATGCCGTGGCGATCGCGCGAAAACCCAGCACAAAGCAGTCCGCAACAGCAGCGGTCAGCAGCCCTTCGGGCGACCACTGATTGCCGGGGCCGTCGAACTCCTTCGGCGGCGCCGATTCGATGATCCTGACGCCTTCGGCGGACAGCGGCACGTCGCCGACCGGGCGCATGGCTGCATTGACGACGTAGCGATGAGGGAAGGGGTGCATTAACGCCTCCGAAATCGGTTTAATAAACGGGCCGCGGACAGGTTCACGGGCGATTCTCCGGCTGCACGGTCGCGTACAGATTGAGCTCGGGGCTATGTTCAGTCAGCCTCACTCGGCGCTCGAACATGAGCCCGATTTTCTCCAACACCGCAATGGAACTTGCGTTATCCGGCGCCGTAATGGCGACGACGCGCCGGATTTCCAGCAGCCGGTGCGCATGCGCCAACACCGCCGCCGCCGATTCGGCCGCATATCCCATCGCGCAGTATCGCGACAGGAATGCGAATCCCACGTCCACATCCGCGAGGCCGTCGCGCTTGACCAGTCCGCAGATGCCGATCGGCGTGCCGTCCCGTAGACAGGCCGCATACAGGCCGAAGCCGTAGCGTACGTAACTGTCGATGGGCCCCTTGAGAATGTACTCGCGGGCATCGGCCACAGTCCTTACACCCTTGTCGCCGATGAATCGCAGGAACCCCGCTTCATTCAACAATTCCAGAATGAAGCGCGAGTCGCTCAACTCGAGTTGACGCAGCACCAAACGCGCCGTCCGAATGACGTCGACGTATGCGCCTGCTGAGTTCTGCGCGCCTTCGTTAAGCATGCGGCGGTTTACGCTGTTCGTCGTCGAACGCCGCGAGCGTGTCCGCGATCTCCCGCGAATCTGCGTCCGCATTCTCGCGCAGCCCCGCAACCACACCTTGCCGGTTGGCCGCGGGATGATTCTGGCTGAGTTTCCACTTTCCGGTGAGTCCGGCGATCGAAAACTCGAACCCGACAATTTGCGACAGCATCTTTTCGATGTAGGGCGAAGGCGCATCCGCGACCTCCCAAGGCGCCTGGCGCGATGCCTCATGAGCATCGGTCAACCGCACCACGAGCGCGTGCAGCCAAGCGGTGTCTTGCACGAAGCGCAAGCTGCCGTGCGCGTGCACCACCGCGTAATCCCATGTCGGAACGACCTCGCCGGTCTGCTTCTTGGATGGATAGAACGATGGCGAGATGTAGGTCTGCGGCCCTTGGAAAATCGCCAGTGCCGGGGAGCCGTCCCGATACCCCCGCCAGAGGGGATTGGCGCGCGCAATGTGGCCACGCAGCATCCCGTGCGGCGCGGGTTCGACGAGCGTCTCGACGGGGATGTGGTTCGCCACGAGTCCCGCGTCGCACAATGTCACCAAAGTCGCCAGCGGCCGGGCACGCATCATCGCATGCAGCACGTCGCTGCGGGATTCTTCAAAATACTTCGGTAAGTACAAAACTCGTCCTTCAGTTGCGCCGGTGTGTCAAGCGCCGGACCCTAACGTACAAAAGCCTTGACCGTGTTACGCGTCCTATCGTGTACTGCCACGATAGTTTAACGGCTAATGGAGTCAATTGAATATCGTGCTGTCATGGATCAGGGCTCTGCAGCCGGCGATTGTCATCACCTTCGTCCTGGCGTCTTGGACCGGGACGGCAGTGGCGGGCGGAGTCAGCGCCTACTTGCCGCTCAACCTCGAGCCCGAGATGGAGCGGCAGATCGAGCGGGTGCTCATTCTCGCGGACGAGCCCATCCTGAAGCGGCCGTTTGCCGTGGGATTGGTGCAGGCTGCGCTGCCGCAGGCCTGCCTCGCCGACAAGCCCTTGTGCACCAAGGTCAAACGCTATTTGGAGCGTTACACGCGCGACTACGCGGTCACGCATGCCAGCGCAACCGGCTCGGTCACTCACAACGCCGACGGCGTCGTAGAGCCGAATGCGCACGGGATGCCGGTAAAGAGTCCCTGGGAACTCTCCCTTCAAGCGTACGTGCAGCCCAATGATTATATCCTCGTCAGCGGTGGCGCCGTGGCCTATGAGGGTCGTGCGGTGCCTACCGGCTCGATGCTGAGCTTTGGCTTCCATTGGGCGCAGCTTGATATCGGCTACCGCAATCACTGGTTCTCGCCCGCCACCGACAGCAGCTTGCTGATCAGCACCGAAGCGCCGACCACGCCTTCCGTGACTCTGTCGAATTCCGAACCTCTGACTCGGCTCGGACTTCAATATGAACTGTTCGCCACCGAATTGTCTCATTCGAATCGAATTCTCTACCAAGGGAAACTGGGCAGCGGCGACCCTCGCCTGTTCGGCGCGCAATTTTCAATCGAGCCCTTCAGCGGCTGGTCGCTGGGGGTCAACCGGCTGCTCGAGTATGGGGGCGGCGCCGGCCTGCCGGACGGCGCCAGAACTCTGCTGCGAAATTTTTTCAAGCCGAGCGGCCTCGCGCAGAATCAGGGCAACCAGCAGGCCTCGTACGTCAGCCGTTTCATCTTTCCGGGAAAGACTCCCTTGGCGGTGTATTTCCAGTATGCAGGCGAGGACAACTCGAACGGCGGAAGCTATCTGCTCGGCAATGCGGCGCTCACGGCCGGCATCGATATACCGCGGCTAGGGCGCTATTTCGACGTGACCTATGAATACTCCGAGTGGCAGAACATCTGGTACGTGCACAACATTTTCTTGGATGGCATGACCAACGACGGCCTGGTGCTCGGCAACTGGGGCGCCGATCAGCGCAACTTCGGCGACGGCGTCGGAGCGCGCAGCCAGATGTTGCGTATCGGCTGGGAGCCGCCGTTCGGCGGCTACCTGGAGGAACGGATACGCACCCTCGCCAACCAAAGCTACTACGGCGGCGACCAGAGGGTATACAACCCGACCATCGGCGCCTTCCCCTACCACCGCTATTACGATCTGATGGTGCGTTACTCGCGGCCGTGGGCGGGCCTGACGATTGGCGGCGAGCTATTCGGCGGGCGGGACATTTACGGCAAGACATTTTCGCGGTTGTCCGGCTTCGTGCGCTACGGCGGCGATGAACATACTCGCGATGACGGCAGCCTCGATGAGGATTCCTACAGCGGCGCGCCGGTTGCGCCCGGCGCGGAAATTTTCGTCGACGCCGGCGTCGCCATCAATAAGGTACGCACGGACCTGGAACCGGGTATCCCCATCACCTCGAGCAAATGGGGTGTCGATCCTCATGTGGGCGTGGGCGCCCGCCGGGCGGTGTCGGCCAACAATGATCTGGGAGTGCGGCTCGAATTGGACGAAGTGCAGGGCCATGCGCTCGTCGGCGTCCGCGCCCTCGACTATCGATATCGCTTTTCCAACGCCTTCGCGCTCGGCCTGTTCCTGGGTGCGGCGCGCTATGATCTCGCCACTCCCGCCTACTCCGTGTACTACGGCGTTGGCGCACTATGGCGCAATGTCCTCCCGAAATGGGATTTGGGATTGGATCTACGTCACGCGCAGAACCTCGCCCGCGATCATATGCTGGCGAGCGATCCGCAAGGCGTGCGGCCCGAGAGTTTTTACAAAATCGAAACGGCACAGATGTACGTGTCGCGCCGATTCTGATTAAAGAAGGAGCGGAACGTGAAAGATATCGAGGCGGCGCATCGCGGAGGGTGCCTGTGCGGGGGAGTCCGCTATTCGATCGACGGGGCCCTTCGCGGTGTCATCGCCTGCCATTGTTCGCAGTGCCGCCGGACCAGCGGCCACTACGCGGCCATGACCAGCGCACCGTCCGGGAATATCACCTTGACCACATCCGCCGCACTGCGCTGGTACCGCTCATCGGACACTGCCGAGCGGGGATTTTGCGCGGTCTGCGGCAGCAACTTGTTCTGGAAACTGCAGGGACGCGACGCCTTGAGCATTACCGCCGGAACTCTCGATGTGCCGACCGGCATTGCCATCGAACAACATATATTTGTCGCCGATAAATCGGACTACTACAGGATCGACGACGACCTGCCCAAGGAGCAGCAGTGGTAAGAGGAAACCCTATCGTCCCGTGCCCGCCACCACCCGCGCGAGGTCTTCGCCCGTGGACTGGATATGCGTGTGAATCAGCGCGCGCACTTCCTTCGACTTGCCGCGGCTCCACATTTTTAACAACGCCGCGTGTTCGCGGGTGGCGCGCTTCACCCTGCCCTCGGGCCGCAAGTGGGCCTGCACGTAGCGCTGCGCCAGGGTGTGCAGCCGGCCCAAGATCTCGGTCGCGACCGGCTGCAGGCGCGGAACGACCAGCGAGAGGTGGAAAGCGCGGTTCAGCCGGCCGGAGGCCGAGAACTCCTCGGCTGCCAGGGCTTCGTTCAATTGCTCAAGCGCCATGCGCGCCGCGGCATGATCGGCGGCGGTGGCGAGCCTTGCGCCCAGCGCCACCGCGGCAGGCTCGATCTGTAGGCGCAGGCTGAACACTTCATCCAATTCGCTGCTCGCCAGCGGCCGCACTTGAAAGCCCCTATTGGGAAAGATATCGACCAGCCCTTCCGACTGCAGCTGCACCAATGCCTCTCGCACCGGAATCTTACTGGTGCCGAATTCGGAGGCAAGCACATCCTGACGCAGCGCCGACCCTGGGGCATACGTGCCCGCCAGGATGCGTTCTCGAAAGCGTACGATGAGCTGGCTTGTCATGGATTGAACCAGCGGTTCGTTCACGCGCGTATGCCCCAACAGAAGGGATCTTGGGGATCGAGTCGCAGCAGCGACTCGCCGGTCACGTGCGCAGTTCCCGTGATGGTGGGAACAATCTCGCCCTTGGAACGGTCGCGCCATCGATAGCGACCCACAAAGGTGCTGCCGATGAGGCTCTCCTGTATCCACTCCTCGCCTTCCGGCAGTTTTCCGTCCGCGGCGAGGCATGCAAGTTTGGCGCTCGTCCCCGTCCCGCAAGGTGAACGGTCGTAAGCCTTGCCGGGGCAGAGCACGAAGTTGCGGCTATGCGCGCCCGGCACATTGGCGGGGGCAAACAGCTCGATGTGATCGACTAACGGATACCCTTGCGCGTTGATGGCCGCGCGCACCCGCCAAGTGAAGTCGGTCAGGGCTTCGACGTGCGGCAGATCGATGATCTGTCCATGCTCGGTAATCAAGAAGAACCAGTTGCCTCCCCAGGCAACGTCGCCGCATATCTTGCCGATCCCAGGGACCTCCACGGCGACGCGGTGCGCCGCTCGGTAGCTCACTACATTGTCCACGCTGATGCGGCCGCCTACGCTCAACTCGGCCTCGACGGCGCCTACCGGCGTGTCTATCCTGACCGCTCCCGGCGCAAGTTCTCCCAAGTGCTTGAGCGATGCAATCAGGCCGATGGTGCCATGCCCGCACATCCCCAGATAACCCACGTTATTGAAGAAGATCACGCCGAGGCCGCAGTCCGCGCGATGCGGCTTGACGAGCAGCGCTCCCACCAAGGGATCCGAGCCGCGCGGTTCGTTGACAATCGCGCAGCGGTACGCATCGAAGTGATCGCGGAATCTCTGCAGCCGTTCCGCCAGCGGGCCGCCTCCCAAATCAGGGCCGCCATCGAGCACCAGGCGCGTGGGCTCGCCTCCCGTGTGCGAATCAATGACGCGGATGGCCTGCACTATCGCGGCCGCGAGTCCCGGGCGCGCTCCACCATCGCGATCACCGCCGCACGACGCTCGCCGCTCAGCGGCAAACGCGGCGGGCGCACGCGCTCCGAACCGCGGCCCATGATTTGCTCGGCCAGCTTGATGGACTGGACCAGGTCATGTTCCGAGTCCAAATGCAGCAGCGGCATGAACCAGCGGTAGATCTTGCGGGCGGTCTCGAGGTTGCCGTCGCACAGCGCCGAATAAAGCAGCAGCGATTCGACGGGAAAGGCGTTGGTCAGGCCGGAGACCCAACCCTTGGCGCCGAGCGTCAGGCCTTCGAATGCGATGTCGTCGAGCCCAGCGAACACCACGAAGCGCTCGCCAAACGCGTTGATGATGTCGGTGAAACGGCGCGAATCCGGCGCCGACTCCTTGATCGAGACTATATTCGGCACTTCCGCCAGACGGCCGAGCGTCGCAATATCGATGTTCACCCGATACGAGGGCGGGTTGTTGTAGAGCATGATGGGCAGCCCGGTCGCCGCCGCCACCGTGCGGAAATGAAATTCGAGCTCCGCCGCGGTCGGCACGTATACCATCGCGGGAAGCACCATGAATCCGCTTGCTCCGATGCGTTCCGCATCGCGCACGAAGCTTGCCGCCGCCGCGGTCGTAAACTCCGATACGCCCGCAATGACGGGCACCTTGCCTTCACTGACTTCGACCGCGGCGGCAAGCACACGGCGCTTCTCTTCCGCTGTCAAGGAATTGCCCTCGCCTACCGTGCCCATCAGCACCAAGCCATGGACGCCGTCGTTCAGCAGGCCTCTTTGCACCCGCTGGGTTGCCGGCAAATCGACATCCAGGGCGGCGTTGAACTGAGTCGTGGCGGCCGGAAAGACTCCGGACCAAGTGCATGAAACGGGAGTGGTCATTGTCTTTACACCATTAGGCATTGCTTGCAGGATCGTAGATCGTATACGGTATAGCCATGAGCGAGCAAGATGCGATTGCCGTGATAGGCGCCGGGGTGATCGGCGCGGCCGTGGCCTTTGCCCTGGCGCGCGAGGGGCGCCAGGTAATGCTGCTCGACCGCGCGGCGCCGGGCATCGCCGGCGCCAGCTTCGGCAATGTCGGCCATATCGCCGCCGAACTGGTGCAGCCCTTGCCTTCCCCCGGCTTGCTGTTCGGATTTTGGCGCGATCTATTTCTCTTCGGCGGCTCGCTCGACCTGCCGGCGCGCCAGGTCTTGGGCATGCTGCCATGGATCCGCCGTTTCGCAGCAGCGGCCTTTCGGCGCGATGAGAACACGCCGCTCCTGGCGCCGCTGGTCCTGCCGGCGGCAGCCCATTGGTCACGCTGGCTCGACGGCATCGGTAGATCCGACCTGCTGCGGCGCAATGGGCATTACGAAGTCGATCTCGGCAAGCAAGGCCGGGCCGTCATGGCTGCACAGGCTCGCGCGATGGCGCAACTCGGCATCCGAACTCGCGAGGTTTCCGCAGCCGAGCTGCTGCCCTTGCGGCAAGCAGCTCAGTCAGACACGGCGGCCGGCCTATGGTTCGAGGACTCGGCGCATGTCATCGATCCGCTCGAGGTCGTTCGCGCCTTTGCCGCTGCGGCCGCGGCTCATGGAGCTCAATTCTTGCACGCCGATGTGCGCGCGCTGCTGCCGCGCGGCGACGCGATCGAGATCCAGAGCGATCAGGCCCCGTTGATTGTCGCCGGTGTAGTGGTGTGCGCGGGCATGGGCTCGCAGTCGCTGCTTGCACCGTTCGGATTGCATGCGCCGCTACAGTCGATTCGGGGGTATCACGTCGAACTGCCGGGACAGGCGCCGTTTCTGGATGCGCCGGTGGTGTATACACGCGAGCACACGCTCGTAACCCCGATGGCCGGACGCTTGCGGGCCTCGAGCTATATAGAGTTTGCGGATGCCAATGCGCCGGCCGATCCGCGCAAGCCCGCACGGCTGCGCCGCACGGTGCGGACGCTGGGCTTCGCCTGCGATCCCGGCGGTCCGAGCTGGGTTGGCGCACGGCCGGTGTTGCCTGATTACTTGCCGGGAATCGGGCGTGCCGGCGCACCGATCAAACTGTATTACGCCGTCGGGCACCAGCACATCGGGCTCACGCTGGCGCCCATCACCGGCGAATTGGTCGCCGATCTCGTTGCCGAGCGCACGCCGCGCCTGCCGATAGCGGCCTTTGATCTACGACGCTTCGGCGCACCCGTGTCATGATTCAAAAATAGCCACCGATGAAAGGATCCGCCATGCGTTCACTCTCTGCTTGGGCTTTGGCCGTGCTCTGCGCCGCGGCGGTGAATTTCTGCGGCAACACATCGCGAGCGGGCGAAGCCGATGCGCGTTTTCAGGCAATCTGTACGGCCGAGTGGAAGTGGCGCGACGAGCAGATTCCCGACGGCGAAGACTCGCAGAAGCCCGTTCAAGATCATCTGCCCAAGGTCGACCGGGCGAGCCAGGAGATGCGGCTGCGCATGTGGCAGGACGTGCTGCAGAAACTCGACTCCATACCGCGCGCCGAACTCATCGCCGCCGAGCAGCTGAACTACGACGTGTATCGCCCCCAAATCCAGGTTCTGATCGCGAGTCAGAAATTTCGCGACTATGAGATGCCCGCGAATGCGGACACCACCTTTTGGACGAACCTGGGCTACACGGCGCGCCGACCTTATCGGACAGTGCGGGACTACCGCAACTGGATCGGACAGATGAAGGACATTCCCCGTTACTTCAATCAACAAATCGACGAGATGCGCGCAGGATTGAAACGAGGATTCACGCCGCCGCAGGTGACTATGAAAGGACGCGACGCCTCCATCACCGTCGTCACCGATGTGACACCCGAAGCGAGCCTGTTCTATACCCCGTTCAAGGACATGCCGGGCGTGCCCGAGACCGAACAAGCCGGCCTGCGCGCGCAGGCGATAAGCACCATCCGTGATTCCGTGCAGCCCGCGTACAGGGAGCTGCTGAAGTTCATGCGCAACGAATATCTGCCCGGCATGCGAACCTCACTTGCGGCCGACGACCTACCGGACGGAAAGGCGTTCTACCGCTCCAAAATCCTGGAGTTCACCACGCTCGATACGGACCCGGCCGTGATCCACACTTTCGGCGAAGCGGAAGTTGCCCGGCTGCACGAGCAAATGCTGGGCGTCATGAAGGAGACCGGCTTCAAGGATGATTTTCCGGCCTTCCTCAAGTTTCTGCGCAGTGATCCGCGCTTCTACGCCAAAACTGGCGAGGAACTGCTGATGCGCGCGGCCTGGATCGCCAAGCGCTTCGACGGCAAGGCCTCGCAATATATCGGGCAGCTGCCGCGGGCCCGCTTCGCCATCAGGCCCGTGCCGGATGATCTCGCGCCGTTCTACACATCCGGGCGCGGTGGCCCGGGCCTGTACCTGGTCAACACCTATGATCTGCCGAGCCGCCCGCTCTATAACCTCACGGCCCTGACTCTGCACGAATCCGCGCCGGGTCACGCTTTCCAGATGTCCCTCGCGCTCGAACACAAACAGCAGCCCGAGTTCCGTCAGCACACTTACATTTCCGCATTCGGTGAAGGTTGGGCGCTGTATTGCGAAATATTAGGTCTCGAGATGGGGATGTACGAAACCCCCTATGATCGCTTCGGAATGCTCAACTATCAGATCTGGCGCGCCGCCCGTCTCGTGGTCGATACCGGAATTCATTCGCAGGGCTGGAGCCGCGACCGGGCCATCACCTACTTCCGCGAGTACACCGCGCTTCCGGAACATGAGATTCAAACTGAGATTGACCGATACATTGCGTGGCCGGCGCAGGCGTTGTCCTACTATCTCGGCGAGGACGCCATTCTCAAGGCTCGCGCCAAGGCGCAAAAGGCGCTAGGCCCAAAATTCAATCTACGCGCGTTCCACGACACGGTGATGGAGCTCGGCTCGGTGCCCATCCCGGTGCTGGCTTCCCGCGTCGATCGTTTCATCGCGGCCGGCGGCAAGGGCCCTTACCCGGACGTGGAATGATATGAACGCCGGTACCATCGGCCTGGTAACGACTATCGCGGTGGTTGGCGTTGCCTACATCGGCTGCTGGTGGGCGCTGGAGCGTGTCCGCGCACGAAATGAACTGGTGCCGCCGGAGGAACTGGGCGCCTGGACCGAGTCGCGCAGGGTGCGCTGGGCCGATCCGCTGGTCGGCTTCGTCACCAATTTCTTCGATACGCTGGGGATCGGTTCCTTTGCACCGACGACGGCGTACTTCAAACTTCGCGCGCGAATGCCGGACGAACAAATTCCGGGGACCCTGAACGTCGGCCAAGCCCTGCCGTCAATGTCGCAGGCGCTGATCTTCATCTCGATAGTGAGCGTGGATCTGACCACGCTCTACAGCATGATAGCCGCCGCCGTTCTCGGCGCCTGGTTTGGGGTTGGCTTGGTTTCACGCCTGTCCCGGCGCGCCATTCAGCTGGGAATGGGCGGATCGCTGCTATGCGCGGCCGTGCTGTTCTTCGCCAGCAATATGCACTGGATGCCGGGCGGCGGCGATGCATTGGGCTTGATGGGGCCGCGGCTGATCGCGGCGGTACTCATCAATGCGTTTCTCGGCGCCCTCATGATGCTGGGCGTAGGGCTGTACGCACCCTGCCTGATCCTGGTGAGCTTGCTCGGCATGAGTCCACTGGCCGCCTTCCCCATCATGATGGGATCGTGCGGGCTGCTGATGCCGATCGGCGGCGCCCGCTTCGTTCGCAGCGGCCGTTATAACCGGGGCGCCGCGCTGGGGCTGGCGCTGGGCGGAATACCCGGCGTGCTGGTGGCGGCCTACATCGTAAAGTCGCTGCCCATCGCTTGGCTGCGTTGGCTGGTACTCGTCGTAGTGCTTTACGCCGCGATCCAAATGCTGCGCTCCGCGCGCCGCACGCCCGTCCCGGCATCCGCGAAATCATGAACACGCTCCTGACTCTGGCGGAGCAATCCGGCTACACGCAGACCGGCAGCATCGACGAGGTCGAGCGCCTCTGTGCGGCCATGGCGGCGGCGTGGCCCGCCGCGGTGAGCGCATTCGATTACGGCGAATCCGCCGAAGGCCGCCCGCTCAAGGCCCTGATCGTGTCGCGCAGCGGCGCACTCTCGGCGCAGGACCTGCGCGAGCGGCGTATTCCCGTTCTGATGATTCAGGGAGGAATTCATCCCGGCGAAAGCGACGGCAAGGACGCGGGCTTCATCGCCTTGCGCGAACTGCTGTCCGGCGGCGCTGCGCCTGGTGCGCTCGAGCGCATTGCCGTGCTGTTCGTTCCCGCCTTCAATACCGATGGTCATGAACGGCTCGGCCGTTGGAACCGGCCGAATCAGAACGGTCCAGAGCTCACCGGCTGGCGCACGACCGCCGAAAACATCAATCTCAATCGCGATTACATGAAGGCGGATACGCCGGAAATGCAGGCCATGCTCGGTCTCATCGATACCTGGGACCCCTTGATCTGCGCCGACCTGCATGTGACTGACGGTGCGGATTTCGAGCCGGACATTTCCATTCAAGTCGAGCCCATCAATCAAGGCGACCCGCAGCTGCACCAGAGCGGTGTAGCGCTGCGGGATGCGTTGATCGACAAGCTTGCGCAGCAGGGCTCCCTGCCGCTGCCCTTCTATCCGGATCTGTACGAGGCCGACAATCCCGAATCGGGATTCGTGTTGACCGTGTATTCGCCGCGCTTTTCGACCGGCTACTTTCCGCAGCGCAATCGCTTCACGGCGCTGGTGGAAACTCATTCGTGGAAACCCTATGCGAAGCGCGTGCAGGTGATGCGCAACGCCGTGGTGGGCCTTGCCGAACTTGCGGCGGAGCATGGGGCCGATTGGCTGGCTAGGACCCGCACTGCGGATGCGACGGCCTGCCGGCTGGGCGGATCCGATTTGACCCTGAACTATAAATCGGGTTGGAGAGAACCGGCCGCTGCGGGCAAGACGGCCGTCCCCGAAGGCGGCGCCGAGGCAGAGTTCATCGACTTTCGCGGCTACGCCTACACGCGCGAGCACTCCGCCATCTCGGGCGGTCAAGCCACTATTTATGATCCGACAACTGCGCAAACCTGGCGGGTGAGATATCGCAATCGCATCCAACCCACGCTCGTCGTTCGCGCGCCAAGCTTGGGCTACTTCATTCCTCGCGCCTATGCGCGGAGAATCGGCCTGCGTCTGCGGCGGCACGGAATCACCGTGGCGCCGAATCCAATGAATCTGCAGCACGTGGCGCTCGAGCAATTCCGTGCAAACCGTGTGTCCTTCTCGAAACAGCCTTTCGAGGGGCGCATGCGCGCGGAGATTGCCGGGGGATGGCAGCCGCTGGACCGCAAGATCCCTCAGCCTGCGCTGTTCGTGCCCGTGGCGCAGGCCCGGTCCCGGTTGACCGTCGCCTTGCTCGAACCGCAAGCGCCCGATTCCTTCGCCGCATGGGGTTTTTTCAATGCCTGTTTCGAGCAGAAGGAGCAGCTGGAACCGTATGTGGCAGAGCAAATCGCGCGTGAAATGTCCGCAAGCAACCCGCTACTGCGCGAGGAATTCGACCGGCGGCTGCAGGATGACGCAGCATTTCGCGCAGACCCTGCCGCGCGCCTGGAGTTTTTCTGCCGGCACCACCCTTCATGGGACGAGCAGCTGAACTGCTATCCCATCTACCGCGCGTGATTGCGCGCTCCAGGAGAGACATCGATGACTAGCCTTGGAATGCGGCGGCTGATGGCCGTCGTACCCTTGTTTCTCGCCGCGCTCACCAGCAATACCGCGGACTCCGCCCCGGCGCCCGCGCCTGGCTACACCGCTTTGGTGACTCTGTTCGATCAATGGCGCGAGTTCGAGCGGCCCGCCATGCAGGGCAATGTGCCCGACTACCGCCCTGCCGCCATGGCCGCCAAGGCGGGTGCCCTCAAGGAGTGGCGCAAGCGGCTGGATGCCATCGATACCCATGGCTGGGCTGCCCCGCAGCTCAACGACAGCAAGTTGGTCGCCGCAGAAATGAGCGGGCTCGACTTTAATTTGAGGGTATTGCGGCCTTGGGCCCGCGATCCGGCCTTCTACGTCAGCATATGGCCCAGCCGCACCGACGTCCCGTCGCGCGAAGGACCGACTACGTACCCCGAAATTGAGCTCTACGGCTATCGTTTCCCACTGTCTGCGCCGTCGCAACTCGAGCTGACCCGGAGAATCGGCGCGATTCCCGCGCTGTTGGCAGAAGCGCAGGAAAATCTAAAAGACAGCAACGCGCGCGACCTGTGGGTCTACGGTGAACAGGAGCTGCGCGATCAGGCAGCCTCGCTGGCGTCGCTCGAGGCCGGGACGCTCACCGTGAGCACCTTGGAGGGAAGTCAACACGCTGACCTCAAGGGTGCGGCGCCGGAACTGCGCAGGGCAATCGCCGATGCACGCAAGGCCACCGAAGAATTCATTGTCTGGCTGGAACGGCTCGCTCCCGGCAAAACAGGTCCCTCAGGCGTCGGCAAGGACAACTACACCTGGTACCAGCAAAATGCGCACTTCGTCCCCTTCGACTGGGACGGCGAGGTACTGCTGCTGCGCCGTGAGTTGGAGCGTGCACAGGCGTCGCTGCGCCTCGAGGAGCACGCCAACCGCAAGCTGCCGCCGCTCGAACTGGTGGCCGATGCCGCTGCTTTCGATCGCCTGGCGCACGCGCGCTTGGACAAGTTCGTCGCATTTCTCGTCGAGCAGGAGATCATTCCCGACAAGCCCTACCTCAAGGCGGCTCTGGAACCGCAGCTGGGACATTTCGTGCCGGAAGAGCAACGAGTCTTCTTCACTCGCGTGACGCATCGCGAGCCCATGCTGCTGCTATCCCACGACTATCACTGGCTGGACTTGGCACGCATGCGGGACGAGCCGAACGTCAGCCCGATTCGCCGCCGGCCATTATTGTCGAACATCTGGGATAACCGCGCCGAGGGTTTCGCGACCGCCTTTGAAGAACTGCTCATGCACGCAGGTCTGTATGACGACAATCCGCGCGCTAAGGAATTGGTGTGGATCATGCTGGCCAATCGCGCCGCCCGCGGCCTGGCATCGCTCCATGTCCAGGCGAACGAATGGTCGCTGGAACAGGCCGGTAAATTTCACGCGGCGTGGACGCCGCGAGGCTGGGCCAATCCTAAGGATCAGCTGACGGGCTTCGAGCAGCTTTTATATCTGCGCCAGCCGGGGTACGGCACGAGCTACATCACCGGAAAATTGCTGCTCGACCGATTGATGAGCGAATACGCGCACCAACAGGACTTGAGCGGTAGGCCGTTCATGCTGCGCGAATTTCTCGATCGCTTCAATCATGCGGGCATGATCCCGATATCATTGATGGGAACGGAGCTGGCGGTGAAGGAGTTCTGATGTCGTCGAAGCCGCGGCCCGCGAGCAAGGGTTTGGTTCCGACAGCGGTTGCCTTCGCGATCTGGGGTTTGTTTCCGCTCTATTTCTATCCGCTGCGTCAGGTATCCGCATTCCAAATCATCGCGCATCGGCTGCTGTGGTCCTGTCTGTTCGTTCTGGCGTGGATTGCGCTGCGGGGCGAGTTATCCACGCTGCGTGCGACCCTGGCTAATCGCAGTATCGTATGGCGGCTGGCGCTCAGCGCGGCATTGATCACCGTCAACTGGCTGGTTTATGTCTGGGGCGTCATGAACGGTCACGTCGTAGAAACCAGCCTGGGCTATTTCATCGGCCCGCTGGTGAATGTGCTGCTGGGAGTGTTTTTTCTCTCCGAGAGGCTGACGCCCGCCCAGTGGACCGCCGTTTCTCTGGCGGGCGCAGGGGTCACTTATCTCGCCATCACCGCCGGCCGCCCGCCTTGGATTGCACTGACGCTCGCGTTCTCGTTTGCGACCTACGGGCTCATTCGCAAGGTCGTGAAAGTCGAGTCGCTGCCGGGCCTCGCGACTGAAACGCTGATCCTCGGCCCCATTTCCGCGGTGTATCTCCTGTGGTGCGAATCCGCAGGGATCGGCGCGTTCGGCCACGGCGCGCCCGCCATCGATGCCCTGTTGCTCGGCACCGGGCCCATCACGGCTATTACCCTGTTTCTGTATGCCTTCGGAACCCGTCTTCTGCCTTACTCGACCGTAGGCCTGCTGCAATTCACTGCCCCCACTCTTCAATTCGCCTGCGGCGTGTTCGTGTTTCATGAGCCGTTCTCGCGCACGCGCGCGGTGGGTTTCGCGCTCATTTGGATGGCGCTCCTCCTCTACGCGGCAGAAGGGCTGCGGCTTTCGCGCAAATCCCAAGTCGTCACTGCTTAAAGCCATACCCGCTTCTGCTGAGACACCCTTCCCTTAAGATTTGCCGTACTATTCTGTTGCGTTATAGCAACTATTTGGTTTTCTCGTGAAAGGCGGATAATTTCCGGATAAGAGGCGAGATGCTGATACTAGTGTCGACGCCTCACAACACTTGAATAAAATGGCAAGGGAGGCCTTATGGGTATTCGCAGCACTTACGTCATTGCAGGAATTTTGGCAGCATCGATTTTTGTCGGTCGCCCATCGCGAGCAGCGGAAACCGAGAACACTACGGCGTTAGATGAAATTGTTGTGACCGCGCAAAAGCGCGCCGGCTCCGTCCAGGACACACCGTTCTCGGTATCGGCGACGTCTCAAGTACAGATCCGCAACTCCGGGGCGAGCGATATCGCCGACTTCGCGCGCAATGTCGCGGGCTTGACGATTGCCGACTTAGGGCCGGGTCAAAGTCAAATGGCCATCCGCGGCATCAGCTCCGGGCAGGTCATTCGCGACCAGCCGGGCGTCAAGGAGCAGGTCGGGGTTTATCTCGACGAGTCGCCGATTTCTATTGCCCTGTTCACGCCCGACTTGGAGTTGTTCGATCTCGAGCGTCTCGAGGTGCTGCGCGGACCCCAGGGGACGTTGTTCGGCGCCGGCTCCGAGGCCGGTACGGTGCGCTACATCACGGTGCAGCCGAAGCTCGGAATCCTCGAGGGTATTGCCGATGCGTCGGTCGAGTTGCCGAAGAGCGGCAGCGTGGGAGCCAGCGGACGCCTCGCGGTCAATTTGCCGATGGGCGATACCGCCGCGGCCCGGATTGTCATCTACGAGCATCATCTGCCCGGCTTCATCGATGCCATTCAACCGGACGGCAGCGTGAAGAAGAATGTCAACGACGGTGATCGTGCAGGCTTCAGGGCATCGATTCTCTGGAGGCCGACCGAGCAACTCTCCATCACGCCTCGTCTCGTTTACCAGAACTTGACCACCAATGGCTACCCGCGCGAGGACGCCTACAATATTCTTGGCAATCCCTACATGACAACCCAGCCGGCGGTCTCGATCGGCGCGCGCCAGCAGTACACACAGCAACGTGAAGGCATCGACGATGATTTCGGTTTGGCCGACCTCAAGGTCGACTACGATTTCGGTCCTGCCACGCTGACCTCCATCAGCTCGTACACGCACCGCCGAGTCACGGTGCTGCGCGACGCGACGCAGCTGACCGGCAGCGTAAGTTACGACGTCGGCATCCCGGACGTGAGGCTTAGCTCGCCTCTAATCGACCGTACTCATCTTAACGTGACGTCTGAGGAACTGCGCCTGGCTTCAAACGGAAAGTCCACGATCGATTGGCTCGTGGGTGGATTCTTCCAGCACGTCGGGCGCCGCTACGGGCAATCTCTGCCGACGCCGGGGTACGACGCATTGAATGCCGCCGCCGGCTTCCCGCTCGGGCCCAACCCTGTAGGTCTCGTAGATACGCCTTTCTTTTCGGACATCAGTTATCGGCTGCAGCAGTATGCGGCCTTCGGCGAAGCCACGTGGCACATCACGGATCAGTGGGGGCTGACAGGCGGGTTGCGTTACTATCATTACAAGGAAGATCGTGTTCTGGTTTTCAATGGCGTTTTCGCAGCAGCCACGCCGCCTGGGGGCGTGCCGGGTGAAGTCGACGCCAACGGCGTGTCGCCGCGCGGCATCCTCAGCTTCAAGCTCAACGAGGATGCCCAATTCAATGCCCAGGTGTCGAAAGGCTTCCGCCTCGGCGGTATCAACGATCCCATCAATCTGCCGCTGTGCTCGGCGCAGGACAAGATCGAGTTTGGCGGTCAAGGCAATTGGAAGGACGAAACCAGCAAGAACTACGAAATAGGCGGCAAGTTCCGCTTCCTCGAACGCAGGGTGACGCTGAATGTATCGGCCTTTTACACCGACATTCAAAATCTGCAAGCGACCGTCACGGCCGGAACCTGCTCGTCGCGACTAATCTTCAATGTGCCGGCTCAGTCCCACGGCATCGAAGCGGAATTATTCGCGCGTCCGAACTCCACCTGGGACTTCGGACTGTCGGCAACCTGGCTCGATGCGACTTTGAAGGGATCGGTTACTTCGACGTCGAGTACGGGAGTCGTCACCGTCATTGGCGGCCTCGCAGACGGGAATCGTCTGCCCACGGCGCCGCAGATTCAGGCGGTCGCCAGCGTCGGTTATACGCTGCCGCTTCAGAACAAGCGGGACTTCTTCTCGGTATTCACGGTGCAGTACGTCGGTTCGTCGTATTCGCAGTTTGAAAACGAAGAGCCGGGTTTCGGACAGATCGGGGGCACCGCTGATGACCCGAACGCGGCGCGTTTGATTAACTATGGCGGCGTGCCGGCGAACACCGTGATCTCATTCGACGCACGGCTACCCGCGTATTCGCTCGGGAATCTACGGGCAGGTGTCCGGACCGATCGCTGGGAGGTC
>JANXZQ010000130.1 GCA_025355445.1 Gammaproteobacteria bacterium
GGGGGGGGGGATCTCGCCCCCCCCGCCCGGATCCATGCCTCGGCGAATATTGAAGTCCTGCAGGAAGACCTGCTGACGATGCCGCCGGCGGCGCCCGGCTTCGATTTTATTTGGTGCGTCAACACAATCAATCATCTGCACGATCCTGTCTATGGCCTGAACCGGCTCATCAGCATGCTGCGCCCTGGCGGACGAATCGGAATCGGCCAGAGCTCGTTTCTGCCGGACATGTATTTCTCCTGGGATTCACGGCTCGAGCGGCTGGTCAACGAAGCTGTTCGCCAGTATTACCGTGAGCGCTATTCTCTGCGTGAGCGCGATGTGGCGTCGGTGCGGGCGCTGGTCGGTCTACTGCGCCGAACGCAGCTATCCGGCGTGGCCGTCCGTACTGTTATCATTGAACGCGTGTCCCCCGTCGAGGCAGTCACGGAGTCGTATCTCGCCGAATGCATTTTTCGCGACACCTGGGGAGAGCGTCTGAGGCCGTACTTGCCGGAGAAGGACTACGCCGAACTCGTGCAATTGTGCGATCCGCGGAATTCGTGCTACGCCCTGCGGCGTCCGGATTTTCACTTCTTGCAGAGCTTTACGCTGGTCACGGGCGAGATCTGATTCATGAATCTCCAGGAAACGCAGACGGCGTTTGACAGCGTCGCCGCGGACTATGACGGCCCGCGCGGCAACAACGCCATGATTCAGGACATGCGTCGCGACATGTGGCATTGGCTGGACGCCACATTCGCGCCGCGAAGCAGACTAATCGACATCGGCTGTGGCACAGGACTCGACGCCATCCGCATGGCTCAGCTCGGGCATCGGGTGACGGCGACCGATTGGTCGCCGCAGATGGTGATGCGCACCAGCGAACGTGCCGCGCGTGAGCGTTTGACCGATAGCGTGCGTTCAATGACGCTGGGCGCGCATGAGCTGGATCGATTGGGTGAGACGGGAATTTATGACGGAGCGTATTCCAATCTGGGTCCGCTCAACTGCGTTCCTGTTCTCAGCGACGTTGCACGCGAATGCGCGCGCCTGCTCAGGCCGGGCGGCAAGCTGGTGTTTACCGTGATCGGCCGCATCTGTCCCTGGGAGATCGCGCACTATATGCGCCGTCGTCAATGGGCACGCGTAAAAGTGAGATTTGCGCGTGGATTCGTACCGGTGAGCATGAACAAGCACACCATCTGGACGCATTATTACGGGCCGCGCGAATTCTATCGCCCGTTCAGGCAGGAATTTTCCCTGACGCACCATCGCGGGCTATGTCTGTTTGCACCGCCCCCATACTTGACATGGATTCGTGATCGACACCCAGCCGCATACGATTGCTTGCGGCGCCTCGACCGGCGCGCGGCCGGCTGGCCGCTGTTGCGTGCGGCGGGAGACCATTTTCTCATGATAATGACCAAAAGATGAACCAGGCATCCGGCGACGCCGGTCGAATCGTCACTGGCGAACAGTATGTCGAGCAGATTACCGCCCTCGAATCAGATCGACGTGCTCGCGCCGCGTTTCAAGATCTGGTGTCGAGAATTGTATCCCCGGGTGCCATGTTGTTCGACTTCGGTTCGGGAACGGGAATAGACGCCCGGTTTTATGCGCAACGCGGTTTCGCCGTCACAGCCTACGATGTCGATCCGCAGATGCGGGACTACTTCGCTGCGCACTGCCGGGATCTCATCGATGCCGATCGAGTCATTCTCGAGGGCGGCAACTATCGCGAATTCCTGGCACGCAAGAACGCGGGCGGATTGAGTGCCGATCTGGTCACGTCGAATTTTGCGCCGCTCAATCTGATCGATGACCTGCCGGAGTTGTTCGCGAAATTTCATGCGATCACCGGCCCGCATGGCCGGGTGCTGGCAAGTGTATTGAGTCCCTATTTCATCGGTGATCTGCGATACCGCTGGTGGTGGGGGAACTTACCGCGCCTGTGGCGCGACGGCCGATATTCCGTGCAGGGTGCCCAAGCGCCGATCATCCGGCGGCGGCTCGCCAATTTCGCCGAACAGAGCCGGCCGTACTTCACGCTGGAGCGCGTTTTTCGCGTGAGCCGATGCCGATTCATGTTCCTTCTGTTCGAAAAGCGGCTAGCGTAATACGGTGCCGGGCAGCTTGGCGCCCGCCGGATAATCAGGCCCCAGCAGCATCTCGTCGATGAACGAAGCGTGCTCGAGTGCCGTAAGACCCCGGAGGTGATTCGAGTCGATGTAGCGCGGCAGTCCGTCCGCGCCGGTTGCCTGGCAGTTCAACCCTTCGCACAAAGTGTAGCGCGGGTCGACCGCAACGGCGCCTGATTGCTCGGCAATGCTGCGCAGACGGTTCATGAGAGGCGCGACATACGATTCATACGCTCGGACATCGACAGGCGGCGCGGCGTGAAATCGAGGACCCGTGGGAGTATGCAGCGACAACCTGAATTCGGACGGGAACACCGGAGTGAAGAGCGGTGAGGTTGGATTGGAGAGCACGATGAAGACCCGGCGGCCGCTCGACACCAGCCTCGAGACCGCACGCTGGAATTGCGCGAAGGCGATCGCCGTACCAGGCGAGCCGTACTGCAGCGGCGTGCGCGTCTTATCCGACACGTTGTAGACGTACGGCCGGGTGCCGCTCACCGAGTACTCGCCAAGGAAGTAGTCCTCCCAGAAAGCCCCGAATACCACCGTGTCGATGCCGGGTTGCAAGGCTTGTTCCAGGGCGAAGTCGAACAGGCCGTGGCAATTGCGCCCTCGCAGCCGGGCGTTGACCCCGGGCAGCGGCGGACAGGCCGAATGAGTGGCAAATATGGCTGAGCGCGCGGCGTCGGGATACCTGTCGATCACATGCACAACGCGCGGCCAGTACTGTTGAATGTGGGAGTCACCAATGAACAGGGCTGTGCCGGGTCCGCGGCTTCGCACCGTCGTGAGCGAGAATCCCGATGGCTCATTGAATTTTGTTTCACCGCCAAAGCGCCAGTCCGACACCGCGCTGTCCCAGGCCAGGAAGGACGGCCCGGACAATCGACCGGGGATTAAGTGCAAGGACGCGGCGCCGCCCAGCAAGGCGAGACACGTCAGTCCAGCAAGCAATCCCGGAGCCAACTTGTCCGCGAATTTGCCGTAGCGAATCGGTACCTCGATCCATCGGTAAGTGGCGTAAGCGGCGAGCAGGGCAACGGCTACTGCGGACGCGGCCACGGCCGGAGTTGCGGGGCGCCCGAAGACGATGCGCGCGAACGCAAATAGCGGCCAGTGCCAGAGATAGAGTGGATAACTGATCCGTCCGATGAATATCATGGGCTTGCGGGCCAATATCCACCGGTTCACCGGCGCATGCTCTCCAGCGCCGATGAGCAGTGCGGCACCTGCTGTCGGGATGACACTCCATATGCCGGGGACAGCGGTATCGAGGGTCCAAAAAGCGCCTCCTGCGACAATCAGCGCAAGACCCGTCACTGAACTCGCCTGGGGGACAGCGCGCCAGAATCTGCTCGACGAGCTGGTGGGGGTCGGCCTCTGAGGCGCGCGCAGTTGCCACGCGCCCAACAGACCTCCGGCAGCCAGCTGCCATCCTCTGGAGAAAGGATAGTAAAAATAAGTTGCCGGCGATCGCCAGATGCCCCAAATGCTGATGGCCAGCGAAGTCACGACCACAGCTCCCAAGATGCGCATGGTCACGCCGCGCCTGACCGTCAGTATCAACAGCAGAGGCCAAGCGAGATAGAACTGCTCCTCCACCCCGAGCGACCAAAGGTGCAGAAGCGGGTTTATCTCCACGGCTCGATCGAAGTAGCCTCCGGCTTGCGCGAAGAACATGTTGGCCAGAAAAGGTGCGCACCAGAGAACCGACTTGCCGAACCACTGCAGCTCAGTGGGCAACATCAAGAACCAAGCAGCGATGCAACAAGCGGCCATGACCACCAGCAATGCGGGGACGATTCGCCGGACACGGCGCCGATAGAAGTCAATCAGATTGAACTTTCCTGCCTGCAGGCCGGATAGAACGAGCCGTGTGATCAGATAGCCGGAGATGACGAAGAAAACATCGACGCCGACGAAGCCGCCGGTCTGGAATTTGGGAAAAGCGTGATATGCAACCACGAGCGCGACCGCCAGGCCACGCAGCCCTTCGATGTCGGGCCGGTACGCAAGCGCGGCCGGGTCAAATTTCGGTATTCGCACGGGCGATGAGCTTCGTGTAAATCGCTTGAAAGGACCGTGCCGTGTAATCGGCGTCTTCCTGGGCGGCTCGGCGCAACGCCTCTCTGGCGATGCGTAGACGCAGATCCTCATTCGCCAATACCTCGGCGATGGTACTGGCCAATGCAGCCGAGCCCCCGACGGGCACCGCAATGGCGGCATCGGGCGCCCATTCGGCAATGTGCCCGACCGTGGTCCCGATGGTGGGTACTCCAGCGACCGCAGCTTCGAGTACGGCCAGCGGACCGGCTTCATGCCGCGAGGAAATCAGCATCAGGTGGGCACTCTGCACAAGTGGGAGCAGGAGCACCTGCGGCAGAAATCCGTGAAACTTTACTCTCGCGGTCAACCCCAATCGGTGGGCCAGGCCTTGAATTTCACCCTGTAGAGTATCCTCGCCGACGATGTCCACGTGAAAATCCACCCCTAACTGTGCGAGCGACGCCAGAGCGCGCAGCAGGGTAGGTTGGTCCTTCACCCGATTCAGGCTGGCCACATGTATCAGCCTGGCCGGCATGCCGATGTCGCGGCGCACCGGCTCGCGCGGCGGCCAGATGTTGAGATCAACGCCCAGCGGCAATCGAGTGGCGGGGATCCCAAGCTGCCCGAGCGCCGTAATCATGGGAGCACTGGCGGCGGTGACTGTGCTCGCTGCCCTGAGCACGGCGGCTTCGCGCACCCGTCCGCGCCATTTGAGCCGGCCGCCATAGCCGATGTCACGAAGGGCAGTCAACTCACCGCCGGCAACGTGAATCAGGCAGGGCAGCCGCAGCGTCGCTGCCGCCGCCACGGCGACGAAACCCGGCGCGCCGGACCATATCGAATGCACCAAATGGAAGGCAGACGAGCGATGCTCGGTGCGGATTGCGCGAATCGCTCGCAACACGGTGGCGCCGCTACCGATGTTGTGAATGCGCGCGCCGGCCAAGTCCCAGTGCGCGGGCCGGGCCTCCTGCCGCAAAGCAAATACATGGATCTCATCGCGCAACGCCAGCCGTGCGATCAAGGCCAAAAGCGCGGGAATGATCCGGTACTCGCCGGATCGGTCCACGCCTCCGGGCACCACGAGGGCGACCTTCACGCCGACGCACGAGGCAGCAGACTTTCCAGTGCCTCGACGGCTTGCAGCGGATGGCTGCCACGGCGCAGTTCGAAGGCCGGCAGGCGCGATACCTGCATGTTGAAGCCGCTCCATCCCGGCTGATTGGCGGCATAGCGTTGGCTCGAGGCGAGTCGTCGAGTCAGTTGGGTTTTGGCGATTGGCGTGAGAAGCGGCCGGGCGCCGGCTTTTTTTGGCGACATAAAAACCACTGCGGCGATTCGCAGCGGTGCCCGCGCGAGCCGATACGGAGGATGCCGCAAGTCGATCTCGAACTTCTCGACCCCGCTGCGCCGGCGGATGATGTACGACTTACGAATGAGAGCCGCGCTATCGGTGTCTTCCAGAAACTTCAGCGAGTCGGGACGAATGTGCAGAAAATTTGCAGCGCCGGTTGCGAGCAGGCCCTCAGGCTTCACCAGCACGCTGTCTTCGGCCAGGAAATCGAGCCCTCGCATCAGGCAGTGCATGGACACGGTCGATTTTCCGGCGCCGCTCGAGCCCAGCAGCAGAACCCCTTGGCCGCCGCGGCCGACGCAAGCAGCGTGCAGGGGCACCAGGCCTTGCGCGCGAGACGCCAACACGTACACGGCGAATTCCAACATCTCGTAGCGTACGTGATACGGAAACTGCAGCATGTCCCGTGAAACGGTGACCAGCGCCGAGCGCCGCTGCGGATCGAGTGCAACGAAGTTGCCGCCATCCATGACCCCGCACAGCATTCCTGCTCCCGAGAGCGGCCGCACTCGCGGCGGCTCGGACTTCCCGCGTGTCCTCGGGGCGGCCGGCGTGAGCGCCAATTTGACGAGACAGTTCGGCGCGCGGCCCGGGAATTTGTGAGCCGGCAACCCGGCATACGCCAGCCGCACGAGTTTCAGCAATTGCGGGTTGTCGGTTTCGAAGCAAAACCTTCCCCCCATCAATTGCATGTGCTCGCGCAACGCCGGACGCTGCCGCTCTTGGAATGGATCCGCGGGCGGCTCCGGCAACGAAGATCTGTTCCTCGTCATAGGCTCTGCCGGCGGCGTGTATGCCGGTGGCGCCGCACGATGTTCCGCAGCGGCGTCGGTGCATAAGTGGCCGCTAGTGCAAACAAAGCGCCCAGCCAGCACTTGGGATACCGCCAGGAATGGGGAAAACCGGCGAGAATAGTGGCCAGCGCGTGGATCCGCTTGCCGGAACGCGCCTGGCTCTTCGCCAGTCCGGCGGACATCTGCGCGCGCAGCCGGTGCAGGAGCGGATACAGTCGGCCGCCGCGCTCCGACCGCAGTGCTTTTTCGAACACCCGTCTGCGATCCCGCCAGGCGATGATGTCACTTCCAGAATGAAGGCTGTGTCGACGCACCAGGGTGAGCGTTTCCTCAATGCCGTCGATCTCACTGTGCGCAGCCAACCGGAACCACAATTCATCGTCGTAGCACATGACCAACTCTTCGTCGAACGCCCCCAACTGCTCGATGAGCTTGCGCGATACCATCACGCTCGGCTGAGCGATGACGGTTGCCTCCCTCAGCAATTCTTCCAGGATCCAGCCGGACGGCGCCGGCCATTCTCTGGCGTTGGCGGTAACCATCGGGTTGCCTGATCCATCCACCATGGCAAACTTCGTGTAACTCCAGCCGCGCTGCGGATGACGGCGCAACGATTCGAGCTGCGTCTCGAGCTTCTTGGGCAGCCACAAATCGTCGGAATCGAGAAATGCGATATAGTCGCCCCGCGCCTCGCGAATGGCGACATTGCTGACCGCCGACGGTCTGCCGCTGTGAGGCAGCCAGATGACCCTGATCCGCGGATCATCGAGAGATTGCAGATAGCGCTTCGTATCGGCTGCGGAGCCGTCGTCCGCGATGATCAATTCCCACTGCGTGAACGTTTGTGCGAGCACCGATTCGATCGCCGGCGGAAGGTATTCCAGCCGGTTGAATGAGGGAACGATGACGGACACGGCGGGCGGCACGGTGTTCATCTCAGATGATCCTTCGCGCCGGCGCGGCGAGCGCGGTGAAGCACGTCCAGGTACATGGCGGTAAGTTTCGAGCCGAGGGCGTCGAATGACAGTTCGCGCTCGAAATGCGCACGCACTTCGGCGCGCGTCCCGCAAGAGATACGGTCCGCGATCGCCTGCAATGCTGCGCCGGCGGACAATGAGTCGCCGCATGGCCATAGTTTTCCCACGGCACCGCCCCCGGTGAGGGAACGAAACGAGGCAATGTCGGTGACCGCGGGCGGTAGTCCGCAGGCGAGCGCCTCGATCAGGGAATAGCCGCTGCCTTCGCGGTGGCTGCCGAGTACGAATATGTCCGCGGCCCGCATCAGCATTTGTATCCGCTCGTGAGGCACCTGCCCCAAGAGATGCACTTTGCCGCGCAGATGCGGATCCATCGCGACTCTGGCCTGAATCTGTCGGCGCAACGGCGCCGCGCCGAAGCAACAATAGAACTGCAATCGTGGCAGGTTGCGTGCGGCGGAGGAGATGCCCTCGAGGACCGTGAGAGGATCCTTGTTCGCATCCAAATGACCGACCCACAGAACTGCCGGGTCGCCTTCGATCCCCGTGAGGCGCCGTGCCTCATTGCGGTCTCCGGGTGCAAACCGGCACGTGGATTCGGGAATTTCGTACAGAGCCGTTTGCGGCGAAAAGAGGCCGGACTTGACGAAGGGCCGCGCCTGCTCCTTGGCACAGAACGCGACGCCGGCGGCGGCGGACATTGCGCGCCGCCACGCCGTTCGCCGCCAGATTCGCGGCACCCTGCTTGCATGGTCCTGGATGACGATCGGTACGTCCGGCGCCAAAGCGGCCAGCGACGAGGTCTCCCGGGGAGACTCCAGGCCGTGAACATGCAGCACGTCCGGCGCGAGCCGCTGCAGCAACTCTCGATACGTCGATCTGCCGCAATTGCGCGCGGCAGCATCGCCGAATGGCAGAAAGAAGTAGTCGACGCCCTCGCGCGACAGGTGCTCCGAGTGCGTACTCGCCTGTATAAGCGATACTCGATTGCCGGGCCTTGCGGCGGCTTCCGCGACATCCACCAGCGTCGGCCACGCCTCCAGCAGCTGCGCCGCAGAACGTCCTGCAGGGTCGACAAAGAAGCTGATCTGCACGACGTGGAGCGGCGTGGGCGGCATAGCCGTCACAAGCTCATGACGCGCGGGTCCCAGTGGCGGATCAATTTCCTGGAGATGCGCAGTTCCCAAGGGTCATCGTAGCGTTGAAAACGGTAGCGCCATGATGCCAGCGCCCGCAAGGCCGACTTTCCCCAGGCGGAAGCGCGCACGTCCATGATGGTCGGATATCTGCATCCCAAGACGGTGGTGAAATCCACGATCCGCCGCCGCAGCCGTTCGGTAAGCCACGGCGCATCTTGGTGGCACCAGTAATCCACCCACTGCTGTTCCGCCCACTCATCGGCGCTTCGCGGAAAGACCACGGGCCTGCCCGCGGAGTCCCGCAGCTCGCCCGCCATGCGTGCCGATGCCGGATTCTTGTCGTCTTGACGCCGAGGCAGCGGTGTGTAGATGTAGATCATGACCTCGGTTGCAGGATGTACGCGTTTGATCAAGCGAATGAATTCAAACGTCTTCTCCGTTTCTCCCTCGGGATCCTGCGGCGGGGCCAGCATGAAAGACAGTTCCGGAATTACGCCGTGGCTGCGGCATTTCTCCACCGCTTCCAATGTCTGATCCCGGCTGGTGCCTTTGCGGATATCGTGCAGCAGCCAGTCGCTGGGAGACTCGGCGCCGATATAAGCCATTCGCAGCCGACTCTTCTTCACCAGCGTCCAGGATCGCTCCGATAGGTTGACCAGAGCGTCGGAACGCGCAAAGCACCACCACGGCATCTGGAATTTCGCGAGTACCTCCAACAGCGGCACCATGTCTACTTCGCGGTCGAAGAAGTTGTGGTCGTAGAACTGAATCGCATCCACGCCCAGACGGTCCTGCATGTAGCGCAGATCCTGCTCGAGCCGGGCCGCTGGCGGCAATGCCATTTTGCCGCGAAACATCGATGCCACGCCGCAGAAGGTGCAGCGAAATCGGCAGCCCAAGGCCGCCTGATATCCCATGGTGCGCCGCCCCAAATAGGTCTTGGTCAGATACTGTCTGGGGTTATCCAGCTTGTCGTAAGGCAGCATCTGATTGAGGCTCGCGGCGGAGAATTTTCGCTCCTTGTTGTGCACGACCTGGCCGCGAAGGCGCCAGGTCAGTCCGCAGATCGACTCCATCATTTCGTTGCGGCGTGCCGCAAGAGTGTCCAGAAGCTCCAGCAGCGTGTTCTCGCCTTGCGACCTGACCGCGTAGTCGACGTAGGGCGCGTTCAGAGTCGCCTCCGGACAGACCGTCGGAAAGGCGCCGCCCCAGATAATGGGCAACCCGGGCGCCTTCTCGCGGATGGCCTTCGACACCGCAATGGCGGAGCGCAATTGCGGCCCGCCCATGACGGTAACGCCTGCGGCGAACACCGTCCCGTCGCCGACGGCGCGCAGCGCGGTGGCGATGAAGTTGCGATCCACGTTGCCGTCGATGATCTCCGTTGGGTACTTGCCCTCGAGCGAGGCGGCCAGGCTCAGGACCGCGAGCGGAAAACGCGCGTGGCGGTGCGAAGTAATGGTCGGGTTGATGAGCAGAACACGCGGCGAATCGATCATCGGATCCTCTCAAAAGTTTGCGTTGAGTCTGGGAGCGCAAGCCTGAATACGGTCAAGCGCTCGTTCACGAAACGGCGCTCCGCCAGCACCGAAATATGCAAGCCGCGCCTGGCAAACTCGTGCAGAAATGCGCTTCCGTTTCCGAAGCTCGACAGCAGTACGAGAGCGAACCCGGTGGGTTTCAGGTGGAACGCGAGACCAGCAGCGAACCGCTCCGCGACGTCGCTCGATCGCCACGCCCGGTCGCGGTCGTCGCGCGGCGCACCCGTCATAAAAGGTGGGTTGAAAACTATCAAATCGAAGCGTTCATCGGCGACAGGTCCGAATAGATCTCCGTGGCGCAAATCGACTTTATGCTCGAGGTGGTTCAGGAGCGCATTGACGCCGGCGCAGCGGATCGCGGCGGCGTTGATATCCACGGCGACGACGCGCTGCGCGTGCTGGGCGGCAATCACGGCGCAGACTCCGGAGCCGGTGCCCAAGTCCAGCACCTCCCAATCGCTCTTCACGAGCCGGGAATTTATCTGCGACGCAAGAAATTCACCGGTGCGAGGCACTTTCGGATTGAACACGCTCGGCATGACGACGAAGGGCATGTTCTGCACCCACTCCATGCGGTACTCGTCGTATTTATCCTTTCCCCGAATTCTATAGACCAGCGCCATCGCCTTGCCGAGGAGGCGCGCGTACAGCGGCAATCGCGCTACTCGCAGCGAATGCGCGGCGGAGGGGACGGCGGTCATGACAAGGTCTGCACAGGAACGAGCCAACGCGTGAACAGCATCTCAACGGGCCACCGGTAGTTGTCCTTATTGCAGCGGTAGCGGGCGATTTTCTGCAGAATCCGCCTGCCGCGTGAGGCCTTCTTCCACGCCAGCTCGTGGAAGAACTTGAAGCGTTCGATACGCTCAAATTTCTCAGGGGATACCCACGGACCGGGTTCGCCGGCGACGTAGTCGAATTGCGCCCAATCGTCGAGCGTTTCCGGCAGACGAAAGCCGCGCGCCACCGCTTCGATCACCAGCGCGCTGCCGGGATAGGGCTTGAAGTAGTATATGGGCGTCAGAAAGTCCGGACTCATGGAACGCAGCCTCTTGGCGCAATCCAGGGTGGCCTGAATGTCCTCGTCGCTCTCCTCCGGGAAGCCCACGATGAAGGGGAAATGACCGGCAATGCCGAACCGGAGCATCTTTTCCGCCGTCTCGTAAACCTGTTCGATCTTGATGTCCTTGCGAATGCGCTTCAATACCTCGTTCGATCCGGATTCCACGCCGACCAGCAAGCGGCGCAGGCCCGACTGCTTGCAGCGCGCCCACACCGCTTCCGGTAGGCGTATGCCCTGATCGGCGCGCATGGTGGCGGCCCACGTAATTTTCATTCCGGACTCGACGATCCGATCCGCCAGCGCCTCCACTCGGCCGGCCTTGGTGAAGAATGTCTCGTCCTGGAAATTGACGTCGTCGAAGCGGTACCGGTCCCACAGCTCCTTCAATCTCATCGCCATTCGCACGGGCTCGAGACCGACCCACTTACGGCCGTAAACAAAAGGGTCGGAACAAAACGCGCAACGAAAATTGCAACCTTGCGATGAAATGAAGTCGAGCTGGCGCTTACCCTTGAGCTCGTAGTAGCGCTCAACCGGAATCAATCCGTAATCGTGCGCCCGGAACTTGTCGACCTCTGTCAGCGCACGGGCGGGATTCTCTCGAATGGTGCCGTCGGCAAGCTTCACCGTGCAGCCTGGGCAGTCATCCAGGGGGCGACCTTGTGCGAGGCGGCCCACGATATCGACAAAAGTTTCTTCTCCCTGGCCGCGGACGGTGACATCGACCGCAGGCTCCGACAAGCACTCGCGCGAAAACATGGAGGGGTGCCAGCCTCCCCAAACTACCGGTAAATCGGGCCGCACCAATTTCGCTGACCGGCAAACGCGCAGCGCATCCGAAATCGGCGCGCCCGTGAGTACTGTAACGCCGAGGCACAGCGCTTCGGGAATATGCGAGAGAAGAGTATTTTCCGCGTCGGAATCGAGCCGGGCATCGACTATCACCACATCATAAATGTCCGGGTCGAGTTCGGAACCAACCGCCAGCAGCGCCAAGGGCATTGTGAAGAAGACCGCCTGCGGATTGTAGAGCACGACTTTCAGTCGTTTGCCGCGAGGCGCCGTCATGTAGCCGCCTCGGACGCCGATTTGGTGAAAGCGGCGGCGCTCCCGATATTCGAGCGATCCCGCCAAAGCGAACACACGCAGGTTGTGCATTCCCGGCGCGCACCCATTTGAATCGCCGTACGCAGCTGCGTCATATCCTGTCGGTTCAGCACATCGTCCAGATCATATTGTGGGTTTTCTGTCGCGCTCGAGACGCGGGCATCGGCGGCCCCGGCAATGAAGAAGCATGGCTGCACGCGCCCGGTTGCGCCGATCACGGCCGAGAACTCCGGCGCATTACAGCGCACCGGCGGGTAGGGTGCTTGTGCGTGGATGGCGGCGAAGTACTGATGGATGCGGCGCAGCTTTTGCGGGCTTTCCGCTATGAAGCCAGAGCGAAAATCTTCCGCGTGGTCCTGCTCGACGGCTCTTAAGACCTGTTCGAACTCAGGCAGATCCTCAGGCTTCAATGCCAGATCGGATACGAAATCATCCGTGCGGCCGAAGGCGTGCGGATTGGCGACGTCGACCGCCAGAAAGGACACTTGCCTGGCGCGCAGCGCTTTGGCGAGAACGACGAAGGCCGGCAGTTGACGATAATTGGCGCGCTGCACGGTGACGCGGATGCCGGGGGGCATCCCATGGTCGGCGGCGCCGCGAATCCCGGCACATACCTTGTCGAAGGCATCCAGCCCGCGAATGGCCCGATAGGTCCCTGCGTCGGTTCCGTCCAGCGAGACGGTGATGGCGTCGAACAGCTTGGCGGCGCGCGCCGCGTATTTGGACAGCGCCAGGCCGGATGTCAGCAGCCATACCTGGAGGCCGTGCCGGCGCAAAATTTCCGCGATGGCGGCCCAATCGGGGTTGAGCAGCGGCTCGCCGCCCGAGAGCAGCACGAGTTCCGTGTGCAATGCCGCCAAGCTCGGCAGCAATCGCGTCACGGCGGCAAGATCCATGTCGTCTCGCCCGTGCCGCCAGTAATCGCAGGTAACGCAACGCGAATTGCAGCGATCGGTTACATACAATGTAACCAGCGGCAGTCGGCTTAAGGAAGGGCGGCCTGCGAGTGCTGCAACGGACAAATTCCGACTCTCCTGTGGCCACTAGGGGCGGGCGCCCGCTGGCGGGGCGAAAATATTCAATCGTGAGTACCCAGTTCCCACCAAACGGTTTATGCAGTAGTCCGGCAGGTGGCGCGGAATGCGCGGAAAAATCTCGGTTCAAGTCGCTGGTTAGGCATGAAAAGGTAGCTTCAACTCTTTGATTTAGTTAAGCTTGCCGCCTCATGAATACGGAAGCCGAGGGTCTTAGCGTCGAAAACGTCCATGTCTGGCGCGGCGATCGTCATGTGCTGAAGGGCGTGAGCCTCACGCTGCGGGCCCGGCAGCTGCTGCACGTTGCCGGTCCGAACGGCACGGGCAAGACCACCTTGCTGCGCGTCGTCTGCGGCTTGCTGCGCCCTGAACAGGGGCAAGTGTTATGGCAGGGCAAGCCGATTTCGAGCACGCGGCTTGAATATCAGGCCGCGCTTGCGTACGCCTCGCACGAACCGGCGCTCAAGGCCGACTTGACGGCCCTGGAGAATCTGCGCTTCAGCGTTGGGCTCAAACGTCGGGTCGGCACGCCGGAGTTGCGCGCCACCATGCAGCGCACCGGGGTCGCGGAATGTGCCGATTTGCCGGCCCGTGTGCTGTCGGCCGGTCAGCGTCGGCGGGTTGCCATGGCGCGCGTACTGGCCATGGACGCATCTTTATGGCTGCTGGATGAGCCGTTCACCAATCTGGATGCCGCCGGCACCGAGCTGATGTCGGCCTTGCTCAAGTCCCAGGTCGAGCGAGGCGGGTCGGCGTTGGTGGTTGCACACCATGAGCTGCAACTCGACGTGGATATGCGTCGTCTGGACTTAAGAGCATGAGCGTCGGCGCCGTCGAAGCCTTCACCCTGGTGGTGCGTCGAGAACTGCGTCTCAGTTTCCGCCGCCCCGACCAGTTATTGCAACCTTTGGTGTTCTTTTTGATCGTAACTACTTTGTTTCCCTTGGGTTTAAGCGTGCAATTGTCGCTGCTGCGAGACATGGCGCCCTGTGTGCTTTGGGTGGCGGCCCTGTTATCGTCCCTGCTGTCGATGGATGCCTTGTTTAAGAGCGACTCGGACGACGGCACCTTGGAGCAGTTGGCGCTGTGCGGCCAGGGATTGACGCTCATAGTGGTGGCCAAAACACTTGCGCACTGGCTGGTCAGCGGCGCGGCACTCGTGCTGGTGTCGCCGCTGGTCGCGACCGCCCTGGGAATTCCGGGCGGCGCATTTGCGACCATGATGCTGAGTTTGGGCTTGGGTACCCTCACCTTGAGTTGGTTGGGCGCCGTCGGCGCCGGGCTTACGGTGGGTCTGAAACGCGGCAATGTGCTGCTGTCGCTCATC
>JANXZQ010000144.1 GCA_025355445.1 Gammaproteobacteria bacterium
ATCGTGCCCTGGGCCAGCGACAGGGCCTGGCTCGTCACCAAGGAAGCATCGACGGCCGTCGTGGGTACCATGCCGGCAAAGCTTTGAATCGCGGCCAGGAAGATTCCGGCGCTGCTGTTGGCAGGTCCCACCGTGGTGACGCCGGCGTCGGTCGTCAGGGTGCCGCACACCGTCCAGCAATTGTGCTGGTCCACCGCCATGCGGCTGACGAAGCGCGAGCTGATGGGCGTGTTCAAATTCATTTTCGGTATGGCGTACTGGTACGCCTGATTCACGTCGGACGAAGCGAAGTACGGCGATTGCGGCGTGGCGGCGTCCGGCGCATGGCACTTGGAACAGTACTGGGTGAGCAGCGGATACACCGTTGCCTGGAAATCCGCGGGCGACCCGGGGAAATTCTTGCTGGTTCCGACGAATTGCGGCGGCGGAGCGGTGAGCTGCACCTGCGTGCCCGTGCCGCCGATCGCGGCGCCGGCCCAATTGCTGATCCAGGTGGTCAAAATTTCACCGCAGGCGCTGGGATCGGCCAGCCAGCAGTTGTGCCCGCCGCTGACCTTGGTCACGATCAGCGAGGTTGAGGGTTGCTGCAGATTGACCACGGTGTTGGCCTGCGCGTAGGCGAGGTTCACATCATCGCTGCGCGCGAAGTTCGGCATCTGCGCCGGGGAAGTGGCGTTGTGGCACTGTCCGCAGCGATTCTGGACGCGAACATTGGCCCAGAAATTGACGGCGAAGGCCTGGACATCGGCGGTGACAGCGGCCGGGCCGGTGTAGGCATTCGCGGAGCCGGTCGGCGCCGTGGCGCCGGTCGCCGTGGTGGGCGCGCCGCCGCCGCCGCACGCGCTCAACCCTATGGACAGGACGGCGAATAGCCCGGCAAGGCGCAGACTGGTCATGGTTTTGAAGTTCATGATTATATCCCCGTCGTGCAGTAGACAGCGGCGTCAATAAACACTTGCCGCAGCGAGTAGCCGTTCGACTTGAACGAGGCCGTCATCGTGCTGACCTGGCTGCTGTCTTGGGCATTGCTCGGTGCGCGCAGGCACACGTATTTGAATACCCGCGAGACCTGGCAGCTGGCGAAGGCCGTACTGGCTTCGAGCTCCTGACCCAGACTCTTGGCGCCATGGCCGCTGCCGGGCTGAGTCGCATCCCAGCCCAGCAGGGAATTCACCCCGCCGCGCATGCGATTGGCCCAGCCGTCATCCGGGGTGATGAAGCCTTGAGGGAAATTCGTATTGTTGATGAAGTACTTCGGCTGGACCTGGCCGGCGGTGTAGACGATGGTGCCGGCGGCACCCGTGGGGTCGGTGGCGACGTTGTAGCTGTAGTTGTAGTAGGCGAACGCCTGGGCCATCGGGTCCATGCTGCTGTGGCATTCGATGCAGTTGTTCAAGAACAGGCTGCTGTCACCGCCCGGGCTGCGCGTCACGTCCTGTCGAATGCGATCCGGCGGACGGGTGATGTCCGGGATGGTCTGCAGGTCGGCGCACAAGTGATTCATCATCGTGAAGCGGTACATCCGGCGGTTGGTGCCGTCCATGAAGAAGGCATAGGCCGCGGCGCGCGTGGTCAGCACGCCGGCGACGGCGGCGGCCGGCAAGCCGGTCACAGCGGACTGGGCCTTCTGCTGCAAGTGCACCGATAGATCGGCGCCATCGGTATCGAGCGCGTCGTACATGTCGTTGTTCGACGTGGAGTACGCGGGCACGCCGGCGGCGGCATCGGCCGTATAGATGATATCCGCGCTCAGCAAGGTATTGAACGGGACATTATCGCGCACCATACCGATCACGGTGGCGGTGTAGTCATTCAAGGGTGCGAACACCGTTTGATCGCGATTCGTCCACGGCGTCGCCATGTTGCGCACCGTGTTGTTATAGAACGCGGGATCCTGGGTCGCGAGTAAGGCCGCGGCATTCGCCGTGCCGGACGCCATCGTCGTCAGTTGCGCGTCGCTGGCGGGAACTCCCGCGATGCGATCGTAGATGCGCTTTGCCTGATCCTTGGTGATCTGCGCGGATGCATTCGCGCTCAGCAGCGTGAGCGAGCCGGCGCAGAGGATTGCGCGCAACAGATGTGCCGCAGCGCGCGGCGTTGGCTGCGCGTGGCGTTGGCTGCGCGTTCCGTTAATTTCCGGCTTTGCCATCCCATACTTCATATACACATCCACTCGCGGAGAGTTGTGATTTCGACGAGGCGCAAATATAGCCAGTAAAAAAGCCTGCCAGTAATGTCTCATCGAAACGACGTCGGTGTTTCGCGACATGGCGATCGCCTGCTGTCGGCCTATATCCTGCAGCCTGATTTACGGAGTTCAGCGCTCGAGGCGCACAGAGAAACGGATGTCTCGAACTTCTTCTGTGAGTGCGTTAACAGAACGCGCAGTCACATGAAACGAAGATACGATTCTGAGACCGATTAAGTTCAATCAACTCGAGCTTGTTGGCAGACTGATCGCATGAACCGATGATTGACCGAAGGTATTCGACACCATGAACACATTGCTCGCGCGTGAACTTCGTCACGGTTCTCTGAGACTGGCGGCTCTGCTGCTCCCTGCATTGCTGGCGGCCGGATGCTCCAGCGGCGTGAGCGGACATGCCCCCGGACTTGCCGGCGTGCAGACCGAAGATCCGGGCCAGCTGAACTTTCCGCTCGCCTATGTAAAGCGCCCGCCGCCGGCGATGACGGCGAATGCCGATATCGACGTCAGGGATCTCATTACATCCACCACCGGCGGCGATCTCTATATTCGCGAGCAGGCCAGCCCCGGCTCCGTCGAGACCAATGTCACGAAGTCGATTACCTTAGGGATGGGCGATGTTCGCGATCTTGACGTGTCTGCCGACGGCAAGAAGCTGGTGTTCTCGCTGCGCCTGCCCTTGAACCCCGGCAAGCCCAACACCGACGTCACTCAGCCCACGTGGAAGATCTACCAATACGACGCCCTTGCCAAAACCGTCACTCAGCTCACCAACGACGACACGACCGCGGGACATGACGTGGGCGCGCACTACCTGCCGGACGGACGCATCGTGTTTGCCTCCACACGCCAGGCGGCCACCCAGGCCATCCTGATCGACGAGGGGCGCCCGCAATATCCGGCGCAAACC
>JANXZQ010000167.1 GCA_025355445.1 Gammaproteobacteria bacterium
CAGAGGACGCACGACTCCCGCAATATTCATGCAATGGCGGATTTTGAAAAGCCGGTCAGCGACGGTATCCCAGTAACCCCGCAACGACAAGTTGCTGGGTTACTGGGATACCGTCGCTGACCGGCTTTTCAAAATCCGCCATTGCATGAATATTGCGGGAGTCGTGCGTCCTCTGGCTCTGTGCGATCCGCCACTCGATCCTGGAATGCTGGTCAAAGCCGCCGCGGCCGGCATCGACATCAGCAGCATCGTCAGCGGACTCAAGCAGCCGATAGGTCCCGTGCGCTGCCTCGCGCTCATACAAAAGTCGCTTGAACTGTGCAACGAAGTGCGAAGTATCGGCGGCGCACTACTCTCGGCGCTGGAGAAGGGCGATTCAGAGCATCTTGCCCTGGTTCGCCAGCGTCACGAGATCCAGATTCAGACCATGATGCAGGATGTCCGATTCCTGCAATGGAAATCTGCGCAGGAATCCACCAAGTCGCTTCTCATCGCACGCGCCACAGTTTTGGAGCGGCTGCACTATTACCAGCGTCTGCTCGGCCTGCCGGCCGACCAGAATGCGCCCGACACACTGGCCATCGAACAACGCAAACTGACGGAAGCCAACTTTGACGAAGCATATGTCGCGCTGGTGGGTCAATACGACAGGCAACTCACCCTGCCGCAGCTTCCCAACCTGCAACTGACGGGCGCTACGTCCCCGGCGGTGCAATCCGGTGCATCCGGCAGCGGCCGGCTGTACCTGAGCGGGAATGAGAGTGCGGAGTTGAACCTCCACATGCCGGCGGCAAAGGACCTACGCCAGGCATCCGGCGCAATCAGTACAGTCGCATCCATTCTCACCTTTATCCCGGATTTCGACGTCAAACTTGCTTTCTGGGGACTTGGAGCCGGGTCCAGGATCTTCGGCGGCGCAAAAATGTCTGACGCTCTCAAGATCGTTGCCGGCATCCTGCAAACCCAGGCCGGCCTGGAGCAGGACCAGGGAAGTATTGCAGCGCGGACCGCCGGTTACGAGCGCCGGGCTGACGAATGGATGTTGCAATACAACCTGGCGGCGCATGAGTTAATGCAGAATGGGCGGCAGATCCTCACCTCGCTCATCGCCGAACAGATTGCTCATCATGACTACCTGAACGTCCAGCAACAGATCGCCAACGCCCAGGAGATCGACCAGTTTCTGCACGACAAGTTCACCAACGAAGAGCTGCATCTGTGGATGCAGGGCGAGATTTCGCGTCTCTACTACGAGTACTACCGTTTCGCCTTCGACACGGCGCGCAAAGCCGAACGCACCATGAAACAGGAGCTCATGCGTCCAGAACTCGATGCCCAGGATTTTGTGAAGTTCAACTACTGGGACGGTGGACGCAAGGGCCTGCTGTCCGGCGAAGCGCTCCATCTCGATGTGAGGCGGATGGAGATGGCCTATCTCGACAACAATAAACGCGAACTGGAGCTGACGCGGCACATTTCGTTGCGGCAGCTTGATCCGGTCGCGCTGCTCATGCTGAAGTCGACCGCGTCATGCACCGTCGCTGTGCCCGAGTGGCTGTTTGATCGCGACTGCCCGGGCCACTACATGCGCCGCATCAAGAATGTCGCGGTCTCGATTCCGTCGGTCGTGGGTCCGTACACCTCGCTGAACTGCACGCTAACGCTGCTCGGCAGCAGTGTGCGCAAATCCTCCCTGCTGGCCGATGGCGAATACGCGCGCCAGGGCGCTGGCGATGACCGCTTTGTGGATTATTCGGCTGCTGCGCAGTCCATCGTCACCAGCGCGGGCAGCAACGACACCGGCCTGTTTGAAACCAACCTGCGCGACGAGCGCTTCCTGCCCTTTGAAGGCGCGGGCGCTATCAGCACCTGGAAAATCGAATTGCCCAAAGATTTTCCGGCGTTCGATTTCAACACCATTTCCGATGTGATCCTGCACATGCGCTACACCGCACGCCAGGGCGTGGATAGAGCCAAGACTGTGCAAGCAGTGAATGACCTGTTCGGCGCCCCGATAGCCGCCCCGCTGACTATGCTCTTCAGCCTGCCCCACGATTTCCCGGTCGAGTGGTCGGTCTTCGTCACCGGCGCCGCGGATTTCCGGGCTGATATCCGCCGCGATTACCTTCCCTATTTCACGCAAGGTAAGAATCTGACCATCACTAGCCTGGAGATGTATGGCCCCAAGGGCGCCACGCTGCGTCATCACGCCGTTGACGGTGCGGATCTCAATGCATTCAGCAACGCCATGAACAACGCCGACCCCACCCAGCAGACCTATACTGTCGACGCTCCGCCCGATGCGGCAGGTCCCTTGCAAGTCCTGACGCGCACCGCTGGCGCGGAGGTCTATCTGGTCGTGCGCTACATCATGATGTAAAGGGGTCGTTTGGCGAAACGGAATATAAAGTACCCTAGGAGTTGCGTGGTGGGCGCATCGGCCTGAAGCCGCCCTTTCCGACGCGCTTGTTCTGTCTCCAACTGTAATCGCCGGTGAAATTGATGTGATCCCAGTGCACAGGGGCCAGATGCGGCAACCAAGCCGCGCGGTCGAAGTAGACGGTGTTCCAGAGAATAATGGCGGCGACGACCAAGTTTAAGACGCTGGCCCGATAGCGTTGCGCGTCGCATGTGCGATCGCGCAGTTCACCCAGGCGGTTAAAGTAAACAGCGCGCGACAGCGTGTTCAGATCGTAGCTGCCCGCGGTCGGTACCACGCCGTTGTTCGTCTCGCCGAAGACGTCGTCCACCGCTGCATCGGCAAGCGTCCATCCGAATCGCCCCGCACCAGGGCGTGGAGCGCTACTTGACATTCTACAATCAGACCAGACCGCACCCAGCGCTTGACGGCGAGACGCCAGACCAGGTGTACTACGACAACCTGTCTGCACGGCTGACCGCCACATAGGCAGCACACATGAGGCACCACTTAAGAATAAGAATATTCTGTCCATCCAATCGGGGGCCACTTCTTTATCCCCAGCAGCCGCACCGGCAACTGCTGGGACAACGCCTGCGTCGAAAGCTTCTTTGGGACACTCAAGCGCGAGCTCGTGTACCATCGGCACTATGCGAATCGTGAAGACGCGACACAGGACAACTTAGAGTACATTGAGGTGTTCTATAATCGGAAGCGGCGTCACTCGACCCTTGGCTATGCCTCCCCGGCCGAGTACGAAGCGAGGACGGAGGTGGCTTAACCAGGTGTCCACGGAATTGGGGGAAGGTCATATCACTCTGCATCACTCTCCGTCTCAATCGGTGCGATACCGACTTCTAACCTGTTGGTCTTGCGGTTGGGGTCAAACGCGGGATTATTCACGTTCTTGAGGTCGCCCTTTTTCCTTGTCCGCCACACGGCTCCTTCCGGTGAAGTGGCGCACCAAGTCTGCCACAAGCTGTCGGTCATCTCCTTGATCGGAACTCGCTAAGGCCTTCATCACCTGTTTATAGTTGTGCATCACATCGCGGTAGACACCCGGTGTCTGTGTCTCACGCTTGCGACGGTCCACGTGTGGTGTGGGTCGCCTTATCCACGATGTGACGAACCGTCCATCGCTCGTGGGTGGTGCGATGCAAGCGGCTGATGGTGGTCGCCTCAATCCCCTGTTCCCGAAGCGTCTCAGTAAATCCTTCCCGCCAACGTTGGGAGATCGGGCTTTCTGGGATTCAGCCTGGTCCCATCCAGTCCTGCAGTTTTGACGGTGAGATGCATATGCGGGTGACGTGCTGGGTTGGGATCCGGGTCTGTCTCGAACGTGTGCAAGACCATGGCGTACTGATAATTAGAAAATTCACGTGTCGCGAAGTCCGGG
>JANXZQ010000215.1 GCA_025355445.1 Gammaproteobacteria bacterium
GAGAGCGTGTATTGCGCCGCCCGGCCCAAGGCGCTGGCAGGCAACGCGGCATCGCGGGCCGCCTCGACCTCGGCGTGGATGAGTTCCAGCAACGGCCGGGCTTGTTCCATGCGCAGCGCCTGACGCGCGGCGTGATCGAAACTCCGTGCACGCGCCTAAGCATCGACGGCAAGCAGTTCATCGATCCGCACCACAATGCGCGCTGCCGCCGCATCGTGTGGGTTGAGCTTGGTTGCTTTAATGAACTTTCGTCTTGAGTGCGACCAACAGAAGGCATGCACTATCTTCGGCCCGCCCACACCTTCATAAGCGACATAGCCGTCGGTCTACAGAATACCTTCAAACTGTCTCAGAAACTGTCGCGGGGCCGTCGCGCCCGCGTCCCAGCCGAAAGTCGAAGACTACGGCCCCGCCAGGTATGTTGTATTGCTAAAGATAGGCCTGATGATTCTGTCCGCGCCGGTCGTGCATTTGCACATCCACCGTAGTTTCATCGGCCTGAATGTAGCTCCCGCAGATTAGCTCGCGGCGCATCACGGCCGTGATGGGCATTAGCAACTTGCTCACTCGCATGACCCATCCATCCAGCGTCGCCCGGCTGAGTTCCAGCCCCGCCTCACGCTGCAGGATCACACTCTGCCGGTCCAACGGGAGGCGGTCACTATATTTGGAGACCACCGTGTCGTTGACCACCCGGTCGCTGACCAGAGCTTTGTCGATGATCCGCGCCGGCGCCGGGGCGGTGACCACGCCGGCTTGCTCTCAGTGCTTGCAGGCGCGCTTTTCACGCTTGGTCACCACCACGAAGTACTTGGCCGGCTCGACGTCTAACCGCTCGCTGACGTCGTAGCCGATGACTGCGGTCGGTTGCTTGCAGGCTTTACAGGTGCACTGTTCCAGAGCGCAGCCAAGCTCGCGTTCCACGCGCGGTAAACCGGGGGGCAACTCCTACCGTCCGGGATGCGGGCGGCTCGGCCGGACGGCCGCAGCGATCGGCTCGCGCTCGCTCTCGGCCTGAACGTCGGCACTGCTCACCATAACAGCCTGTGGTAATAATCGTCCGAAACGTGTGACGTCGAGAATGTCTCAGAGTCTTAGTAAGCATGGCAATGGGCCGGCGGAAATCGAAGCAGAGCGAGCTGTGGGTGACAACGGAAGAGATCACCAAACCGGCGTCGCACCCGTTCTACGCGAAGGTGAACGAGGTTCTCGACGAATGCAAGTTCGACCGCAAAGCCGAGCAGCCTTGCCAGCGCTTCTACAAGCCGGCGAAGGGTCGGCCGAGCATCACACCGGGGGTGTATTTCAGGGCACTGTTGATCGGCTACTGCGAGGGCATCAGTAGTGAACGAGGGATTGCCTGGCGCCTGGCCGACAGCCTGAGTCTGCGCGAATTCCTGGGCTTCAACCTCGGCGACCAGACGCCGGATCATTCGACCCTGTCGCGCACGCGGCGGCTCTTTCCGGTGGAAACGCATCGCGCGGTGTTCGGCTGGTTCGTGTGGGTGCTGGGTGCGAAAGGCGTGCTGAATGGGCAGACGCTGGGTATCGAGGCGACGACGCTGGAAGCCAACGCGGCGATGCGATCGATTGAACGGCGTGACACGGGCGCGAAGTATATCGAGTATCTGAAGGGACTGGCTGCGGCGGAGGGCATGGAGAATCCGACGCCGGAGCAGTTGGCGCGGTTGGATCGCAAGCGCAAGAAGAAGACCTCGAATCAGGATTGGAAGAGCCCGTCGGACCCCGACTCCCGCATCGCGAAGATGAAGGACGGGCGCACGCATTTGGCCCACAAGGCCGAGCACGCGGTCGATTTGAACAGCGGCGCGCTGGTGGCGGTGACGTTGCAGGCGGCCGACCAGGGCGACACTGCGACGGTGGCGCAAACGCTGAACGAGGCCCGCGCGAACGCCGAGTTTTTGAGCGCGAGCGGCGTGCAGGACGTGGTCGCCGACAAGGGCTATCACAGTGGTGCGGTGCTGGCGGCGGTGGACCATTCGGCGGTGAGCACGGTGATCGCGGAACCGGAGCGTGGCCAGCGCAATTGGAGCGGACGCGAGGCCGAGCGCGACTTGGTCTATGCCAACCGGCAGCGGGTGCGCAGCGAGCGCGGGCGACGGTTGTTGAAGCTGAGATCGGAGCTGGTCGAGCGCAGTTTCGCGCACATGTACGACACGGGTGGCATGCGACGAACGCACCTGCGAGGGCGGGACAACATTCTGAAGCGGCTGCTGATTCACGCCGCCGCGTTCAACATTGCGCTGCTGGTGCGCAAACTGCATGGAATTGGGAAACCCAGAACGCTCCAGGGAGCGTCACCGGAGCTTTTGCGCGCGCTTTTGAGCTTGTGGATCGCGCTGGCGAGGCTCTACGCGGCTGAATTGACCGAGCGCACCAGTTGGGACGCGCCGGACGAACTCGCAGCGTAAATCCGAAATTCGGATCGGCGGCCAAGTGCAGCCGGGAAAACGGCACTTCTACCACGGGCTGCTAAGGGAGCTCGACGCTCCTTCAATCAAGCGCGTGAACGGGCACCCGAGAATGCAGCTGTGCGTTTCCCACTAGGCGCTTCCCGACGCCGACACCATTGCTTGGCCCAAGCTGCGGCCGCGTTCGCCCAACTCATCGCGCTCGACCCAGCCAATTGCTTCGCTTGAAATAACCTCATTCTCAAATTTAAGGCTGAGTCCGAGCCAGCGCATTAAGCGGGCCTGAAGATAAACCGCCCTCCCAGCTTCGACAAATTTCTCGACTATAACTACGGATGGTCATTTACGAAATGGACGCGACTTGCAAG
>JANXZQ010000232.1 GCA_025355445.1 Gammaproteobacteria bacterium
TTGTTCTCGCCCACATAGGAAGAAATCATTTTACGGATTTGCCGTGTTTGCAACAGCAGTCCCAAGCCAACTCCATCGAGGCCCGCGTTGTTGGACACGACGGTGAGATTCCGTACCCCGGACGCGCGCAGCGCATCGATGAGATTTTCAGGAATGCCGCAGGCGCCGAAGCCGCCGCACATCAGCGTCATGCCGTCCTTGACCGCGCCCTTGAGCGCGGACGCAGCATCCGCATACACCTTGGAACTCGATTTGGCAGCCATCAGGCAAACTCCCCCGCACCCTTAGTAGCGATACTGATCCACTTTGTAGGGACCCTGCTTCTCCACCCCGATGTAGCGGGCTTGAGTATCCGTCAATTCCGTCAGCTGCGCGCCCAGCTTGGACAGCTGCAGCCGTGCCACTTTCTCGTCGAGATGCTTCGGCAGCACGTACACACCGATGGGATATTTCTTGGTATTGCCGAACAGTTCGATTTGCGCCAGCACCTGATTCGCGAACGAGGAGCTCATGACGTACGAGGGATGGCCGGTACCGCAACCCAAGTTCACCAGACGCCCTTCTGCCAGCAAAATGATCCGCTTGCCGTCGGGGAAAATCACATGATCGACCTGCGGCTTGATGTTGTCCCAGGCGTACTGTTTGAGCGCGGCCACTTCGATTTCGTTGTCGAAATGCCCGATGTTGCACACGATGGCCTGATCCTTCATGCGCTTCATGTGATCGTGCGTGATGACGTGAAAGTTGCCCGTTGCCGAGACGAATATGTCGGCCTTGTCTGCCGCATAGTCCATGGTGACCACACGGTAGCCTTCCATCGACGCCTGCAGGGCGCAGATCGGATCGATCTCGGTCACCCAAACTTGCGCGCTCAACGCGCGCAGCGCCTGCGCCGAGCCCTTGCCCACATCGCCATAGCCGCACACCAGCGCCACTTTACCGGCAATCATGACATCGGTGGCGCGCTTGATGGCGTCCACCAACGATTCGCGGCAGCCGTATAAATTGTCGAACTTGGACTTGGTCACCGAATCGTTGACATTGAAGGCCGGGAAGGCGAGCTCCCCATCCTTGGCCATTTGATACAGACGCTTCACCCCGGTGGTAGTCTCCTCCGTGACGCCCTTGATCTTGGCGAGACGCGTCGAGTACCACTTCGGATCGGCCTTCAACTTGGCCTTGATCGCGGCGAACAACAATTCCTCTTCTTCGTTTCCGGGTTTGCCGATCAACGACGCGTCCGCTTCGGCCTTGGCGCCCAAATGCAGCAGCAAAGTGGCATCGCCGCCATCGTCCAGAATCATGTTCGTATGGCCGCCATCGGGCCACTCGAAGATGCGATGCGTATAGTCCCAGTACTCGGCGAGCGTCTCGCCCTTGACGGCGTACACCGGTGTGCCGCCGGCGGCGATGGCCGCGGCCGCATGATCCTGGGTTGAATAAATATTGCACGAAGCCCAGCGCACCTGCGCACCCAGGGCATTCAAGGTCTCGATGAGTACCGCGGTCTGGATGGTCATGTGCAAGGAGCCGGTGATGCGCGCACCGCGCAACGGCTGCTGCGCGGCAAACTCGTGGCGGATGGCCATCAAGCCCGGCATCTCCGTTTCGGCGATGCGGATTTCCTTGCGGCCCCAGTCCGCGAGACTCAAATCCTTGACCAGGAAATCCGGGGATTGCTTAACTGCTGCGTTCATCGATGTGTGTCCTTAGGCGCTTCGCGCCGGGTTCAACGGGGCCGAAACGGCCCCGTCCGAAAAAAATTTAAAAAAAGCACCAGCCGGTTCACGCCGCACGGGTCGCTTTGAATTCGGCCGCGAGCGTGCTGGCCTTGTCGGTGCGTTCCCAAGTGAACTCGGCTTCCTTGCGGCCGAAGTGCCCGTAGGACGCGGTCTTCTGATAAATGGGCCGCGCCAGATCCAGCATTTCGCGCAATCCAAAAGGCGTGAGATCGAAATGCGCACGAACCAGCTGCGTCAGGCGCGTATCGGGTAATTTACCGGTGCCGAAGGTCTCGACCATGATGGACGTAGGTTCGGCCACGCCGATGGCGTACGACACCTGAACTTCGCAGCGCTCCGCCAGTCCCGCCGCCACGATGTTCTTCGCCACATAGCGTGCCGCGTAGGCCGCCGAACGATCCACCTTGGACGGATCCTTGCCGGAGAAGGCACCGCCGCCGTGGCGCGCAAACCCGCCATAGGTATCGACGATGATCTTGCGCCCCGTCAGGCCGCAGTCGCCCACCGGACCGCCGATGACGAAGCGCCCCGTCGGATTGATGTGGTACTTGGTGTGCTTGTCGATCCACTTGGCCGGCAGCACGGGCTTGAGGATTTCCTCGATGACCGCCTCGCGCAATTGCTTGATGCTGATGCTGTCCTCGTGCTGCGTCGACAGTACCACTGCCTCCAGGCCGCCCGGCTTGTGGTTCTCGTAGCGCAGCGTCACTTGGCTCTTGGCATCGGGGCGCAGCCAGGGAAGCTTGCCGCTCTTGCGCACCTGCGCCTGACGCTTCACCAGCCGATGCGCCAGGGTGATGGGCGCCGGCATGAGCACATCGGTTTCATTGGTGGCATAGCCGAACATCAGCCCCTGGTCGCCCGCGCCCTGCTTGCGCTCGTCCTTGCGGTCAACTCCCTGCGCAATGTCGGGCGACTGCTTGCCGATGATGTTGAGCACGCCGCAGCTGGCCCCGTCGAAACCCATATCCGAGGTGTCGTAGCCGATGTCGAGCACGGTTTTACGCACGATCGCCTCGACGTCGACCCAGGCGCTGGTGGTGACTTCGCCGGCCACGATCACCACCCCGGTCTTGACCAGGGTCTCGCAGGCCACCCTGCCCTTGGGATCCGCGGCGAGAATGGCGTCGAGCACCGCATCGGAGATCTGGTCCGCGACCTTATCCGGGTGGCCCTCCGAGACCGATTCCGAGGTAAACGAGAAGCTGCTGCTCATGTGTCAAATTCCTTGCAAATTAGCCAAAATTGTCCCGATATCGAGTCTCGAATTCGGTCTGGGTGAAACTGTGATTCTGCGGCCCGCGCGCGCCGATCTTGATGGCACCCATGAGAGACGCCACCCGCCCGGTGGTTTCCCAATCCAGGCCACCCAACAGACCATGAATTAGACCAGCGCGATAGGCATCCCCGCAACCCGTCGGATCGACGATTGCGGCGGGTTTAGCGCAGGGAATCGTAAATGTCGCATCCTTGGTGTGTATGACCGAGCCCTGCGAGCCCAAAGTTACAATCAAAGCGTCAACCTGGGCCGTAATGTCAGAGACCGCGAAACCCGTCTTTTGTTGCAGCATGCCCCATTCGTAATCGTTGACGGCCACCCAGCGAGCCTGGGCAATGAAGGTTTTGAGCTCCTCGGCGCCGAACATGGGTAGGCCCTGGCCGGGATCGAAAATAAAGGGAATCTTGGCGGCGGCAAACTGCGCCGCGTGCTCGATCATGGCCTGCCGGCCATCCGGCGCGACGATACCCAACGAGATGCCCGCCCCGGCGTCCGAAACCCTATTCAGGTGGGCATGCTGCATTGCTCCCGGATGGAAGGCCGTAATCTGATTGTCATCAAGGTCGGTGGTGATGAACGCCTGAGCCGTAAAGGTCCCCTCCACGACTTTGATGTAATCGACCGGGATGCCCAGCGCCACCAGCCGCTCGCGGTAGGGCGCAAAATCATGGCCCGCGGTCGCCATGGGGATGCCCCGGTCGCCCAGCAGCTTCAAGCCGTAGGCGATATTGGCCGCACAGCCGCCGAATTCGCGGCGCATCTCGGGGACCAGAAAAGACACATTCAAAATATGAATCTTGTCGGGAAGAATGTGCGATTTGAAGCGGTCCTGAAACTGCAAAATGGTGTCGTACGCCACCGAGCCGCAGATCAATGCGGCATGTCCATTCGAGCGATCCTGCACCATTCACCCGTGATGTTGCCAAATCGCGATTGTACAAGCAAAGGGAGGGTATTCCTTAGCCAATCGCGACCTCTTCGTATGCTCCCCGCGCGCGCTGCCCGCTCCTTGAGGGCACGAGGAGCGAAATAACTGCGACAATGGTCCGGTCTTATCCAGCAAAACCGGCTTTTGTTTTACTCAACCTGAAGGAGAGCGTCGATGAATAAGACCAGCGCAACCGTCACCGCCATCAGCAGTCTGTTGACCTTGGGCGCCGCGGCATTTGCCACACCCGCCTTTGCGGCCGATAAGGTCGAGATGGAAAAGTGCTACGGCGTGGTGAAGGCCGGCAAGAATGATTGCGCAGGTCCCGCGCATGCCTGCGCGGGGCAGGGCAAGATGGATTCGGGCGCCAAGGAATTCGTGGCCCTGCCGAAGGGCACCTGCGCCAGGCTCACCGGCGGCAGTCTCACCGCCAAATAAGACCGTGCGCGCTGCTACGGATAACCTCGCACGCGCCGGCCGCAGCAATCCGATGCCGGCTCGCGCCGGCATCGGCCTACGCGCCCAGCATCATCTGCAAGTGCTCTCCGAATCCCCCGCCGTCGCCTGGTTCGAAGCCCACACCGAGAACTATTTCGCCGATGGCGGTGCGCATGTCGAAGCCCTGATCCGAATTCGCGAGCGCCATCCCCTGTCGCTGCACGGCGTCGGCCTGTCCTTGGGATCAGCCGATGAAATCGATCTCGAACATTTGGCGCGAGTACGCCGCACCGTACTGCGCTTCGAGCCTGAGCTCGTGTCCGAACACTTATCCTGGAGTTCCGTCGGCGGACGCTTTGCCAATGATTTGCTGCCGCTGCCCTATACCGAAGAAGCACTGCGGCAGGTGAGCGCGCACATTGCCCAGGTCCAGGATTATCTAGGGCGGCAAATCCTCATCGAGAACGTCTCGAGCTATATGGAATTCAGCTGCTCGCGCATCCCCGAATGGGAGTTCCTTGCCGCAGTCGCCGTGGAATCCGGCTGCGGAATCTTGCTGGACTTGAACAATATCTACGTCGCCGCGCGCAATTTCGGCTACGACGCGCAGCACTACTTGGACGCCATCGACCCCGGCGCCGTGCAAGAAATCCACTTGGCCGGCCACGGGACCATGGACTTCGAAGGCCGGGAACTGCTCATCGACACCCACGGCACGGCCGTGTGCGACGCCGTGTGGGCTCTGTACCGCGCGGCGCTGCGCCGCTTCGGCGATGTACCGGCCTTGATCGAATGGGACACGGATATTCCCGCACTCGAGGTACTGATGACGGAAGCCGCCAAGGCCGACTCCATACGAGCGCACGCCCATGCACTCGCTGCGTGAACTGCAGCTTGGGGTCATGCGGGCCGTGCTCGACGGCGAGCCGGACCTCGCGCTGCCG
>JANXZQ010000235.1 GCA_025355445.1 Gammaproteobacteria bacterium
CGAAGCGCGCCCGGACCGCTATCGGGATCGTGACCGCAATCGCAGTCGCGACAGCCGCGGAGAGCGGCCACGCGAGCCGCGTCGCGATGAGCCACGGCGCGACGAACCGAGGCGCGATCGGCCGCGCAACCCGAGTGCCCCGCGGCCCGACAGTGCGCGCGGCGAGCAGCCGGCACGAGCCGAGCAGTCGCCCAGGAGCGAGCCTGCGTCACGCAGCGAAGCGCCTGCTCGCACCGAACAACTGCCGCGCAGCGACCAGGCGCCGCGCGGCGATCAGCCGCGCGAGGGCGAACAGAATGTCGATCGCGGCGAGCGCAATGAACGGGGCGGCCGTGGGCGTCGTCGTCGCGGCCGCGGTCGCCGGGACAATAGCGAAAGTCCTGCTAATGCAGCCGGCGGGCCCAATGTGCCGTCAACGCCGTCGTCAGCGCCAGCGCCAGCGGGCAATGCGACCGGCGGCAACGTCGGCGGCACCGCCGACTTTTTTGGAGACGGCGGACGCGCGCCTGCCCCGCCACCTGGCGGCGCACCGCAGCTGTCGGGTGAGCGCGAGCGCACTGCTGCGCCTCCGCCGTCCCCTGCACCTGCCGCATTTGCCGCACCTTCCGCACCGGCAACGCCGGCGGCGCCCACCAATGCGGATGGTGACAAGTATGTCGTCTGGTCCTCGACGCCGGCCGATGTGCCGCGCAGCGGCCCCGATGATCGCTAACGGCTAAACAGGCGCACGTCGAGGATAAGGCTGACCGCGAGCAGGGACGCTCCAAGTCCGCGTAAACCCGCGACCGCGGCATCCGTGGCCGCGGCGGAAAGTCCGAGCCGCCCGGGTTCGGGATCGTGCATCAGAAATATCGCGGCAATAGCGAGCATTATGGCGGCCACCACGTATAGGCACTGCCACAACGCGCGTTCGCGCGGCCCGAGCAAGCGCGGCACCTTGGGCTTGGGCATCTGGCGGTATAGCGCTAGCGCGAGCCAACAGCCGATGATCGCAAGTCCTACCACCGAACTGACATCCTGCAGTAGGCGCTGGCCCGCTACGTGATGTCCCCCTGCACCGAGCACCAGTTCATCGAGCGCGGGGATCATGCGCATGCCGCGCGCGCCTTCATGCGTGAACGCATCCCAGGCAAGATGCGTAAGCGCACCGAAGAGAATTCCGACCAGTGCGAGGATCCATGCGCGCAGGCGGCCGATGTCGGCGGCGGCGGCGAACGGATGCGCCGCCTGGTAGGCGCGGTCCGGCAGCACCGCAAGGATCGCAGGCTTGATGAGCAGCTGAAATAACCAGTAACTTGCAAGCGCGACCGGCACTACGAATGTCGCCAGCCCGAGCAGGCTGTGTGTCTCGGTTCGCATCAGATGGAATGGCAGGAATATGCCAAAATCTGGCGCCATGCTGCCAACGATCGCCGCCGACAGCAGTTGCCGCGGTTTTAAGTAGCGCGAGAATGGCAACACGGCCGCGACATGCGCAATCGTGAAGGGCATCAGCGCGCATCCTTGAGCGCCGCGATCAGCCCGCGCGAGGCGGCCTCAGCCAGATCGAGCACCGTCTCGAAGTCGCGCTCCTTGCCCATGTACGGATCCGCCACGTCGGCTCGCTGCTGACCCTTCGCATAGTCCATGAACAGCCGCAGCGTCGCTGCAGATCCTGCGGGCTGCAGCGCGCGCAAATCGCGAAGGTTCGCCTCGTCCATGGCGAGGATCAGGTCGAACCGGTCAAAGTCCTCTGCGCGGATCTGGCGGGCGCGCAGGTTGCCGATATCGATTCCGCGTTTCGTGGCCGCGCGCTGGCTGCGCGTATCCGGCGGACTGCCCGTGTGGTAATCGCCGGTGCCGGCCGAATCAATCTGCACTGGCAGGTCGGGCGCGGTGCGCGCCAGCAGCTGGCGCAGCACGCCTTCGGCAGTCGGGCTGCGGCAAATGTTGCCGAGGCACACGAACAGCACCCGCGTCACGCGCCGCTCAGATGAGCGCGCAGCCGTTCCAGGTCCGCGGGCGTATCGACGCCCGCCGGCGGCGCCTCG
>JANXZQ010000262.1 GCA_025355445.1 Gammaproteobacteria bacterium
CGCGCACATGGATCTGCTGCTGCAGCGCCACGCCGCGGAGCTGGCGGCCGTCATCGTCGAGCCCCTGGTGCAGTGCGCAGGCGGGATGCGCATGTATCACCCCATCTATCTGACCCGGCTGCGCGAAGCCTGCACTCGCTATGGAGTGCACCTCATCGCGGATGAGATTGCCGTCGGCTTTGGCCGGACAGGAACGATGTTTGCCTGCGAGCAAGCAGCGATATCGCCGGATTTTCTGTGTCTTTCCAAAGGACTCACCGGCGGTTACCTGCCGCTCTCGGCGGTCCTCACGACCGAGGATGTGTATGCCGCCTTTTACGATGAATACACGAATTTGACGGCTTTTCTGCACTCGCACAGCTACACCGGCAACCCGCTCGCCTGCTCGGCCGCCCTGGCTACGCTCGACATATTCGCAGCCGACCGAACCATCGAGCGCAATCGGGCGAAGGCGGCGTATCTTGGGGGGCGTGCTCGCTCGTTGGAAAATCATGGACACGTGAGCGAGGTCCGCCAATGCGGCATGATTGTTGCGGTCGAGGTCGTCAAGGATAAGCGCAGCCGCGAACCTTTTCCCTGGACCGAGCGTCGAGGTCAGCGCATTTACCGGCACTCCCTGCAGAGCGGCGTGCTCTTGCGCCCGATCGGCAATGTCGTCTACTTCATGCCGCCCTATATCGTCGATGAGGCCGAAATGGACTTGATGGTCCGCGTCGCGGCCGAGGGGATCGAGCTCGCCACATGCGATTGACCCGCGTGTACGTCGACGCAGCGCTGCTGCCGGGAAGCGTGGTGCAATTGCCGCCCGATACCGCCTCGCACCTGGCAAAAGTCCTGCGCGCGCGGGGCGGCGACGAGTTGATTCTGTTCAACGGCGACGGTCGAGAATTCTGCGGCGCGATCGAGACGGTGCGCGGCTCGCGCGTATCGGCATCGGTCGGCGACGGCCGGCCGGTCGACAGAGAATCCCCCCTGGGCATCCGCCTGGTACAATGCGTGCCGCGCGGCGACCGCATGGACTTCATTGTGCAAAAGGCGACCGAGCTCGGCGTCGAGCGAATCATCCCGGTGTTGAGCCAACGCAGCGTTGTCCGGCTCGATAAGGAACAGGCAGAGTCGAAGGCCGTGCATTGGCGGGCCGTTGCTGTGAGCGCCTGCGAGCAGTGCGGACGCACCCGCCTGCCGACCATTGAGGCCGCGCAGCCGCTGCTCAACTACCTCGGCGAGGCCGCGCCGGGGACGGGACCTCGGCTGGTATTCGAACCGGAGTCTGCGCCGCAGCGGCCGTCCGCTGACATCGGTATTGCAGCTGCGGAAATCGCAATCGGCCCCGAAGGCGGCTTCGCCGGCGATGAGCTCGAGGCGTTTCGAGTCGCTGGTTTTTCCCGAATCGGCTTAGGACCCCGAGTCCTGAGGACCGAGACCGCCGCGATCGCGGCGGTGGTTTGGCTGCAGGCGCGCTTCGGCGACATGTAGAACCACGTTAGCCGATTTGTAGGCGCTTGCGTGGACGTCGCGACTGACCGACTCTTGCAAGCCTGACCATTCCTGATCTAATTGTTTTTTTCAAGCGATGGGCGACCGCGATATATGCATTCCAAGTACTGCCTTGCATTCGGCTTGCTGATGTTCACCACACTTGCCGCCTGTGGCGGCGGAAATAGCGGTACGCCGGCTACGCCACCCGCTACGCCACCCGCGGCCGTCGCTCCGTCCATCGCCGCTCAGCCCGCAGACGTAAGCGTCGCGGTCGGAGGGACGGCAACATTCTCAGTGACCGCCAGCGGCACAGCGCCGCTGACCTATCAGTGGCAGAAGGGCGGCACTACGATTGCCGGCGCCACAGCCGCGAGCTACACAACACCGGCGACGGTCTCCGGCGACAGCGCCAGCACATTCGCGGTGGTCGTGACCAATGCAATGGGGACGGCGAACAGCGACGCGGCGACGCTCACGGTCACGGTCACGCCGCCGACCGCTGGAACCGACGTTCTCACTTACAAGAATGATTTGAATCGCAGCGGTCAAAACCTTTCGGAATCGGCTCTCACGTTAACGAACGTCGCATCCGCGACTTTTGGCTTGGTGCGTACCTTGCCGGTGGACGGCAAGGTCGACGCCCAGCCTTTGTACGTGTCGAAGCTCAGCGTGGCGGGCGCGGCGCACAACGTGCTGTTTGCGGCCACCGAGCATGATTCGGTGTACGCCTTCGATGCCGACACCGGCACTGTTCTATGGCACGTCTCGCTGCTGCCGGCGGGCGAGGCTTTGAGCGACACGCACGGATGCAGCCAGGTCACCCCCGAGATAGGCATCACTTCTACCCCTGTCATCGATCGCGGCGCCGGCATGCACGGCACGATTTTCGTCGTCGCCATGTCCAAGGATGCCTCCTCAAACTATCACCAGAGATTGCACGCGCTCGATCTCGCCACGGGCGCCGAGATACTCGGCGGCCCGACTGAGATTGCGGCGACGTTTCCCACCGCCGGCGGCGGCACCGCCACTTTCAGCCCCGGGCAGTACGAAGAGCGCGCCGCCCTGCTGCTGTCGAAAGGCACCATTTACACCAGTTGGACGTCGCATTGCGATATTGCTCCCTACTCGGGTTGGGTCATTGCCTATTCCGAAGGCACCTTGGCGCGCAGCGCAGTACTCAACGTCGCGCCAAATAGCGGTGCGGGACCAGCCATTTGGATGAGCGGCGGCGGCCCTGCCGCGGACGCGGCGGGGAATGTCTATCTGCTGACCGCGAACGGCGCGTTCGAAACCACCCTCGATGCGAATGGCTTTCCCAACAAGCAGGATTACGGCAACTCCTTCGTCAAGATTGCCGGTGGCGCCGGGGCCTTGAGCGTCGCGGATTATTTCACGATGTTTAACGAAGTCGCCGAATCGAATGCGGATCAGGACTTGGGCTCCGGCGGCGCCATGCTGTTGCCGGACTTGATGGACTCATCCAGCACCGGGCGCCACCTCGTGGTCGGCGCCGGCAAGGACGGCAACATCTACGTCGTCAACCGCGACTCCATGGGCAAGTTCAACGCCGGCAGCAACTCGCAAATCTGGCAGCAGCTCTCCGCTGCGCTGCCTGGCGGCATCTGGTCCACGCCTGCGTATTTCATCAATGGCACGGTGTACTACGGCGATGTAAGCGGAACCCTCAAGGCCTTCACGGTATCGAATGCCAAACTCGTCGCGACTCCGCAATCCCAGTCCGCCACCCAATTCACTTATCCAGGCACCGCGCCCAGCGTTTCAGCGAATGGAACCTCCAACGCCATCGTCTGGGCGCACGAGAATACCAATCCAGCGGTGCTGCACGCCTACGATGCCGCGAACCTCGCCCATGAGCTGTACAACAGCAATCAGGCAGCCGCCGGCCGCGATCACTTCGGCGCCGGCAACAAGTACATCACGCCCACTGTCGCCGACGGCAAGGTGTTCGTGGGGACTACCAACGGGGTCGGGGTATTCGGCTTACTGCCCTGAGCGGCTGGTCGGCAGGCTTCGGGGCGGCACTAGGAGCCTAGTTCGGCATCACCGAGGTTTCCTCGGCAATCATCTGCTCCAACCGTTCCAAGTCGGGGATCAGCGGCGTCTCGTTGATCATGCGCACCTGACAAATGATGGGCGAGCGCTCCGGAAAACTGCGCGAGGGATCCGGCCGCACCACGTCGGCGTTCACCCGCACCAGCTGCGGAAAGCCCTGGGTCAGCATGCCGAAGTGGCCCGACTGCAGCCTGCCGCCGGACGCATAGAAAATGACGATGCGAGTGCGGTTGGTGATGCTCGGCAGCGTCTGGCCGAACGCGCCTTCAAAAGACACGACCGGCACACTGCGTCCGCTCCAGCTTACGAGTCCCGCGTACCAGGGGGGTGCATTGGTCATTTCCGCCGGCACCTGGTAGCCGATGACCTCGGCCACGCAGGCGCGCGGTACGATCAATCTCTCGCCTGCGAGCGGCACCAGCAAACTATACAGTTCATCGCGCAAATCGGACATGGCTGCTATCTCGCGACGGCGCTGCGACGATTGACCAGCGGCTCAATAGCGTCGAGAAGCTGGCTTTCTTGATACGGCTTGCCAAGATAGTCGTCGACGCCGAGCTCGATGGCCCTGGCCCGATGCTTCTCGCTTACCCGCGAAGTGATCATTACGATCGGGATATCCTTGAGGCGCGGATCATTGCGCACGTGCGCGGCGACTTCATAACCGTCCATGCGCGGCATTTCTATATCGAGCAATATGATGTCGGGCAGATTCTCCTGCAGCAGCGACACGGCATCCACGCCGTCCTTCGCGGTCAGCACACGCATGCCATTGCGCTCCAGCAGGCGCTGCGTGACGCGGCGCACGGTAATCGAATCGTCCACGACCAGCGCGAAAGTGCGCCGATCGCGTTGATCGAGAACAACGGTCTCAGTTGGACGCGCGCGCCACTCGGATCGCACCAGTGAACCCATGTCGAGAATGATGACGATGCGGCCGTCGCCCAGGATGGTGGCGCCTGCAATGCCGCGGATGCCGGAAACTTGAGGCCCCAAGGATTTGACGACGATTTCGCGGCTGCCCACCAACTCATCCGTGACCAAGGCCGTGGAGTGTTCGCCGGCGCGGATCAGCACCACGGAAATCGATACGTCGGCTTCGGGCAATCGGGTGGGTCCCAAGCCCACGAACGACCCTAATTGTTGAAAGCGATATTTCTGGCCGCCATATTCGAACAGCGGCGCATCTTTGCCCAGGTGCCTGGCGACGATGTTCCTCGGTAAGCGCACCACGCCTTCCACGGTCGCCAGCGGCAACGCATAGACTTCCTCGGCGACCCGCACGATCAGCGCCTGGCTGATCGCCAGAGTGAACGGCAGGCGAATCGTAAAGCGCGAACCCTTGCCGGCGGTGGTGTCGATGAATAGGCCGCCGCCCAGCTTCTTGACCTCGGTGGCGACTACGTCCATGCCGACGCCGCGGCCGGCCGCCTGCGTGACATGGCCGGCGGTGCTGAAGCCAGGCTCCAAAATCAGCTGCACAGCCTCCTCATCGGTAAGCTTCGCTTGGGGGTCGGCGAGCCCCAATGCGATCGCCTTCTCGCGAATCAGCTTCACGCTGATCCCGGCGCCGTCGTCGGCGACGATGATCACCACCTCCGCGCCGTCGCGCTCCAAACTGACAGAGATGCGGCCGACATCCGGTTTGCCCAGCGCCGTGCGGCGCTCAGCCGTCTCAACACCGTGCACCACGGCATTGCGCAACATATGCTCGAGCGGGGGGACCATGCGCTCCAGCATCTGGCGGTCCAGTTCCGCTGCCGCGCCCTGCACCACCAGTTCCGCACGCTTGCCTGTGTCGTTCGCCGCCTGACGCACCAAACGCGTCAAACGCTGCACGTGACGCTGGAAGGGGACCATGCGGGTTCGCATCAAACTGTTTTGCAGTTCGGTAATGACCCGGGATTGCTGAGTCAGCAGGTTCTGCGCCTCGTGAGTCAAGGTCTCGAGCAGTCCCTGAATGCTCGCCACGTCGCCCGATGTTTCCGCGAGCGCGCGCGAGTACTGCTGCAGCGAGGAATATCGGTCCAGCTCCAGAGGATCGAAGTCGTTGCGCCGCGGGTCCACGTCCTGGTGGCGGTTCAAAACCTGCGCCTCGGTTTCCATCTCCAGGCCCCGCAACTGCTCCTTGAGCCGCGACACCGTGCGCGCCAGCTCCGCCAAGTTGAAGTCGATGGAGTTGACTTGCTGGTCCAGGCGGGCACGGAAGATGCTCACCTCGCCGGCGTTGTTGAGCATGGTATCGAGCAGATCGGCGTCGACTCGCGCCATCTCGACGCGTTCCGCCGGAGCAGCTTCGCGTCCCGGCAATACCGGCGCTCCGCTCAGCTCGAGGCCGGCGGTCGAGTCTTCGCTTGCAGCCGCCGGCGCCGCGACATCCTGCGGCACATCAGCCGGCGACGGCACAACCGTTACCGGCGCCGCCGCAGTCACGAGGGGTACCACCGGCTCAACGGCTGGCGGCTGGGCCGTCTCGAGCGGCGGAGCCTCGCTCGCCGGGGCGGCCATCGGCGGCGCAGCCATCGACGGCGCGACGATCGGCGCGACGGCCGCAACGCTTGGCGCAGCGTCGGTGCGTGCCCGAGCATCTGCGGGGTTCGCCAAATCTCTAATTTGTGATATCAGCGCGAATGCGCCGGCCGGCACTGTACCGGTACCAACCACATCGCGCATGCGCGCGAGTTCATCGAGACTGGCCTGCATGACGGCGTAGGCATGATCGTCGCCGGCCACGGCGCCGCTGTCGATCTGCAGAACCAACGTCTCGAGCTCATGACTCAAGTCGCCCATGGCGCTGATGCCTGCCATGCGGGCGCCGCCCTTGAGCGTATGCAATTGACGCTGCAGCTCCGCAACTCGTTCCTTGTCACTGCGATCACGGTTCCAGGCGGTCAACGAAACTTCCGCCGCCTCCAGCAACTCAGTCGCTTCTTCGCTGTAGATGTTGGCGATCTCGTGATCGAACTCCTCGGCGGGCGGAGCGGCGATGACCTCGGACGCCGGCGCGATAACCTCGGGAGCCGGCGCGATAGCCTCGGGCGCCGGCGCGATCACCTGGGGCGCCGGCGCGATAGCCTCCGATGCAGTGACGATTCGCTCGGCAACCACCTCATCGTCCGGCGCCATGGCCGACGCGCTGATGTCGATGGCATCGGCGGCGTCTAGGGCAATCTCGGCGTCGATCTCAGCTTCGACGCTGTGCAGCCGGGCAAGCAGCGAGGGCTGTTCCGAGAAAAACGCGGTGGACTCGTTGATATGCGTCACCACGTTGTCGATGGCACGCACCGCATCACCCAACGTGGCGAGCCCAAGATCGGACAAGCCGTGCCCGCTGTCGAACACCTTGCGCATTACCTGATTTAGCGGCTCTGTGATGCGAATGCCGTGCCGCGCCTCGGCCATCTTCGAACTGCCGCTCAACGTATGAATGGCGCGAAACACGGTCTCGGGCAATTCATGCGGGGCCGGCTGGCCGCTGCGCTTGAGCAAGTACTCGCGAATCTCGGTCAGATGGCTCGATGTCTCCTTGCTGTAGATGTCATGCAGCATGGGATCCATCGGGGGCGGGAGCGGCTGCGCGGTGCCCGTACCTCGATCCTCGGGCGCCAGGACCACTGTGGCCTGCTCCGGATCGCGCCCGTCCGCGTACGCGAAGGCGCGGGTCATGAGCGCCTCGACCGGTACCGGGTTATGCCGCCCCGTTTCTAACTGCTCCACTAATTGCGGCAGTGCCGCCACCGCGCTGCGCAACACAGCCATCATTCCTGGCGTGCGCGACAGCGTCTTATCCATCATACGATTCAACAAATTCTCGATCGACCAGCCGAACTCGGCGATCGAGCGGGCGCCGACCATGCGGCCGCTGCCCTTCAAGGTATGAAAGCTGCGGCGCAGCAGCGCCAGCGCCTCCAAATCCATGGGATTTTGATCCCACTGTGGGAAGCTCTTCTGGATGGAGGCAATCTCTTCCTTGGCTTCCTCGATGAACAGTTCGACGAACTGAGGATCGACCGGTTCCGGCTCGGGCACCGCCGTCAATGGATGGGTTGCCGCTTGCGCGCGCTCGCTGCGATCCAACGCGACCGTCTCGGTTGGATCGAGTTTGACCGTCTTGGCGGCTTCGCTGCTCGAGATGCTGATGTTCGGAACACGTGAAGGAACGGTGTCCGCCAGCGTCTTGAGGCACATCTCGGCGTTATCCAGCATGTACCAGGGATCGTTACGCCCGCTCTGCAGCGTTTCCATGTAGTACTCGATGCTGACGATGGCATCGGCCACTCTTTCCAACCGAACGGAGTCGGGCGCGGGTGCGCCGGGCTCGATCAAATTGCGCACCTGCGCCCCGATAGCGTCCATCAATTCTACCGCCCGCCCCTTGCCCAGCATGAGCAGGCCGGCGGTGATGCCGCGTAACAGCTGCGGCACGTTATCGAGGCCCTGCGGCGGGAAATCTCCAGGCTTCTGCACCGCGACAGTGACCGCTTCCTTGATGCGCGCCAGGTTGACTATGCACTCGCGCAGCACCGCCTCGCTCACCAGTCTGAACTCGAGATCCTGATCGGCCGGCAAATCGGTGCGCGTGGCATCGGGCACGGTGGGCAGGATCAGCCGTACCAGCTGATCATCGAGACTGTCTTCGACCGACAGCAGTACGCCTGCCACTTTGAGCAGCGACTCCTCGGGCGGTGTCTTACCGTCGGTTACGATGCCGGCGAGCTCGGCGATTTCTTCTTGAACGCGCTGGCGCAATTCTCCGAGCCCCAGTACTCCGAGCGTATCGCTGATTTTCTTCAGCAGATCCAGCTGCGGCGCCAACTCGTCGCTGCGGCCACCGCCGCGGCGCACGAATATATCGAGCACATCCTTGACCTTGGATAGATCTTCCTTGATGGCGGCAGCGACCGTGCGCATCAATTTGACGCTCGGTGCCGACAGGCTTTCGCGCTCTTGTTCGATGGAATCGTCGACCGGCAACAGCTCGGAAAGCTTGAATGAAGCGCGCACCGCGGCGATGCGGCCGCCGCTGTTCGACGCCCGCGCGACGTAGTACAGCAGATTATTCAGCAGGTCGACCGGCGGGTCCTCGCAATAGCGTTCCTCGCCGAGTTCGTACAGGGTCTTGATTTGACGATCCGCCTGGCCCAGTAAGCGCTTCAGCGTCGCGCTGCCTTCCAAGCCGTTCTCGCGCACCGCCTCGAGGATGGCACCCACCACCCACCACAATTGGAATACGGGCTGGGTCGTGGCCACCTGTTCCAGCTTCTCGGCCACCTTCGCCAGAATCTCCAGGTTCTGCACGGTGCGCTCGCCGCGGATATATCCCAGCAATCCAATCTGGAAGCGCGGCCGTAGGCGTCGCGCCCATTGCGACACGGAAATCGATTGCTCACCCTGCCCCTGCGATTGCGGCTGTGCAGGCTGGTCAGATTTCAAATTGAGCAATAACAGTGTGCCCTCGGACAGCAACGGACTGCCGCGCACGGATCGCAAATCGTTGAGCAGAGGCAACAGCACCAGGGCCAAATCGCGGCCGCCCGACATTACCCGTTCCAAATACGTCGGCAGCTGCACCATCGCTCGCATCAGCGCATCCAGGCCGTCGACCTGCCGCTTCTGGTCATTGTCCGAACTCAGCAAGTAGCGGGTGACGTATTCCATTTCCTCCGCGAGCAGGGCGGCACCGTATACCTCGACCAAACGCAGCACCCCGTGAGCGGAATGCAGCTGGTCGGCGCACTTCTCGAGCGACGCCCGCTGGTCCGAGCGCTCGGCGTAAGCCTCGAGCGAGGCACGCGCGTCATTTAGAGTCGCCGCCAGTTCTTTGGCGACAATGTGCAAGGTTTGGGAGCTGATGTCGGTCATGCCGGAATCGTCTCTACTCGTCAGGCGCTGAAGCCGCTGGCCTTGCGCATCTTCCCGGTGTTGCCCGCGCCTAGGTTGCTCGACGCCCCGCTCGGTGCGCCCGCACTGCCGTTCGCGCCGGCGCTGCCGTTCGGGCCCGCGCTGCCGTTCGGGCCAGCGCTTGTGCTCTGACTCAAAGCCGGCAACCGCTGCGAAGTACCGCCGACGGTAATTGTGCCGCCGCCATAGTCGGGCAGCCGGAATCCTGCCACGGACTTGCGCAGTTGCGCCGATAGGGCGGCGAGCTTGGCGATCGATGTGGATGTCGACGTCGATCCCTCGGCCGTCTGCGAGGATATCTCGCGCACGACCTGCATATTCTTCGAGATGTTCCCTGACGCGACGGCCTGCTGCCTCGCACTGGCCGAGATGTTCTGCACTAGGCTTGCGATCTGATTGGATACCTGTTCGATTTCTTCGAGCGCCGCGCCGGCGTTTTCCGCCAAAAGAGCGCCGCCGACCACATCGGTGGTGCTGCGCTCCATGGACACCACTGCCTCGTTGGTATCGGTTTGGATGGTGCGCACCAGCACCTCGATTTGTTTGGTGGCGTTCGCAGCGCGCTCCGCCAGCCGTTGCACCTCGTCGGCCACCACTGCGAAGCCGCGGCCGGCTTCGCCCGCCATCGAGGCCTGGATCGAGGCATTGAGCGCGAGAATATTGGTCTGCTCGGCAATGTCATTGATCAATTCGACGATATTGCCGATTTCCTGGGAGCTTTCGCCTAAGCGCTTGATGCGCTTGCTGGTCTCCTGGATGGTCTCGCGAATCGCATTCATGCCGTCGATGGTACGGCGCACGGCGTCGCCGCCCTTGTGGGCGATGTCCACTGAGTGTCTGGCGACGTCGGAACAGCGCTCGGAGTTTCCGGACACCTCTTCGATCGACGCCGCCATATCAGCCATGGATTCGCTGGCGGCGGATATTTGCCTCGACTGCGCGCTGCTGGCCTTGGCCATGTGCGCGGCTGCCCCTTGAGTTTGCTTGGTGGCGCCCTCCAGCTGAATGGCGCTGTCGTTGATCGTCGTGACCAGCTCACGCAACGCTTCGATGGCATAGTTGATCGAATCGGCAATGGCCCCCGTAATATCCTCGGTCACCGTCGCCTGCACGGTCAGATCGCCGTCCGCCAGGCTGGAGAGTTCATCGAGCAGGCGCATGATGGCTTCTTGGTTGCGCTCGTTCTCGCGCACCCGCAGCTCACTGGTGCGCCGAAAGTTGACCGTCTTCAAGAATGTCCAGGCAAGCGCCGCCATGAGCAGCGCGGCAAGGCCCAACAAGGACAAAATCCAGGGCTTGAAAACCGCGCCGGAATCCAGCCGCGCCGCCGGGGCGTCGCCCAACTCGGCCGACAAGCCGCTCGCCACGCCCGGCAAGGTGCGGGCTGCCGCCTGCGCCCGGGACAGCGCCTGGGCGGCGCCGATGGCCTTGCGCACACTGGCGCCGTATTGCTGATTGCGCGCGACCACCGTCTTCAGGCGCTGCTCGGCATCCGCTCCGGTCACCTTGCTCAACGCTAGGCCGGATTCTTCGCCCGACAGGCCGCGCATGACCTGGCTCAGAAATTCCAAACTATCTGCCAGCCGCTGTGCGGCAGGCGCGGCATCGCTGACGCCCGACGCGAGACCGTTCAAGTCCTGTTGAATTCGCTGCACCATGAGCTCGAAGCGCTCCAGGTAGCGGCTCATGCCGTCGAGCTTCTGGGCACCGACCGCGCTGGCAAGATCCCCAAGTTCGGACAACAGCTTCGGGGCGGATTCGCGCGCCTCTTGATTCGCGACTTGAATTGCCTCGACCGAAGCCCGTGCCTCACCCACGGTCGTGACCCCATCGGTCAATTTGTTCCAGGCGGCGGCGCTTGCGGTCCCCGCACCGGTCTGCGGCACCGTGCCGCGCAGAGTCTTCAAGCGCGCCGCGCTCTTGGCGAGCGCATCGAAGGCACTCGCCTCACCACGCAGCGCATTCTGCGCCTCGAAAGGCATGCGCTGCGCCACCAGGGATAATTGTTCGGCGGGCGCGGCGACGGGCGCGGCGTCATGCGTGAGTAAAGTCAGCGCGGCGGCGCCGGCCAGGCACAGCACGATGAGCACTGCCAGCACCGGCAGGAAGTTCGCAATTGGATTCTTATCGTTCATCTCTAGTCCCGCCTGAGCCTTTAGCTCGCGGCCTGTAAAAAGCTCTGGCTCTCCACCAAACTCTTCAAGCTCAATACCGGCCAGACCTCGCCGCCGCGGCGAAACGCACCGGCCAGATAACTATCGCAGCGGATCACCGTCGGCGGTGCTTCCGGATCGAACTCCGCGTCCGCGAAGCGCCGAAAGCCCAACACTTCGTCGACCATGAGTCCGGCCGGAATCTCCCGATGGTTGACCACCACGACCCGGGTATTGCGGCCCGAGGCTGTCGCGCCGCTGCCGAGAAACTGCCGCAGATCGAGCATCGGCAACAACTGTCCGCGAACATTCGCCAGCCCCTTCACCCAGTTCTTCGCGCCGGGGATGCGCGTCACCGCCGCAGGATAACCCAGCACCTCACGGGTCTCCTCGCGAGCCACCAAAAAAGTCTCGCCGCCCATGCGAAAAGCCACACCCACCCATTCTGGGCCGGCGGTGGTCTCCGCAACCTTGCCTGCCGTCACTGCGCGGCTGCGCTTCTCGAGTTCCTTCAGCAATTCGAACGGACGGTCGCGCAAGCTGCGCAGGCTGGTCTCCGCTGCGCCGACGACGCTCGTCATACGGCCAGCGCGGCCTGTGCCTTTTCGACCAGGGCCTGCGCCGATACGGGCTTGACCAGATAATCCACGGCACCTTGCCGCAGACCCCATACCCGGTCGGTCTCTTGGCCTTTCGTGGTCACCATGATGATGGGAATCAGGCTGGTTTCGGGATCGTTGATAAGCATCCGGGTAGCCTGATAGCCGTTCACGCCGGGCATGACGATGTCCATGAAGATGAGGTCGGGCTTCATGGCCTTTGCCTTGCGCACGCCCTCCTCGCCGTTCTCGGCGGCCGCAGTCTTGAAGCCATGTTTCTCCAAGGCCTTTTGCATGACGAATACCTCGGTGGGTGAGTCGTCAACAATGAGAATTAGTGCCATTGTCAGGTTCTCCATCATTTGCCGACGTGAGCTTCGATCGCGCCCAGCAATTCGTCTTTAGTGAAGGGCTTCGTCAAATAGTGCTCTGAACCCACGATACGGCCGCGGGCTCGATCGAACAATCCGTCCTTGCTCGACAGCATGATGACCGGGATTTGCCTGAACACCTTGTTGTGCTTGATCAGCGAACAGGTCTGGTAGCCGTCGAGGCGCGGCATCATGATGTCGACGAACACGATGTCCGGCTGATGGTCGGCGATCTTGGAAAGCGCGTCGAATCCGTCGACGGCCGTGAACACTTCACAGCCCTCCTTGGTCAGGAGAGTCTCGGCGGTCCTGCGAATGGTCTTGCTGTCGTCGATCACAAGAACTTTGAGTCCCGTGAGCTTGGGCTTGGCCGTAGTGATCATGCTATCCATGAATCTGTCTTGGGACCTCAAGGCGACGTGTGCGTAGGTGCTGGAATGTTGTGGCTTTTTAACATATCCAGCCCCTGCAAGCCACGGTAAGGTCGCCATTTGGCGGGAAGCCGCCCCCTACAACGGTGGTCTGGTTCACAGTTCTCTCAAGTGAGCCGGTGCGCCGCCCGCTTGACACCATCCGTGCGCGTGCAACGCGGCTCACGAAGCTAAGTCCGCCAGGCTGCTAAACTGCGCTGCCCCGAGATCATTTGAATCCTGAGAAGGTAATGAGCATGTCTTCCCGAGTCCGTCTCGTCGTGGTCATGGACCCCATTGAAGAGATCAAGCCGGCCAAGGATAGTACGCTGGCGATGTTGCTTGCCGCGCAGACGCGCGGCTGGCAGGTGTTTTATGTGGAACAGAAGGATCTTTGGCTGCGTGACGGCGTCGCGTGGGGCCGGCTGGCGCCGCTGCAGGTGTTCGACGATCTCGGCAAGTGGTTCGTACGCGGCGAGCCGCAGCCCGCCCGCCTTGGTGAGTTCGACGTGATTCTCATGCGCAAGGACCCGCCGTTCGATACCGAATATATCTACACCACCTACATTCTGGATCGCGCCGTGCTGCAGGGCGCGCTGGTATGCAACCGGCCGCAGGGCTTGCGGGACATGAACGAGAAAGTCTATACGGCGTGGTTTCCAGAATGCTGCGCTCCCACCCTCATCACGCGCGACATGCACGCCATGGGCGAATTTCTGCGCGAGCATGGCAAAGCGGTGTGCAAGCCGCTGGACGGCATGGGAGGCCGTTCCATATTCGTTCTGGAACAGGGCGACAAGAACCATAACGTGGTGTTCGAGACCTTGACCGGGTACGGCACCCGCTACGCCATCGTGCAGCGATACCTGCCGGAGATCGTCAGCGCCGGCGATTGCAGGATCATTCTGGTGGACGGAGAGCCCGTGCCCTTCGCCCTGGTGCGGATCCCTACCTCCGATGACAACCGCGGAAATCTCGCTGCCGGCGCGCGTGCCGAGAGCCGGCCGCTCAACGCGCGAGATCGCTGGTTGTGCGCGCAAATCGGACCCACGCTCAAAGCGGCCGGAATGATGTTCGTCGGTCTCGATGTGATCGGCGATTACGTGACTGAGATCAACGTCACCAGCCCAACCGGCATCCGCGAACTAGACAAGAAGCACGCTGTCGACATTGGTGGATTGCTGATGGATGCGATCCAGAGGACCATGAGCGCAGCGTGATCCCCGAAACATACCAAGCCGGCGATATGCTGAGGGTGGGGCTGCCGCCTGCCAATGACCGCATGCTGACCACCTGCTTTCTGGCGGCGCTGTTCCATGGGATCGTGATTCTGGGCGTGACGTTCAGTTCTCCGGGCAGCAAGGCCGCGGGTGACGAGGCTCCGGCCTTGGAGGTCGTCCTGGTCAATGACCAGACGCCGAGCGCCGCGCGCAATCCGAACGCCCAGTATCTGTCGGAGCGCAATCAGAAAGGTGTGGGCAATACGCGCAAACGCGAACGCGCGCTGATCCCCAAATCCTCGCTGATGCCGGTGGAACGGCCGGGCATGCCGAGCGTCGATGGGCTGGCGGTGCAACAGGCCGGCTCGGACGCCGGCGGCGAGGAACTCGTCTCCACGCGAATGCCGGTGCAAAAGATCCTGTATTTCGCTGCGCCCACGGCGGCCAAGGAATCATCCCAGGTGCCGCTGCTGCTGGAGAAGCGGCCGCAGCTCGCGATGACACCCAACGACGACGGGGTCGAGCTGCGCATGCGCGGCGAAGCCATGCAGCAACTGTGGATTGCCGCGGACACGCGTGAGTCCGATGTCGCCGTTTACCTGGACAACTGGCGCCATAAAATCGAGCGCGTGGGTACGATGAATTTCCCGGATGCCGCCCGTCGCGAGAAGCTGTCCGGCACGCCGGTCATCGAGGTGACCATTGGTGCGGACGGCAAGCTTCTGCAAACCCTGGTTCGGCGCAGCAGCGGTCACGTGGAGATCGACGAGGCCGCCATGCGGATCCTGAGGCTTGCAGCGCCATACGACCCGTTCCCGGGGGAGCTGGCAGCCAAGCATGACCAGATACGCATTGCGTACGAGTGGCAGTTTCTGGGGGGCGCGGCGCAAGGCGCCGGCGTCGTCTACGCGGAGCCGGTCCATTAGCGATTCGGGCTACCTGACCAACCAGTTACTGATCGCCATGCCGGCGATGGGCGATCCCAATTTTTCCCAAACCGTTGCATTAGTGTGCGACCACAGCTCGCGCGGAGCATTGGGGCTCATCCTCAACAAACCGCTGCCGATGCGCATGGGGGAGATTTTCGAGCAACTCGAAATCGAACTCCTCGGTGGCCCGCTGCGGGAGCGGCAGGTTTTGCGCGGCGGGCCCATGCAGACCGATCGCGGTTTCGTGGTGCACCGGGCCGGCGGCGAATGGGACTCCACCCTCAAAGTGTCGGATGTCATTCATGTCACGACGTCGCGGGACATTTTGGCCGCCATGGCCCGCGGCCAGGGTCCTGAAGAGGCCGTCGTCGCCTTGGGTTACGCAGGCTGGGATGGCGGACAGCTGGAAGACGAGATCCGGGCGAACGCCTGGTTGAGCGCGCCGGTAGATCCCGGGTTGATTTTTGAACTGCCGTTCGAATCCCGCTGGGAGGCCGCCGGGCGCCTGCTCGGGGTGGAGTTGTCGCGCATCAGCCCCATCAGCGGGAACGCCTAAGAGCCGTGCCCACGCCCTCGAGCGCCGCGCCGCGCATCGTGTTGGCCTTCGATTTTGGACGTCGGCGCATCGGTGTCGCCTGCGGGGATACGGTGAGCCGGACGGCGGCCCCCCTCGCCGCGGTGCCGGCCGGCGCGGCCGGCCCTCGCTGGGAAGCGGTCCAAGCGCTGCTGCGCGAGTGGCAACCCGCCCTGGCCGTCGTCGGCCTACCGTATAATGTCGACGGTTCCGACAGTGCAATGACCTCCGCGGCGCGCGAGTTTGCCGCTGAGCTCGGACGCCGCTGCGGGCTGCAAGTCGTGCTGGTCGATGAGCGCTATTCATCCCGCGAAGCCGCGGGGCGGCTCAAGGCAGCGCGTGAATCCGGCCTGCGCCGGCGGCGTGTCGTGAAAGCCGACGTCGACGCGGCGGCGGCCTGCATTATCTTGGAACGCTGGTTCACGGAACACACGGGGGACTCCTAGCGCACATGCGTTTACAACAAGACAGCGCCGGGGGGCTGCGCCATCTCATCACGCTCGACG
>JANXZQ010000271.1 GCA_025355445.1 Gammaproteobacteria bacterium
GTAATTATCTGGTCGCTTCTGCTTGTTTCGCAAGGGGTTGTGCAGACACTGAGCGGTTCCATAACAGCCCATACGCTTGAAGGCGGCAGGCAGATAATCGCGGTTGGCCCGGTAGCCTCGCAGGAAGCCATAAAAGAAATCGGCACAAACGGCGGCGGCTTTTTCAATGCCAATTCCGCGCACCCTTTCGAGAACCCGACGCCGCTGAGTAATTTTCTGCAGATGATCGCAATGTTCCTGATCCCGGCCGCCCTGTGTTTCGCATTTGGCCGGATGGTGGGCGATTCGCGCCAGGGCTGGGCGGTCTTGAGCGCGATGACGGCCATTTTCGTGGTGATGGCGGTGATTGCCCTGTGGGCCGAAGCGCAGGGTAATCCTCTGCTCGCGCCGCTGGGCGTGGATCAGGCGCACAGTGCGCTGCAGGCCGGCGGCAATATGGAGGGTAAGGAGTCGCGCTTCGGCATCGTCGCCTCGGCGCTGTTCGCCACCATCACCACGGCGGCTTCTTGCGGCGCCGTCAATGCCATGCACGACTCGTTCACGCCCTTGGGCGGTATGGTGCCCATGTGGCTCATTCAGTTGGGCGAGGTCGTCTTCGGCGGTGTCGGGTCCGGGCTCTACGGCATGCTCATCTTCGCCATCATGGCGGTATTCGTGGCGGGACTGATGATCGGGCGGACGCCGGAATACATCGGCAAGAAAATCGAGTCATTCGAAATGAAAATGACCTCGATCGTTATTCTGGTGACCCCGTTCCTGGTGCTGGCCGGTACTGCGATGGCGGTGATGCTGGAGGCGGGCAGGCTCGGAATATCCAACCCCGGAGCGCATGGGTTCTCCGAGGTGCTGTATGCCCTGTCATCGGCGGCGAATAACAACGGCAGCGCCTTTGCGGGACTTTCCGCCAACACGCCTTTCTACAATTCGCTGCTGGCCATCGCCATGTGGTTCGGGCGATTCGCCTTCATCGTTCCGGTGCTGGCCATCGCCGGATCCCTTGCCAAGAAGAAGCGCATCGAATCGACCGCCGGCACCTTGCCCACTCATGGGGCATTGTTCGTGGCGCTGTTGGTGGGAACGGTGGTGTTGGTGGGTGCCCTGACCTATGTGCCGGCGCTCGCGCTCGGTCCGGTGATCGAGCATCTGCAGCTTCACGCGATTCACTAAGGGGCGCGCCATGGTTCGCAAATCTTTGACGTTATTGGATTCAGCACTGCTGGGCCCGGCCATCGCCGACTCCTTCCGCAAGCTCGCGCCCGCCGTACAGGTGCGCAACCCCGTGATGTTCGTCGTGTACATCGGCAGCATCCTTACCTCGATTCTGTTCGTGCAGGCGCTGCGCGGCCAGGGCGAGGCGCCGGCGGGCTTCATATTCGGCATCTCTGCCTGGTTGTGGTTCACGGTTCTGTTCGCCAATTTTGCCGAAGCGCTCGCCGAGGGGCGCAGCCGCGCGCAGGCGGCGTCGCTGCGCGGACTGAAGCATTCTGTCAGCGCCAAGAAATTGGCCTCGGCCAAGTACGCCGGCGATTGGACCGCAACACCCGCGCTGCAACTGCGCAAGGGAGACTTCTTCCTGGTCGACGCCGGCGATATCATCCCGGCCGACGGCGAAGTGGTGGATGGCGTGGCGTCCGTGGACGAAAGCGCGATCACCGGCGAATCCGCACCGGTGGTACGTGAATCGGGCGGCGATTTTTCGGCGGTGACCGGCGGCACGCGAGTATTGTCGGACTGGCTGGTGGTTCGCGTATCGGTCAATCCAGGCGAGGCTTTCATCGACCGCATGATTGCCATGGTCGAGGGTGCCAAGCGGCAGAAGACCCCGAATGAAATCGCGCTGACCATATTGCTGATCGCATTGACCTTGGTGTTCTTGCTGGCAACCGCGACCTTGCTGCCGTTCTCGCTGTTCGGTGTGTTGGTGGCAAAGCAGGGCTCTCCGGTGACGATTACCGTGCTGGTCGCGCTGTTGGTGTGTCTCATACCGACGACCATTGGAGGATTGCTTTCAGCCATTGGAGTGGCCGGCATGAGCCGTATGATGGCATCCAACGTGATTGCGACGTCGGGCCGCGCCGTGGAAGCGGCGGGCGACGTGGACGTGCTCTTGCTCGACAAGACCGGCACCATCACGTTGGGCAACCGCCAGGCCGCTGCCTTTATTCCCGCGGAGGGCAGCACCGAGCAGCAGCTCGCCGATGCCGCGCAGTTGAGCTCGCTGGCGGATGAGACCCCCGAGGGCCGCAGCATCGTGGTCCTGGCAAAGCAACGTTTCAATCTGCGCGAGCGCAATTTAGCGGAGCTCAAGGCGACTTTCGTGCCGTTCTCGGCGGTAACGCGCATGAGCGGCGTCAACTTGGGCGGCCGTGAGGTGCGCAAGGGTGCGGCCGATGCGATCCGCCGCTACATCGAGGAGCAGGGATTCACCTTTCCGCCGCAGGTCTCGCGCACGGTCGATGAAGTGGCGCGCAAGGGCAGCACCCCGTTGGTGGTCAGCGATGCCGGGCGCGTGCTGGGGGTGGTGGAACTCAAAGACATCGTCAAGGGCGGCATCAAGGAACGCTTCGGGGAGCTGCGCCGGATGGGCATTCGCACGGTCATGATCACGGGGGACAACCGGCTCACCGCGGCGGCCATTGCGGCCGAGGCGGGCGTGGATGATTTTCTGGCGGAAGCGACCCCGGAAGCAAAACTGAAATTGATTCGCGAATACCAGCGCGAAGGCCGTCTGGTCGCCATGACCGGCGATGGCACCAATGATGCGCCGGCATTGGCACAGGCCGACGTCGCGGTCGCAATGAACTCCGGTACCCAGGCCGCCAAGGAAGCCGGCAACATGGTGGATCTGGACTCGAATCCGACGAAGTTGATCGAGATCGTGGAGGTGGGCAAGCAGCTGCTCATTACGCGTGGTTCCCTGACGACATTTTCCATCGCCAACGACGTGGCGAAATATTTCGCCATCATCCCTGCCGCCTTCGCCACCACCTATCCGCAGCTGGCGACGCTGGACGTGATGCGGTTGACGAGCCCGAATTCGGCGATTCTCTCCGCGGTGATTTTCAATGCGCTGATCATCGTGCTGCTGATCCCGCTGGCGCTCAAGGGAGTGAAATATCGGGCGCTCGGCGCCGCATCCCTGCTACGCCGCAACCTACTGGTTTACGGCGTGGGCGGCATCATCGTGCCGTTCGCCGGCATCAAGACGATCGATATGGTACTTACCGCGCTGCGGCTGGTATAGGAGTTGGCGATGCAAAAAATGCTGCGGCCCTTGCTGGTGCTATTCACGTTTCTGACGCTGCTGACCGGCGTCATCTATCCGCTTGCCGTCACCGGCATCGGCCGGGTGGCATTCACCCGCCAAGTGTCGGGCAGTCTGATCATGCGCGACGGCAGGACGGTCGGCTCGTCGCTGATCGGTCAGTCATTCCAGGCACCGAAATATTTCTGGGGCCGCATCTCCGCAACTTCTCCCATGCCGAACAACGCAGCGGCCTCGAGCGGCTCGAATTGGGCGCCGACGAACCCTGCGCTGATGGATGCCGTGCGCGCCAGGATTGACGCCTTGAAGAAAGCCGATCCACAGAACACCCTGCCCATACCGGTGGATCTCGTGACCGGCTCCGCCAGCGGACTGGACCCACACTTAAGTCCCGCCGCTGCGCTGTACCAAGTGTCGCGCGTGGCTCGGGAAAGACGCATGGACCCCGTCAAATTGCGCGAGCTCGTCCTGGCTCAGGTGGAGGGGCCGCAATGGTGGGTATTCGGCGAGCCGCGGGTCAACGTTTTAATGCTCAACCTAGCCCTGGATCGCGCACAATAGCGGCCGATGCCGAGCGAAACTCGCCCCGATCCTGATTTGCTGCTGGCGAAGGTCAAGCGCCAGGAAGCCGACGCCCACCGGGGAAAGCTCAGGATCTACTTTGGCTCGTCGGCGGGGGTGGGCAAGACCTACGCCATGCTGGCGGCGGCCCGGCAACTGAAGGGCGAAGGCCGCGACGTCATCGTCGGCGTCGTCGAAACTCACGGCCGCTCCGAGACGGCGGCGCTGCTCGGCGACCTGGAGATACTACCGCCGAAATCCATGCCCTACCGGGGAAAGGACTTGAGCGAGTTTGATCTCGACGCGGCCCTGCTGCGCCGTCCCTCGTTGATGCTGGTCGATGAGCTTGCGCACTCCAACGTGCAGGGCGCGCGCCATCCGAAGCGCTGGCAGGACGTCGAAGAGCTGCTGGCGGCGGGCATGGACGTGTTCTCCACGCTAAACGTTCAGCACTTGGAAAGCCTCAACGATGTCGTCGGCGGGATCACCAATGTGCGCGTATGGGAAACCGTGCCGGACACGGTGTTCGACGACGCCGACGAAGTGGTGCTGGTGGATATCCCGGCGGAAGAACTGCTGGAGCGCCTGCGGGCGGGCAAGGTGTACGTGCCGTTGCAGGCCGAGCGCGCCGCCGACAATTTCTTCCGCAAGGGCAATCTGATGGCGCTGCGCGAGCTGGCGCTGCGGCGCACGGCCGAACGCGTCGAGGGCGACGTTCAGGCCTATCGGGTCGACAAGTCGATCGGCTCCGTTTGGAAAACCGCCAACGCGCTGTTGACCTGCGTCGGCCCCGACTCCGGGGCGGAACGTGTAGTACGGGCCGCGGCTCGGCTCGCCGGCCAGTTGAATGCCGAATGGCATGCCATCTATGTGGAAACGCCCGCGCTGCAGCGCTTACCGGCGGCACGACGGGAGAAGATTCTCGCAACCCTGTCCTTGGCTCAGGAATTGGGCGCGACCACCGCGGTGATTGCGGATGCCGATGTGGCAATGAGCGTGGTCGCCTACGCCCGCAGCCACAATCTCTCGAAGCTGGTCATCGGCCGCGATCCGGCGCGGCGCCTGTGGCCTTGGCAGCGATCCAGCGGGCAGAAATTGGCGTTGCTGGCTCCGGATATCGATCTGGTGGAGGTCGGGCGCACCGACGGCGTGATGCAGAACCAAGACGCCAGGAATTCCTCCGCGTGGCCGGCGCCGTCAGGGGTGGAATCCGGCGACCGCCGCCGGCTGAAGCGCGTGCGCTACTTGTGGGCGGCGCTTGCCTGCATTGCCGTGACCTTGTCATCGATGCCGCTGGCCGCGCATTTCGACCGCTCGAATATCGTGGCCATCTACATTCTTACCGTGGTGCTGGTCGCGGTGCGCTTCGGCCGCGGTGCCGCTGCCTTGGCCGCGGTGTTGAGCGTCTGTGCCTTCGATTTCTTCTTCGTGCCGCCGCGATTCTCCTTTGCGGTGAGCGACGTGCAGTATTTTCTGACGTTCTGCATCATGCTCGCCGTCGGTTTGATCACGGGTCAGCTGACCGCGGGTCTGCGCTTCCAGGCACGGGTGGCGGCGCATCGCGAGGAGCGCGCAGGTTCGCTGTACGAAATAGCGCGCGACCTATCCGGCGCCGTGCAGATCGATCAAGTGGTGAAAATCAGCGATGCAACGATCGAGCGCACCTTTCGTGCGGCCGCGGCGCTACTGTTGCCCAACGCCGACGGTCAATTGTCGATGAAGCCCTCGCGCTCCGATACCACGCTCACGGTCGAGATCGGCATCGCGCAATGGGCCTTTGACAAGGGTCAGCCGGCGGGTTTCGGCACGGACACCTTGCCCGGCAGCGAGGTTCTGTATATTCCGCTGCGCGCCCCGACTCGCGCCCGTGGAGTGCTGGCGGTCAAGGCCCACAATCGCCGCCTACTGCGAATACCGGAGCAGCGGCAGCTGCTCGACACTTTCGCCGCGCTGATTGCCATAGCGCTCGAGCGTGTGCACTACGTGGAAGTGGCGCAGGATGCACTGGTGCGGATGGAATCGGAACGCCTGAGAAATTCATTGCTGGCCGCGCTGTCGCACGACCTGCGCACGCCGTTGACCGTCCTCGTGGGCCTCGCCGAATCGTTGACGCTGACCAAGCCGCCGCTGTCGCCCGTGCAGCTCGAGAGCGCGGAGGCCATACAGGATGAAGCGCGGCGCATGAGCACCTTGGTGAGCAACCTGCTCGACATGGCGCGTATCGAGAGCGGCGAAGTGAAGTTGAACCTGCAGTGGCAGCCTCTGGAAGAGGGGGTGGGTTCGGCCTTGAGTGCGGCGCGCGGCATGTTGAAGCAGCACGCAGTGGAGGTAAACATACCCCGGGATTTGCCTCTGGTGCGCTTCGATGCGCTGTTGATCGAAAGAGTTCTGGTCAATTTATTGGAGAATGCTTCGAAGTACACGCCGCCGGGCAGCAAAATCACTTTGGCCGCGCAGATCGCCGGCGACAATTTGAGCGTCTCGGTCGCGGATGACGGCCCCGGGCTGCCCGTGGGGCGCGAGGAGGCGGTATTCCAGAAGTTCACCCGCGGCGAACGCGAGTCGGCAACGCCGGGTGTGGGCTTGGGTCTGGCAATTTGCCGGGCCATCGTCGAATCGCATCACGGGAAGATCGTGGCCGCGAACCGCGCAGGCGGCGGCGCGCGATTTACCTTCACTCTGCCCTTGGGGCACCCGCCCGCAGCTGCCGAGGAAGCGGAGGGCGCCGATGGCTGAACCCCTGCCCGTCGCCATACTCGTCGAGGATGAAAGGCAAATACGCAGATTCGTGCGAACGGCGCTGGAGGCCGAGGGTTGGAACGTGCATGAGACCGAGACGTTGCGGCAGGGCCTGATCGATGCAGGCACCCGCAAGCCGGATCTGATCATCCTGGACCTGGGGTTGCCGGATGGCGATGGCATGGAATTTTTGCGCGACTTGCGGAGCTGGTCGAATGTGCCCGTGATCGTGCTGTCGGCCCGCGTCGGCGAAGAGGACAAAATAGAAGCCTTGGATGCCGGCGCGGACGACTATCTGACAAAGCCGTTTGGGGTGGGAGAATTGCTGGCGCGCGTGCGGGCGGCGTCCCGCCGCCGCCGAGATGCCGGCGCGGGATTGGGCGCGGTGTTCGAATTCGGCGATGTAAAAGTCGACATGAGCCTGCGCACCGTGCACAAAGGCGGCCTCGCGATCCACTTGACTCCGATCGAATACCGCTTGCTCACGTTGTTGATCGCCAACTCGGGCAAAGTGCTGACGCATCGGCAAATACTGCGCGAAGTGTGGGGTCCGACGCACACCGAAGACGGCCACTATGTGCGCGTCTACATGGGCCATTTACGCCAGAAACTGGAGAACGATCCCGCGCAGCCGAAGCATATCCTGACCGAGACCGCCGTCGGCTACCGGCTGGTGCAGAGCGCCAGGGACTGACTCAAAGTTCATTGGCGCGAAGTTCATTGGTACAATGGCGCCAATGACCAAAGACCCTGTGACCTTTCAGCGCCGGCCTTTCTTGACGCCGATCTGGTTGACGGCGCTCGCGGCTGTCTTGGGTCTTAGCCTTGCTGTCTTTGCGGCGTGGGAGTGGGGAACCGCGAGTTGCACCACGATCATCGTGATTCGTTACGCGGAAAAGGATTTGAGCGCCGGCACCTCGGATCCGCCGTTGACGCCGGCGGGTCAGGCTCGTGCGGAGCAGCTCGCGCAGATGTTCGGTGACGCGAAGAACTTGGGTCACGTGGACGCGATCTACACCTCACCGGCGCTGCGCAACCGCCTCACGGCGGCGCCCTTGGCGAAGCGGCTGGGTATAGCTGCCACCGTTGTACCCGCGGATGATCCGAAAGGGCTTGCGCGCAAAGCGCTGCGTGAGCACGCCGGTGGCCGGGTGCTCATCGTCGGGCATAGCGATACCGTTCCGCAGATCGTTGCGGCGCTGAGCGGTAGCTCCGCCGTTCCTGAAATCGGCGATGAGGAGTACGGCACTCTATACATCGTCACGGTGCCGAGAATCGGCGACGCCAACCTGCTGCGGTTGCATTACTAAGCGCGCAGCATGACGGCCTTGCGGACGAAGTCCGCGTGACGGCCGATCAAGAAATCCGCCATCACGGCGTCGCGAATACGGCGGCTGCCGTCGATCAAGTACGA
>JANXZQ010000283.1 GCA_025355445.1 Gammaproteobacteria bacterium
GGAGTTGGAAAGCGCTATCCGCGACTACCTTGCCCTCAACAATCGCGACGCGAAACCATTCGTATGGACGAAAACGGCTGACCAGATTCTTGAAAGTATCAAGCGATTTTGCGTGCGAACTTCTAACTCAGGACACTAGTCACCTAGCAGCGGAACCGCCTCAGGGCACCGCCTAAACGAAGTACGCCGCTGGACCTGGCGTACTTGCCGTTCGCAGTTCGAAATCTGCGAGCGGTCATGAGTCCATCGGCGTTTGCTGGGAGCCTACGGACGTTACCACTGGGTAGTCCGGATACCGAGTGCATAGGATAAATGGTTGATTGCAATATCCCCCGCAAAAGAAATAACGAGGATTACCAACACTTCTAGGCATGTCAACGGCACCCAGGGGCTGACCAAAATCAGGGCGCCCACGACAAAATCCAATTGATCCATCGGAATCCATGACTGCCCTGGACGGATTTTGCACAGACGCTTGAAAAGACTTTTTACGCTGTCGCCGCTCATGGCGCCGAAGCCAAACGCGAGCCCCAGCAGGGGCCACCGGGCGTACGGAAGTAGATCGCCCCGCCAGCGAACCCTTGACTGTAGAAACACTACCGCCAGCGCGACACTCATGCCACTAATAAACCCCACGACGGTCTTGTGATCCCCCAAACATCGGCGACTGATCGGACGATTCCACCCCTTCCAGAACCTAACAAACGGCGGCGTCATATTCGCCAGATAGGCGGGTAGCATGAAGTACATCAATTGCACGATGTGCGTTACGTGCGGCCAAACGAGGTGTGGATCGATCATGGTGAGACCGTCATTTCTCAGTGTCTTTCGGAGCTGTCCCCGCTTTGTTATGTCGATCGCGCGGGGAAGTAGGCATAGTCTTTACCGTTGGCGCCCGGCCGGGTCATATAGTCGCGCGGTTGAAACACGTAGTCGATGTGTCTTCTACGTACAGACGCCGTCGATCCCAGTCGCTACGCTGCAACAGCATCGAAGCTATTTTTATGATCGCGTGGCGCGCGTTTACTCGACCCGACTGTTTTGCTGCACCGCGCCGATTACTTGGAAGCGCCGTGTGCCACTTGGAGGACAATTGTCAATGAACTCACAACAACCCCGAATCGAAGTTTTGGAGCCTGCCGAAGTGGCTCGATTGCTGGAAGCGGGCAAACTACTTCTAATCGATGTCCGGGAACCCCCGGAATATGCGGCCGAACGCATTCATGGTGCCCTCCTATATCCACTATCGACCTTTGATGCGACCACGCTACCCCCGGATGGGCCGCGTCTACTCGTCTTCCATTGTGGAACGGGCAAACGCTCTCTCACGGCTGCTGAGAGGCGTTTGACCGCCGGCCAACAGGCCGCCTCGCACATGAACGGTGGCCTAACTGCGTGGAAGGCGGCCGGGTTGCCCGTTATCGCGCCGACCCCATGAAACCCTACCCGCACAGTTACCAACCAAAGCGCACGGATCAGCAACGGGACTTGTTCCCGTCTCATCTCTGGGGCTGCCGGACATCAATACCGCGCCACCTGCGGAGTTCGACGGACCGGGTGACCTGTGGTCGCCCGAAAATCTGTTGATCGCTGCGATTGCGGATTGTTTCATCCTCACTTTTCGCGGCGTTTCGCGAGCATCCACTTTCGCCTGGACGAGGCTCGATTGCCAGGTTGACGGCACCCTTGAGCGTGACTCCGGTACAACGCATTTCACCCAGTTTACGACGACGGCGACGCTGACGGTCCGACTAGCGCCAATCATGCAAAGGCGAAGGAGTCGCTCGAACGCGCCGAGAAGGCCTGCCTGGTGACCAACTCGTTGCTCGGTCGACGCACTTTTGAATTTCGAGTAATTGAAGAGGGCGGATGAGCACTCAGAGGCTGGGCGCGCTTGGGGGAGCTTGGCGAAGAGCCATGCATCTGCGTTTCTTGCGAGGAATCTAAAGTGCTGCTGGATTTGAATCTGCGAGATGGTAGAGGGAAGTTCCATGTCGCCAACTCGCCATAACGATCGGCCTAGGTATCTATGAACAAGTGGACTTTTTCGATTGCATTATTGCTCTGCGCGTTCATAACCACACTGCTCTTTCACTGGTGGCTCTCAAGCGAACACGGCGAAGTCATCGCCTATAACGATTTCAAACGCCTCGCACAGAATGGAAAGGTGCTGGACGCGGAGCTCGGTGAGAGAACGATTACCGCGAACGTGGAATTAAGCGGTATCTGCGCCCGCAACGGCGCGATCTTAAGGCACTGCTCGCAGCCGGGACAGGCGTATTTCTTGCGCACATGCTGCAGCACCTGGATCTTAGGCGGCACGTAATCGAGTTACTCGCTGACTTCACTCCCGATCTCGGTAAGCGTCCCGCCACACGCGCACTGGCGTTCTCTCTCGGGGATCTCGTACACAATGGGCACCCCGGCCAGATGAGCGGCGATGGCTTTGCGGCCGGCTTTGGTAGCGGAGTTGGATTTCTCTTCGCGCTGCGGCGTGGCTTTGAGGTTCACTTCGGCGCCGAGCGCCTCGTGCAACTCGACCAGGGCTTCTGCCTCGTTGAACAACTCCGTTTGGCCGGGGGGCTACGTGCAGCTTCTCGCGACTCGCCCCGTATCGATCGGCCTGCAGGATCCGCAGTGCCTCCTCAAGAACCCGGATCCGCCGCTCGCGGCCAACTCCGCGGTGCGCTCGGCATCCCGGCGTCGCAACAGTTCAAGTTCGCTTTCCAGCAACGCAATGCGGGCCGCGCCATCCATGGCATCGGCGGGCGCACCAGAGTTGCTCTCCAACATGCAACCGAGCAGCGGCAGCACCCGCGGTAGTTGTTCATCGCTCAACAGCAGTTCGGCTCGCCGGCCGTTGCTCAACTGCAGCTGCAAACGCAGCGGTGCCGGTGAAATCGTGGCTTGCTCCGCCGCGATCCGCACGCGCGCAAAGTGCGGTGTTGCCGCTGCCACTGTCCCTTGACTCGCTCTTGCCGTGTTTGCAGAGATCCCCGGCCACCGACCGGCACGACGCAGCTTCTGCCTCCAGCGATATGCTTCGCTGGGCTTTAACCCGTGACGCCGCGCGTACTCTACCAGCGGCTCCTTCGCGGCCGCTGCTTCCCGCAATCGTTGCAGCCAGAGCGCCATCTTGCATCTCGATCCTCGTCCTTTGTCATGCCGACCTCCTCAGTTGGAATCCGGCGGCGTCTGTTTCAGGCTAGCTCCCTTCGGGACAGGGTGCGGAAGATCGAGCGTTACCCACCATCGGAAAGTCGCACGCTTTTGGCTTGGGGTTTCGTCTTATTAATCAGTACGTTGGAAAGCATTGGGGGCAACTCGACTTTTTGGACCCATTTTTGGGGGCAACTCGGGCGTGAGTTGCCCCCAGCTTGAAATCCGCGCACAAAAGTCGGCAGACGAATTTGGGAATCGTACCGTTTAAAATCAGAGAGTTACACGTACTCCGGCGTACGCGAGAGCACTGGGTGGTAGTCGGGACTGACCAAGATGGAATGGTGGCGCAGGGAGGGAATTGAACCTCCGATACGCGGATTTTCAGGCCGCGCCAAGAATAATCACGCCGCGCCCCTCGCGCCCCGCGGTGAGGTCGGCGAAGGCCTGCGGCGCCTCATCGATCGAATAGGTGCGCGTGATCAATTCGTCGAGCTTCAGCCGGCCGCTGCGGTACAGCCCGATGAGGCGCGGAAAATCCTGCGCGGGCCGCGCCGATCCATAGTAACTGCCGGTCAACGTCTTCTCGCTGAGCGCGACCTGCTGCGCGTTCAGCGTGATCTGATCTTTGGGCGATGCGATGCCCACGATCACGGCCGTCCCTCCGCGCCGCAGCACACCCCAGGCTTGTTCGGAGATCTTGCCCACTCCCACGCAATCGAAGGCGTAGTCCGCACCGCCGCCGGTCAGCTTGTACAACGCCTTGCCGACGTTCTCCTGGCCGCTGACGTTGAAGGTGTGGGTGGCACCAAACTGCTGCGCCAATTCGAGCGTCGCCTGGTTGGTGTCGACAGCGACTATCATGCCTGCTCCGGCGATGGCGCAACCCTGGATGGCGTTGAGGCCGACGCCGCCGCAACCGAACACCACGGCCACCGAACCCGCTTCGACGCGTGCGGTGTTGACCACCGCGCCCACTCCCGTCATGACTCCGCAGCCGATCAGCGCCGCGCGATCCAGCGGCATCTGTTTGTCGATCTTGACCACATTGTCGCTGTGCACGGTGGCGAATTCGGCCATGACCCCGCAGCCGCAAAATACATTGAGGGCGCAGCCGGCGGAATCACGCGTGCGCACCGTCCCGTCCGGCAGCGTGTACAAGGCCTGCAGTGATTGCACGCACAGCTGTGGGCGGCCTGTCTGGCAGTAGTGACAGCGGCCGCACATGCTGACAAAGGAACTGACCACATGGTCGCCGACCGCATAGCGGCTGACCCCCTCGCCCACCGCAGTCACCACGCCTGCTCCCTCATGCCCGAGCACCAGTGGCAGAGGATAGGAAATCGTCCCATTGGTCGCCGACAAGTCGCTGTGGCACACACCGCATGCAGCCAGCCGGATGGTCACTTCACCGTGGCGCGGCGCTTGAACCTCGATCTCCTCAACGGCCGGCGGCTTGCCGATTTCGCGTGCCACCACCGCCTTGCTGCGCTGACTCATGCTCGGCTGAGCGCGGCAAAGCGCTGCAAATGAGTGTCGCTGTCGCCGAACATCAGCTGAGCGGCGGTAAGGCGTTTGAACAAGTGGCTCACTTTTAATTCGTCCGTCATGCCCATGCCGCCATGCAGCTGCACGGCTTGCTGACCGACGAATCGGCCGGCCTGGCCGATCACCGCCTTGGCCGCCGACAACGCGCGCCGGCGCTCGCTCACATCCTCGGCCGTGCAACGCAGCGCCGCGAGATAGCTCATCGAGCGCGCCGCTTCGAGATGGATGAGCATGTCGGCGATGCGATGCTGCAATGCCTGAAACCTGCCGATGGGCTGGCCGAATTGCTGACGTTCGCGTACATAGTCGACGGTCGTATCCAGCAGCGCCTGCATGACGCCCACCGCGTCGGCGCACAAGCCCGCAAGCCCGATGTCGAGGGCTGCTTCGACGGCGGCCAGCGCATCACCTTCGGCTCCCAGCTGGCTTGCGACCGGCAATTCCACACCTTCCAGATACACGTCGGCGGCGCGCTGGCCGTCCACCGTGGGGTAGACGTCCAATGTCACGCCCGGCGCCGTGCGCGGCACCAGAAACAAGGACACGCCTCGAGCGTCGGCCGCTTCTCCCGACGTACGCGCCGAGACCAGCAGAACGTCGGCCGCTCCGGCATGCATCACCACTCCCTTGTGCCCGTCCAGCCGATACGTCTCGCCGCTGCGCCGCGCGCGCGTCGTCACCCACTGGCTTTGATAGCGCGAGTTGCTTTCGAAATGCCCGAGCACCGCGATTTTCTCACCGGCGGCCATGCTGCCCAGAAGTTGTGCGGCCGGCGGCTCATGGACGAAAGCACACAAGGCGGCGGTGGCAACAATGGCGCTGCTCAACAACGGCTCGAGCAGCAGACTGCGGCCGCAGTCGCCCATCATGGCGAGCGTTTCCAAGGGCCCAAACCCGAGTCCTCCCTGCGCCGCCGGTACCGTGATGCCGAGCACGCCCAACTCCGCCAAGCCCTGCCACACCGACGGATCCCATCCCGCGGCCGAACGCTTGATGGATTGAAAGCGGTCAAAGGAATACTGCTCGCTCAAATAACGCTCGACCGCTTCGTGCAATTGCCGCTGTTCGTCGCTGAATTCGAAGTTCACGACTCTCTCCTACAGACCGATCATCTTGGAAATGATGTTCTTCTGGATTTCATTGGTGCCGCCGAAGATGGACAGTTTGCGCTGATTGAAATATGACGCCGCCAGCGTCGAGGCATAGCGTGGTCCCGGCGATTCGCGCGTCGGGTCGAATTGCCAGCCGGCTTCCATGGCTTCGCGACGAAACGGCAGCGCGTACGGGCCGACGGCGCGCAGCAGAAGCTCGGAAATGCTTTGATGAATCTCCGTGCCTCTGATCTTGAGAATCGAGGCCTCGGGACCCGCGGCGGGAGAACGACGCTCGGCCGACAGCACCCGCAAGTTGGTGATTTCCAACGCCCACAGGTCGATTTCGACTTGCGCAATCTGCGCGGCGAACAAGGGATCCTCGAGCAGCGGCCGTCCATGCTGCAGTTCACGCGCCGCGATGCTCTTCAGACGGCGTAGTTCACGCTTGGCGATGCCGATGCCGGCTATGTTGGTGCGCTCGTGGCCCAGCAGAAATTTGGCGTACGTCCAGCCGCGGTTCTCTTCGCCGATACGGTTCTCAACCGGCACACGCACATTCTCGAACCACACCTCGTTGACTTCATGGCCGCCGTCCATCAGCACGATGGGACGCACGGTGATGCCCGGGGACTTCATGTCGATCAGCAGAAAGGTAATGCCTGACTGTTGCTTGGCCGCGCTGTCGGTGCGCACCAGACAGAAGATCCAATCCGCATACTGACCCAGCGTGTTCCAGGTCTTCTGGCCGTCGACGATGTAGTGATCCCCGTCACGCACGGCGCGCGTTTTCAACGATGCCAAGTCGGAGCCCGCGCCGGGTTCCGAATAGCCCTGGCACCACCACTCTGCCCCGGAGCTGATATTCGGTAGAAATCTCTGCTGCTGGGCGACGCTGCCGAAAGCCATGATGACCGGCGCGACCATCTTGGTGCCGAAGGGGATGAGGCGCGGCGCGCCGGCAAGCGCCGACTCCTCTTCGAAGATGTACTGCTGCACCGAATTCCATCCCGGGCCGCCGAATTCCACGGGCCAGCCCAGTCCGCCCCAGCCTCGCCCATGCAGGCGGCGCTGCCACGACACCATTTCCTCCCTTCCCAGCTCGTAGCCGTTGAGCACCTTCGTGCTTATGTCGGCAGACAGCTGTGGGCGCAGGAAGTCGCGCACTTCTTGCCTGAATGACTGTTCCTCGTCGGTAAATTCAAGCCGCATGGGGGCCCCTACGGATCAAGATCCCTGATTCTTGTGTTCTGCAGTACGGAATTTAATTCCAAAATGGTGCAAAATTATGCGGACGCCTGTCAGAGCTTGTCAATGAATAAACTCCGCAAAGCCAAAACCGAGCGGCATTTCGTGACTGCGCTGGCACGCGGACTCGAGGTGCTCGCCTGTTTCCGTCATGGCGAGCGCGTGCTCGGCAATCAAGAACTGGCGCGGCGCTGCGGTCTCGCCAAGTCCACCGTGTCCAGACTGACCTACACTCTCACCAAGCTCGGGTATCTGATCTACGTCCAAGACAGCACCAAGTACAGCCTCGGGACGGCCACCTTGAGCTTGGGAAGCGCCATGCTGTCGCGGCTGCAAATCCGCAAGCTCGCGCATCCGCTCATGCAGCAACTGGCTGAGTTCGGCCAGTGCATGGTGAGTCTCGGCAGCCGCGACCGGCTGTCGATGATCTACATCGACGCCGTTCGCGGTTCCTCGGCGGTCACATTGAGTCTTGATAGCGGCGCCCGCATTCAGATTGCCACCTCGGCCATGGGCCGTGCCTATCTGACGGCGGCTCCGGAAGCGGAACGCAATGACATCATGGATCGGGTGCGTGAGTTGAGCGACGTCGGCCGCTGGCCCGACCTGCAGCGCGGCGTCGCAAAGGCGCTGCTCGATATTCACGAATTGGGCGTGTGCTGTTCCTTCGGCGAATGGCAGAAAGACGTCAATGCCATTGCCGTGCCCGTGAGGCCGGGCGACGGCCTGCCGCCGATGGCCATCAACTGCGGTGCGCCGGCCTACATGGTGTCGAAGGAATTCTTGTTGGAGCAGGTACGGCCGCGCCTCATCGCACTGGTCAGCGAGCTGGAAACATCGCTGGGCACCGCCGGCTGACGATCTCTATTAGGGCCCGCGTCCTTACATATAATGCGCTAATGCGTCCGCCAAATTCGTCTCTCGCCATTTCTTTCCTGATCATCGCTTCCTTGACGATTATTCTCGTGGCGTCCCCAGTGCAAGCCCAGGGTGCAAACCACAACGGCGGCAACAGCGGCGACAATATTCGCTGTGCCTCCGGCAAGCCGGAGGTCGCGACACTTGCATGCACGCATATCATCGAGGACAAGCGCGAGAATGACGACAATCGAGCAATAGCGCTGCGAAATCGGGCATTCCGTTATCAACAAATGGGCGACTTGAACCAGGCGATCGCCGACTACACCACGGTATTGAAGCGAGCCGACAACCCCGGCGTGCAGGCGAAGACCTATATGAATCGGGGCCTGATGTATTCTCAGAAAGGCGATGAGGCCGGCGCTTTGTCCGACTACGATGCCGCGATCAGGCTGGATGCGAAATTGATTTCGGCCTACATCAATCGAGCAACCATTTTCATCAGGCGCGGAGATGACGATGACGCCATCGCCGATCTGAACAAAGCCGCCGCGCTCAATCCCAAGGATGGTGAAATATACGCCAGCCGCGGCTCGATTCATGCGCACCGCGGCGAGAACAAGCAGGCAATAGAGGACTTCAGCCGAGCGATCGAGTTTGACCCGAAGAACGCTGTGGCTTGGCGGAGCCGCGGATTCGTCTATCGCGCGATGGGTGACAATGAAAGGGCGGCTGCGGATTCTGCCGAGGCAATTCGATTGGATCCCAACATGGTGAGTGCTCACTTGGACATGGGTCTCAGCCGCCAGGACTCCGGCGATGCAGCGCAGGCGATTGCAGAGTTTGATAAAGCCATCGAACTCAATCCGCGCAACGCCAACGCCCTCAAGGCACGCGGCGACGCCTACTTGGCGCAGCGTGAGACTGATCGCGCCATACAGGACTACACCCAGGCACTGGGACTTGAGCCGAAAATGTACTCGGCTTTGGCGAATCGCGGCGTGGCCTATCTGAAGGAATCCAACTGGGACGCCGCAATGGCCGACTTCACGGGCGCGATTGCTCTTGATCCAAAGCAGTATGGCACCTACCTAAACCGGGGTCAGGCATTTGCGGCGAAACACGATCATGGCCATGCCATCGTGGATTTCACACACGCAATACAAATCAATGCGGCGGCCGTCGATGCCTATCGGCACCGCGCCTTCTCACGGCAGGAAGCCTTCGACACCCAAGGAGCCATCGAGGATTACAGTCACGTGATCGAAGTCAGCGCGAAGGACGCCGAAGCATTTCGTGGCCGCGGCCTAGCTTATTTGCATCTACACGAGCACGGCGCCGCTATTGCGGATCTGACGGCCGCCATCTCGATCAACCCAACCGATGTGCGCGCCTATCGGTATCGGGCGCTGGCCTACGAAGGTAAAAATGACCTTAGGCATGCAGAGCTTGATGACGCCACCGTTCGGCGGCTCGATCCCAAGGGCCAGATTGACGCGAGACGCTAGTGTCCTGAGTCATTAATTCGTGAACATTTCTTTTCCTTCGATGTCCAAAGGTAAACTGGACATTCGAGGGAGATGCGATGCGACGTGGACCGCCGGTTGAGTCGATCATTTTGACGACCGAAGAGAGCAGCCGAC